>JBDNHW010000081.1:0-39190 GCA_041688625.1 Pseudoxanthomonas sp.
CCTCCACCACCGCTGGCTCTACCGACTGGGCAAATGAGACGAGCGGCACGACTGCCAATGTGAGGACGAACGCGGCTTTCAGTTTTGCTGCCTTCATACGGCTTCTCCTGGTTTGGCTTGGGGGGTGGGGGGTGGTCTGGCCAGGCTCCTGAACTGTCACTTCTGGTTCACTTTCCGTTCAGTGCCTTGATATTGCAGCGCAACATAAGTGTGCGTCAAGCGGCTTGTGCAGTCGCAGCATTCGGCTCTGCACGCAGGGCCTCCGAGCCAGCGCCACCGGTTCTCGATGGGCCGTCGTGCGGTCTTTCTGCCGAGGTCACGCTGCCGGTCGCTAAAATGGGGCGATCCCCAGAACCGGCGCCGCTCATCCATGTCCAGCTCTTCCTTGCCCAGCCCTTCCAGGGCCAACGCCCTCACCCAGCACTTCGCAGAGCAGCTGGAAGAGCTCCGCGACCAGGGACTGTTCAAGTCCGAGCGCATCATCACCAGCCCGCAGTCGGCGGAGATCCAACTCGCCGATGGCCGTACCGTGCTCAACTTCTGCGCCAACAACTACCTTGGGCTTGCCGATCACCCCGACATCATCCAGGCCGCGAAGGACGCCCTGGATACCCACGGCTTCGGCATGGCCAGCGTGCGTTTCATCTGTGGCACCCAGGACCTGCACAAGCAGCTCGAGTCGACCATCGCCGGGTTTTTCGGCACGCAAGACACGATCCTCTATGCCGCATGTTTCGACGCCAACGGGGGGCTGTTCGAACCGCTGCTGGGCGAAGGCGACGCGATCATCTCCGACGCGCTCAACCACGCCTCCATCATCGACGGCGTGCGCCTGTGCAAGGCCAAGCGCTTCCGCTACGCCAACTGCGACATGGCCGACTTGGAGACACAGCTGCAGGCCGCCGACGCCGCAGGATGCAAGACCAAACTCATCACCACCGACGGCGTGTTCTCGATGGACGGCTTCATCGCGCCACTGGACCAGATCACCACGCTTGCGCGGAAGTACGGAGCGCTGGTGCACATCGACGAATGCCACGCCACCGGCTTCCTTGGCGAGACCGGGCGCGGTTCGGCCGAGGTCAAGGGCGTGCTGGACCGGATCGACATCATTACCGGCACGCTGGGCAAGGCGATGGGCGGCGCCGTAGGGGGCTTCACCACCGGCAGGCAGGAGGTCGTCGAACTGCTGCGCCAGCGTTCACGGCCTTACCTGTTCTCCAACTCACTGCCGCCACACGTGGTCGCCGCCGGTATCAAGGCGTTTGAAATGCTTTCCTCGGCAGGAGAGCTGCGCGAAAGGCTCGCCGGCAACACCGCCTACTTCAGGGAGCGCATGACCACGGCCGGATTCGACCTGCGTCCGGGCAGTCATCCGATCAGCCCAGTGATGCTCTACGACGCTCCGCTTGCGCAGCAGTTCGCCACGAGGCTACTCGAGGAAGGCATCTACGCGATCGGCTTTTTCTTTCCGGTGGTGCCCAAGGGCCAGGCGCGGATCCGCACGCAGATCAGTGCCGCGCATACTCGCGAGCATCTGGACGCAGCCATTGATGCCTTCATCAGGATCGGCAAAGAGCTGGGCGTCATCAAGTCCTGAGCGGAAATCCACGGGTCGCCGCTCTGTGCTGGCGGCGCGACGCTACGAGTCCACGGGCGCAAGTGACGAGGCCTCTTCCACGCTCAGCCGTCGCCACCCTCCCTTTTTCAAGTCGCCCAGTTGAAGCGGTCCGATGGCGACCCGGGTCAAACGCAGTACACCCAAACGGTGCGCCGCCAGCAGACGCCGGATATGACGGTTTCGGCCTTCTGCAAGGATGATCTCCAGCCACGCGTTGCGCCCGCCGCTCCGCAACAGCAGTGCCGAAGCAACCGATAGCTGCTCGCCCTTGTCCACCACACCGAACGAGAGTGCATCGAGCAGGTCAGGCCCGGGGATCTGGTCCACCTGCACGTGATAGGTCTTGTGCGGCCCCGATGCGGGATCGGTGACCGTGGCGGCCCAGGCAGGATCGTTGCTGAAGAGCAGCAGTCCCTCGCTGGCCTTGTCCAGCCGTCCCACTGGCGCCAGCCATGGCAGCCCTGCCCCTTCCAGGCAGCGGTACACCGTATCGCGCCCGCGATCGTCGCTGGCGGTGGTGACCAGCCCTCTCGGCTTGTTGATCGCAAGGTAGATGCGCTGTCCTTGCTGGAGCGCGAAGCCGTCGATCTCGATCAACTGCCCACCAGCGACAACCGGGAACTCCGGATCCAGGATGATGCGGCCACCGATCGCCACGCGCCCTGCCATCACCCAGCGGGCTGCCTCCGTGCGGGAGCAGATGCCCCGCCTGGAAAGCGTGCGCGCCAGTCCGTGACGTATTCCCGACTTCGGTTGCATAAGCACTTGGCCCGCCGATCGCGGATGGGAGAGGCAGGACCTTGATCCGGGCCGTGGCCGTCAGTCAGGCTGCGTGGCTGTCGGCTCTGGCTCGAGGACGGGCTGGACCACCAGGGGCACGACCGCCTTCGCTGCCCCTTTGGCCACGCGAACTCCTCGCGATTTCATCCAGGCGTCGAACTCGACAGCCGTCATGCGCTTGCCGTTCTGGTTCATGTCGAAACGCCAAGGGGTGTTGTCGAACGCGGTCTTGGGCTGGTAGGCAGCGGGATCGTTGGGATCGGCCACCGTGGGCGTCGGCAGCGCCATTGCCACGTTCTGGCAGGCCTGCATCCGCATCCTCATCAGCACGTGGTCCAGCGACTGCGATTCGTCGTATGCGTGGGCCAGCACGCCGCTCGGAGTACCCAGCGGCGCGGCATGTGCTCGAAGCTCCGAAGCCACTGCAGAAAGCATGGATTGCCCCGGAGAGAGCGGCGGAGCGACTACCGGCTTCGTGCAATCGGGGGAGGCGACAGCAGCTGGAGCTGCTAAGAAGAACAGGCAACCAAGCAGGGCGAACCGGCGCATGACGCACTCCATGAATTCCATGATCGAGTGTAAGAACCACGGAAGCGGAGAGCAAGTAAGCCGATGGATTTTCCAGGCTTTGATCGCGCGCTCGCCCGATATACGTGCTCTCGTTCATCACGTGACGCACAAAAGAGAAGCCCGGCACTAGGCCGGGCTTCGGGTCTTGCTTGCAGCCTGAGTCCGATCAGTTCTGGACGTTCAGCTCGGTGCGACGGTTGGTCTCGTTCTTGCAGGCCGGGAAGGTCTGCTCGGTCGGGACCAGCGGACGGCTCTCGCCGTAACCCGACGGACCGGTCATGCGCGAAGCGTCGATGCCGTTGCTGGCCAGGTAGTCGTACACCGCAACCGCGCGGCGCTCGGACAGGCTCTGGTTGTAATCGTCGGAGCCGCACAGGTCGGTGTGACCAGCGACTTCAACGCGCAGCTCCGGGTAGCGCTGCAGGATCTGCACCGCCTCGCTCAGGATCGCAACCGCGTCCGGACGCAGGGTCGAGCGATCGAAGTCGAAGTTGACGCCCTTCAGGTCGATGGTGACCGGGACCGGGCAACCGTCTGGACCGATGGTCTGGCCAGCCTGCGAACCGGGGCACTTGTCATTGCAGTTGTTGACGCCGTCACCGTCGTCATCCAGGTCTGCGCAGTTCGGAGCCACGTCCGGAGCAACCGGAACCGGAGCCGACGACGCCGGGCCGAGCGGGATCACGACGCCGATGGAGGCCAGGATATCGCCAAAGTGGCTCTCTTCCTGCTGGTGCGGGTAACCGCCCCAGTTCCGGACGCCTTCGGCAGCGATGCTGGAGTCGTCGAAGTCGGCACGGTAGGCAACTTCAGCGCGAACCGCGATGCGGTTTTCAAGCGAAGTCTGCAGACCGACGCCCAGTTTGGCGGACAGGTTGCTGTCCTCGCGCTGGCCCGGGGAGTTCGGCGACGGGAACGCATTGAACTCTTCTTCCGAACGCTGGTAGCCGAGGCCAGCCAGTATGTACGGGTTCCAGCCACGGCCTTCGACCATGAAATGGCGGCGCGCGTCGAGCGAGATGCCGTACTGGCTCCAGAGCAGGTCGTTGTTGGCGCCGGTCACACCACCGTCGAAGCTCGGATTCTGGTAGTTCAGCTCACCGTCGATCGACCAGTTCGGGCTGACGAACTTGCCCAGGCCGAGCGACAGGAACGGGGTGTCTTCGGTACGACGATCGGTGTCTTGCGAGTTGTAGCCGACAGCGCCGGTCAGGTACCAGCGGTCGTCATATTCCTGCGCAGAAGCGGCCTGCGCCACGCCCAAACCGGCCAGCATTGCGGCACAGAGAAGTTTCTTGTTCATTTGCAGCTCCTTAAAAACAGTAGTGAGATAAACCGAAGGACTCTTCAACACGTGCATCCAGTCTGTACAAACTCAGAGGGCTATGTCCGCACGTCGTCCAGACCACAGTACGTGCAGGCAGGTGAAGACGTCGTTAACGGTAGCATAACAACTGGGCGCGGCAAAACCTCGCCACCTACGGGCTCTTACATCGCGTACAGGTTAATGAACGCGTCGACCGGTAAGGCGTCGAAGCTCTCCGGATCGGCGGCCAGCGCCATGATTCGGTCGGCCTGCTCGATCGGCAGGTGCGCTCGCAAGGCAGCTTCGCACTTGGACATCAGCACGGGGATGCCTTCGGCGCGGCGCTTGCGGTGCCCGATCGGGAAATCCACCGAGGCCTTGCCGGTACTGGTCCCGTCCTTGAAGAATACCTGGACTGAGTTGCCGATGTAGCGCTTCTCCGGGTCGAAATAGTCCTTGGTGAACTGCGGGTTCTCCTTGACTTCCATCAGGCCGCGCAGGGTATCGATCCGGGGATCGGCAGCCACGGCGTCGCTGTAGTCTTCGGCGGTCAGGCGACCGAAGATGAGCGGCACGGCGACCATGTACTGCAGGCAGTGGTCTCGATCAGCGTAGTTGGCCAGCGGACCGGTCTTGTCGATGATGCGGACTGCCGCTTCCTGGGTCTCCAGCACGATCCGGTCTATCTGGTCGAGCTTTTCCACGACCTGCGAGTGCAGGGTCATCGCACATTCCACCGCGGTCTGCGCATGGAATTCGGCCGGGAAGCTGATCTTGAACAACACGTTTTCCATCACGTAGCTGCCAAAGGGACGCTCGAACTGGAACGGCTTGCCCTTGAAGGCAATGTCGTAGAAGCCCCACGTGGGCACGCTGAGTGCGCTCGGGTAGCCGACCTCGCCGTTGACCGCATTCAGTGCGTGGGTAACGGCACGGCGGCAGGCGTCGCCGGCCGCCCAGCTCTTGCGCGGGCCGGTGTTGGGCGCGTGGCGGTAGGTCCGCAGCACTCCATTGTCGATCCAGCTGCGCGAGACCGCATTGATGATCTGCTCCTTGCCGCCGCCCAGCATCTGCGTGGTGACGGCCGTGGACGCAAGGCGCACCAGGATGACGTGGTCGAGCCCAACGCGGTTGAAGGAGTTGAGCAGCGCATAGCCGCCCTGGATTTCGTGCGCCTTGATGGCGGCGGTGAGGACGTCGCGAACGGTGAGACGGGCTCCGCCTTCGCGGCCTGCCTTGCGGCTCAGGTAGTCGGCAACCGAGAGGATGGCACCCAGGTTGTCGGACGGATGTCCCCACTCGGCTGCCAGCCAGGTGTCGTTGAAGTCCAGCCAGCGCACCTGTGCCCCGATAGCGAAAGCTCCCTGCACCGGGTCGAGCTGGTGCGCCGTACCCGGCACCCGCACGCCACCTTCCATGGTCGCGCCCGGGACGACCGGCCCGAGATGCTTGACGCAATCGGGGAACTTCATCGCCAGCATCGCGCAGGCGAGCGAATCCAGCAGCATGTAGCGCGCCGTGTCGTAGGCCTCCCTGGAATCGATCGTGTAATCGGCGACGTAATCGGCGATGTCCACCATGGGCTGGTCGGGATTGGGGCGGGCAGCGGAACGCAGGTCGTGGTGACTCATTCGCGACTCGTTGGCGAGGGAAGCCCTCTATGTTGCCAGATCGCGCGTGCCGCTCGCGTTCCACGACGGCTTCTGAGCTCTATCGAGGCTCGAGCATCGCAGCGCAGCGGCGTGTAGCCGGCCTGTGCGCCCGGGGGCGGAGTTGATGACGAGGCGTGCCTGGTTTGCAGGTGCGAGAGTGTTCCGCGCCCGCCCCAGGGCTCGGGCAGCATCGGAACTTGCCGCGACCGCGAATTCGCGGCATCGTGACGATTCCGTACGCAGGCGTATCCGAGCCCATGCAAGTGCAAGCTTCTGCCCCGCTGCCCGCAACCGCCGGCCTGCCCAATCCGCATTACCCGCATCTGTTCGCGCCACTGGACCTGGGCTTCACCCGGATCCGCAATCGCGTGCTCATGGGCTCCATGCATACCGGGCTGGAGGATCGAGCGCGCGACTTCCCGAAGCTGGCCGCCTATTTCGCCGAGCGCGCAGAGGGCGGCGTGGGGCTGATGGTCACCGGCGGCTTCTCCCCCAACCTGGTGGGCTGGCTTGCGCCCTTCGGCGGCAAGCTTTCCTGGCCCTGGGAAGTACGCCCCCACCGTTTCGTCACCAGCGCCGTGCACGACAACGGCAGCAAGATCTGCCTGCAGCTGCTCCATGCCGGCCGCTATGCCTACCACCCCTTTTCGGTGGCTCCCTCGGCGATCAAGGCGCCGATCAATCCGTTCAAGCCGCGCGCGCTTTCCTCGCGCGGCGTCGAACGGCAGATCACCGCTTACGCCGATGCCGCCAGGCGCGCCCGCGAGGCCGGCTACGACGGCGTCGAGGTAATGGGTTCGGAGGGCTACCTGATCAACGAGTTCATCGCTCCGCGCACCAACAAGCGCAGCGATGCCTGGGGCGGCAAGCCGGAGAAGCGCATGCGCTTCCCGGTGGAAATCGTGCGTCGCGTGCACGAAGCCTGCGGGCCGGACGTCATCATTATCTACCGCCTGTCCCTGGTCGACCTGGTCGAGGGCGGCAGCCAGTGGGGCGAGATCGTGGCCCAGGCCAAGGCGGTGGAAGCGGCGGGCGCGACGCTGATCAACTCGGGGATCGGCTGGCACGAAGCGCGCATCCCCACGATCGTCACCTCGGTGCCACGCGCCGCGTTCGTCGATGTCACCGCCAAGCTCAAGCCTGAAGTGTCGGTGCCGGTCATCGCCACCAACCGCATCAACATGCCCGAAGTGGCCGAGCGCATCCTGGCGCAGGGCAAGGCTGACATGGTCTCGCTCGCCCGGCCGCTGCTGGCCGACCCGCAATGGACGAACAAGGCGCGCGAAGGCAGACCCGAGAGCATCAACACCTGCATCGCGTGCAATCAGGCTTGCCTGGACCATGTATTCGAGAACAAGAAGGCCAGCTGCCTGGTCAATCCGCGGGCCTGCTCCGAGACCGAACTCAATTATCTTCCGACCCGTGCGCCGAAGCGCGTAGCGGTGGTCGGCGCCGGACCGGCGGGCCTTGCCTGCGCCACCGTCGCCGCCCAGCGCGGCCATCAGGTCACGCTGTTCGATGCCGCCGCGGAAATCGGGGGCCAGTTCAACTACGCCAAGCGCATCCCGGGCAAGGAAGAGTTCCACGAGACCCTGCGCTATTTCGCCCAGCAGCTCAAGGAAACCGGCACCACGGTGCACCTTTCCACGACGGCGGACGCGGAGCGACTCAAAGGGTTCGACGAGATCGTGCTGGCCACCGGCATCACTCCGCGCCAGGTGAGATTCCCGGGCAGCGACCACGCCAAGGTGGTCAGCTACGTGGACGTACTCAGCGGACGGGTGGCGATCGGGAAGTCAGCCGCGCTGATAGGAGCCGGCGGTATCGGTTTCGACACCGCGGAGTTCCTGGTCCACGAAGGCCAATCTCCAACCCTCGACACTGGCCGCTGGATGGCCGAATGGGGTGTCGATCCAACGTTCGAGGCCCGCGGCAGCCTGGTGCCGCCGCAGCCGGAGGCGCCCGTGCGGGAGGTCTGGCTGCTGCAGCGCAGCCCTGGTCGTCCCGGTGCGCGCCTGGGCAAGACCAGCGGCTGGGTGCACCGCTCCGCACTGAAGGCAAAGCAGGTCAAGATGTTGGGCGGCGTGGAGTACTTGGGTGTGGACGATCAGGGGCTGCGAATTTCAATCGACGGCGTGGAACAGCTGCTGGCGGTGGACCACGTGGTGATCTGTGCCGGCCAGGAGCCGCGTCGCGACCTGCACGCGCAGCTCACCGCTGCCGGTGTCTCCACGCACCTCATCGGCGGTGCGGACGTGGCCGCCGAACTCGACGCCAAGCGCGCCATCGACCAGGGCTGCCGGCTGGCTGCGGCGCTCTGAACAGGACCTCGACAGGGACTTGGCCAGACGCGCCACTGGCAGCCCGCGGCTGATGAAGGCGGCGTTCCGGAGTAAAGACTCCATTTCCAATCAATGACTTAGGCTGAATGTCAAGGCAATTCGTTCAGCCAGCGTTCGGTATTGCGCCCTTACCGTGCGGCAACTTTCCGGCCCGCCCACGTTGCAACTGGCGAGCCACCCGGCCCTGATCATCTCCGGTGGCCGGCCCCGGGCAGCTCATCGGAGTAGCTGCCTCCCCATGACGCCATGCCGTGTCACCCCGCTTCCTTCCATTCCTGGACGGTGGCGCAGGGGAGCGGCCAAGACGGAGCAAGGAGTTCCCAATGAAGCTCGCCTGGATTCTATGGCTGTCGCAGATGTTGCCGCAGCCCGCCGCCGATTCGCTTTGCCTCAGCACCACCGTTTACCTGGAAGCACGCGACCAGACCATCCGCGGGCAGCAGGCCGTGGCCGAAGTGGCGCTGCGTCGCCTGGACAGCGGCCTGTGGGGCGACTCGATGTGCGACGTGGTCACGGCCCGCAAGCAATTCGCGCCCGGCATCGTGGCCCCGGGCACCCGCCTGCAGAATCCGGAAGCCTGGGCGGCGTCGATCAACGTCGCCCTCGGTGCGGAGCAGAACTGGGCACTGCCGCCCGGCGAGCGCCAGGAGATCGTCCCCGGCGCCAGCCACTTCATGGCCCACGCGATTGCGAGCCCCAGCTGGCGCAATGCCTACCAGGTGGCCACGATCGGGGACCACACCTTCCTGCGCGTGCAGAAGCTGCCGCCCCGCACGTCCTGACATCTATATAGGGTGTGCGGCCTGCAACGGCCCGGGGCTATCCTTGGGCCGTCTTTCGTTGCTGGAGAAGCGCATGAAGCTCTACACCAAGCCCGGGGCCTGCTCTCTGGCCGACCACATCGTGCTGCGCTGGATTGGCGAGCCGTTCGAGGTGCAGGTGATGGATGCCAAGTCGCTCAAGGCGCGGGAATACCTGCACATCAATCCCGCCGGCAACGTGCCTGCGCTGCAGGACGGGGACTGGCTGCTGACCCAGAATGCGGCGATCCTGAACTACCTGGCCGAACGCTTTCCCGGCGCAGGCCTTGCTGGCGACGGCACCGCCAAGGGACGCGCCGAGACCAACCGCTGGCTCGCCTTTCTCAACGCCGACGTGCACACCTCGTTCCATCCGCTGTTCGGCGCGACCGGCTACCTTGATGACGCATCGGCGATCGAACGCAGCAAACAGCACGCGCGCACCAAGCTGCGCGGCCTGTTCGAGCGCATCGAAACACAGCTGAAGGACAAGGACTGGCTCACCGGCTCGCGCTCGGTGGTGGATCCCTACCTGTTCGTGATCCTGCGCTGGGCCAAGGATGCAGCCGTGGATCTAAGCGAGCTGCAGGAGCTGGCGCGCTTCTTCGAGCGCATGACCGCCGACCCCGACGTGGTCGCGGCGATGGCAGCGGAGGGGCTGCAGTAGACCGACGGGGGCTCGGCCCTCAGCACGACGCCGCCCGAGACGCTTGCCTCGGAAAGCCGGTCCTTTCGCTCAACGCTTCCCGATAGGCACGAACTCCAGGTCCTCCGGTCCGGTGTAGTTGGCGCTGGGGCGGATGATCTTGCCGTCGATGCGCTGCTCGATCACGTGCGCACTCCAGCCGGCCGTGCGCGCGATCACGAACAGTGGCGTGAACATCGCCGTCGGCACGCCCATCATGTGGTAGCTGACTGCGCTGAACCAGTCCAGGTTCGGGAACATCTTCTTGATGTCCCACATCACCGTTTCCAGGCGCTCGGCGATGTCGTACATCTTGCGGCTGCCCTGCTCGTCCGACAGCTCGCGGGCGACGTCCTTGATCACCTGGTTGCGCGGATCACCGGTGGTGTAGACCGGATGGCCGAAGCCGATCACCACTTCCTTGCGCTCGACGCGTGCCTTGATATCCGCTTCGGCTTCATCAGGCGTGGCGTAACGCTTCTGGATTTCGAAGGCGACCTCGTTGGCGCCGCCGTGCTTGGGGCCGCGCAGCGCGCCGATGCCGCCGCAGATCGCGCTGTACATGTCGCTGCCGGTGCCGGCGATGACGCGGGAGGCGAAGGTCGAGGCGTTGAACTCATGCTCGGCATACAGGATCAGCGAGGTGTGCATGGCCTGGACCCAGCTCTCGCGCGGCTCCTGCCCGTGCAGCAGGTGCAGGAAGTGCCCGCCGATGCTGTCGTCTTCGGTCTCGATCTCGATGCGCCGGCCGTTGTGGCTCCAGTGGTACCAGTACAGCAGCATCGGGCCAAGGCAGGCCATCAGCCGGTCGGCGATGTCGCGCGCGCCGGGGTGGTTGTGGTCGTCCTTCTCCGGCGAGATGCAACCAAGCACTGACACACCGGTGCGCATCACGTCCATCGGATGGGCCGAGGCCGGCAGTTGTTCCAGCGCCGTCTTCACCGCGGCGGGAACACCGCGCAGCGACTTGAGCTTGACCTTGTAGCCACGCAGCTCGGCCTCGTTCGGCAGCGCGCCGTGCACCAGCAGGTGGGCGATCTCCTCGAACTCCGAGCTGCGCGCCAGGTCGAGGATGTCGTAGCCGCGGTAATGCAGGTCGTTGCCGGTGCGGCCCACGGTGCAAAGGGCGGTGTTGCCGGCGGGAGTACCCGACAGCGCGACGGATTTCTTGGGCTTGAACGGGACGGCTTCGGTCATCGGGTGCTCCGGGTCATTTCCTGGCGGCGAACAGCGCGTCCAGCTTCTGTTCGTAGTCGTGGTAGCCGATACGCTCGTATAGCTCTTCGCGCGTCTGCATGGTGTCGATCACGTTCTTCTGGTGGCCGTCGCGGCGGATCGCGGTGTAGACGGCTTCGGCGGCCCTGTTCATCGCGCGGAACGCGGACAGCGGGTACAGCACGATCCCGACGCCGGCCGACTGCAGCTCATCGACGGTGAACAGGGGGGTCTTGCCGAACTCAGTGATGTTGGCCAGCACCGGCACCTTCACCGCATCGACGAAGCGGCGGTAGGTGGGAAGGTCGTAGGCGGCTTCGGCAAAGATCCCGTCGGCGCCGGCCTCCACGCAGACGATGGCGCGCTCGATCGCCGCATCGACGCCGTCGACCTGGATCGCATCGGTGCGTGCGATCAGGAAGAAGTCGGCATCGGTCCTGGCATCGGCAGCCGACTTCACCCGGTCAGCCATCTCGGCGGTGGTCACGATCTCCTTGCCCGGCCGGTGGCCGCAGCGCTTGGCGCCCACCTGGTCCTCGATGTGGCAGGCGCCCGCGCCGGCCTTGACCAGCGACTTCACGGTGCGCGCGATATTGAATGCGCTGGGGCCGAAACCGGTGTCGATATCGACCAGCAGCGGCAGCTCGCACACGTCGGTGATGCGGCGCACGTCGATCAACACGTCTTCCAGGGTGTTGATGCCCAGGTCCGGCAGGCCCAGCGAACCAGCCGCCACGCCGCCACCGGACAGGTAGATGGCGCGGAAGCCGGCGCGCTGCGCGAGCAAGGCGTGGTTTGCGTTGATCGCCCCGATTGCCTGCAGCGGTTGTTCCTGTGCCAGCGCGGCGCGGAACTTCGCGCCGGCCGAGTCGTGATGGGTCATGCATGTCTCCATTCTGTGCGCATTCGCGCAGGCGACCATTTTAGCGCCAGCGCGCTTCAGATGCCGGCTTCGGGACCGCGCTCGAGCGCGCGCCTGATCTCGTCGAGCGAGTTCGGATCATCCAGCGTCGAAAGGTCACCGGGGTCGGTGCCCTGCGCGAGCGCCTGCAGGGAACGCCTCAGCAATTTCCCGGACCGCGTCTTGGGCAGCGCATTGACGATATACACGCGCGCCGGCCGTGCCACCGCGCCCAAGCTGTCTTCCACCGCGTGTCGCATGCCGGTGGCAGCGGCCACACGCTCGTGCGGCTCATCGGTGTTCTTGCGCAGCGTGGCGAAGACCACCGGCACCTGTCCCTTCAATTCGTCGTGCACCCCGATGACCGCGACTTCCGCCACGCCGGCGTAGCCGGACACCGATTCCTCGATTTCCCGCGTGCCCAAGCGGTGGCCGGCCACGTTGATGACGTCGTCGGTGCGCCCGAGGATGAAGGTGTAGCCCTCCTCGTCGCGGATGGCCCAGTCCAGCGAGCTGTACAGAAGCTCCTTGAAGTGGCTGAAGTAGCTGGCCATGAAGCGCGCGTTGTCGTTCCACAGGGTGGTCATGCAGCCCGGCGGCAGCGGCGGCTGGATCACCAGCACGCCCTTGATGTTGGCCGGCACTTCCTCGCCAGTGGCCTCATCGATGATTTTCATCCGGTAGCCGAGGTTGGCAAAGCCGGGCGAGCCGAACTTCACCGGCTTCATGTCCAGCCCGGGAAGCAGGGTGATCGCGGGCCACCCGGTTTCGGTCTGCCAGTAGTTGTCGATGATTGGTTTTCCCAGTGCAGTGTGGATCCACTGTGCGGTGGGCTCGTCCAGCGGTTCGCCGGCCAGGAACAGGTACTGCAGCTTCGAGAGATCGTGCTCGCGGATGAAGCCGACATCGTGCTTCTTCAGCACGCGGATCGCCGTGGGCGATGAGAACATGGTGCGCACGCCGTACTTCTCGCACAGGGCCCACCAGATGCCGGCATCGGGGCTGGTCGGCAGGCCTTCGTAAAGGATCGAGGTGCAGCCACCGATCAGCGGCCCGTACACGTTATAGGAATGGCCGACCGCCCAGCCGACATCCGAGGTGGAGAACATCACCTGCCCCGGCGCGCAGTCGAAGATGGTGCGCATCGATTGAGCCATCGCAACCGCATAGCCGCCGACGTCGCGCTGCACGCCCTTGGGCTTGCCGGTGGTGCCAGAGGTGTAGAGCAGATAGCTGGGTTCGTTGGACTCAAGCCACTGCACCGGCACCTGCGAATCGCCCACCTCGGCGCGCAGGGTGGCGTAGTCCTCGTCGCGCCCCTCCACTTTCGGCAATGCCGGGTCCAGGCCGCGCGAAACGATCAGCACCTTGGCCGGGGGCGTGGCCGCCTCGCTGCACGCCCGGTCGACCAGCGCCTTGTATGGAATCACCTTGCCTCCGCGGATGCCGGCATCGGCGGCGATCAGCAGCTTGGGCGTGGCATCGTCGATGCGCAGCGCCAGGTTGTGCGCGGCAAAGCCGCCGAACACCACCGAGTGCACCGCGCCGATGCGCGCGCAGGCAAGCATCGCGAATACCGCCTCGGCCATGTTCGGCATGTAGATGACGACGCGGTCGCCGCGGCCCACGTCCAGGCGCAGCAGGATCGCCGCGAACGCGTTCACTTCGCGATGCAGTTCGGCGTAGCTGATTTCGCGGGTGACGTTGGTTTCGCTGGAGACCGCCACGAGCGCCAGCTGGTCCGCACGTGCCTCCAGGTGACGGTCGACGGCGTTGTAGCAGAGGTTGGTTTCGCCACCGACGAACCACTTGCGGAACGGCGGGTTGGAATAGTCCAGGATCTGCCGCGGCGGAGCATGCCAGTGGATTGCCTTGGCTTCTTCGGCCCAGAACACCTCGGGCTGATCGACCGACTTGCGATAGATCTCTTCGTAGCCCATGACGGCACTCGCAGTTGCGACAGTGCCTGCAGCATAGTGCGGGGGGTTCGCCACAGCTACCGACCTTGGTCGTATACGGACACGAAAACGCCGGGACGAACCCGGCGCCGTTCACGTCACTCGACTGGGCGCTCAGCCCAGCAGGTGCGCCACGCCGGCGCGCTCCTCTTCCAGTTCAGCCAGGGTCTTGTCCATGGCCGTACGGCTGAACGGGTCCACCTCCAGGCCTTCGACGCGGATGTACTCGCCATTGGCGGTGATCACCGGCACGCCGTAGATGACGTCCTTCGGGATCCCGTAGCTGCCGTCGGACGGCACGCCCATGGTCACCCACTTGCCGTCGCTGCCCAGCACCCAGTCGCGGATGTGGTCGATGGCAGCGTTGGCGGCCGAGGCGGCCGAAGACAGCCCACGTGCTTCGATGATGGCCGCGCCGCGCTTGCCGACCTGCGGAATGAAGGTATTCGCGTTCCACGCGTCGTCGTTGATCGCTTCCTTCAGCGACTGGCCATTGGCCGTGGCGAAGCGGTAGTCGGGATACATGGTCGGGCTGTGGTTGCCCCAGACGATCAGCTTCTCGATATCGCCTACAGCAATCTGCGCCTTGTTCGCCAGTTGCGACAGCGCCCGGTTGTGGTCCAGGCGCAGCATGGCCGTGAAATTCTTGGCCGGCAGGTCCGGTGCCGACTTCATTGCGATGTAGGCGTTGGTGTTGGCCGGATTGCCCACTACCAGCACCTTCACGTCGCGGCTGGCGACCTTGTTCAGTGCCGCACCCTGGGCGGTGAAGATCTTGGCGTTCTCCAGCAGCAGGTCCTTGCGCTCCATGCCTGGGCCGCGCGGGCGGGCGCCGACCAGCATCGCGATGTCCGCGTCCTTGAATGCGATCCCGGCGTCATCGGTGCCGACCATGCCGGCCAGCATCGGGAACGCGCAGTCCTCCAGCTCCATCATCACGCCCTTGAGCGCAGCCTGGGCCTTCTCCATCGGCAGCTCCAGCATCTGCAGGATCACCGGCTGGTCCTTGCCCAGCATCTCGCCCGAGGCGATGCGGAACAGCAGCGAATAGCCGATCTGGCCGGCTGCGCCGGTGACGGCGACACGAACGGGAGTCTTCATAACGGTGTCCTCTGCAAGATCAATCGTGGGGTGGTCAATACATGCTGTAGCCCAGGGGCTCCAGGTTCTGCTTGAGCGATGCGGTGTCGTAGCCGTGGATGACCTGCTGGCCCACCACCGTCACCGGCACGCTGCGGGTACCGAGTGCGTGCGCGGCGCGATCGCCTTCGTCGGTGTCCACGTCCAGCACGCGGTAGCGCACGCCGGCCATCTCGAAATCCTGCTGCTGCTTTCGGCAGTAGCCGCACCACTCGGCCGCCAGCATCACGATGCCCTGTTCGCCGGTCAGCAGGCGCGGATCATCGGCGTGCAGGGGCTGCTCCCTGCCCTGCCACGTCGATTGGACCCAGCCAGCTGCGCCAAGCAGCAGCAGGAGCCAAAGAACGGTGCGCAGGCTCATGGCGATCTTGCCTGGCTCAGGTGAGCTCGGCGAAGAATTCCCTGATCCGCTGCATGCCCGGGGCCAGCTGCGGCGTTGGGCAGGTGTAGCTGATGCGCAGCGCGCGTGGCTCGCCAAAGGCTGAACCTGGCACGCAGGCCACGCCCTTGGATTCGAGCAGCGCGTTGCAGAAGTCCACGTCGTTGCCGATCAGGGTGTCGCCATGCGACTTGCCGAACGCGCAGCTGATGTCCGGGAACACGTAGAAGGCGCCCTGTGGACGCGGGCAGATCACGCCGGGGATCGAGTTCATCACGTCCATCACCAGGTCGCGCTTGCCCTGGAACTCCAGGTTCTTGGCTTCGGTGACGTCCTGCGGACCCGCCAGCGCCGCGACCGCAGCGGCCGTGGTGACTTCAGGGAGATTGGTGATGTGGTTGGAATTGAGCGTGGTGACGGCCTTGGCGATGGTCTCCGACCCGGCCATGAAACCCACGCGCCAGCCGGGCATGCCGTAGGTCTTGGACAGCGAGTCGACGAAGACCACGCGGTCGCGCAGTTCCGGCCGCGCCTGCACGAAGTTGTAGTACTCCAGTCCGTCGAAGAGCATGCGGTTGTAGATGTCGTCGGTGATCACCCATGTGTCGGGATGCTTGACCAGTACCTCGGCCAACGCGGTGATCTCGTCCTTCGTGTAGACCATGCCGGTTGGATTGGACGGGTTGTTGAACAGGAACACCTTCGGCTTGTGGGTGGACAGCGCCACATCCAGCTGCGCCGGGCCCAGCTTGTAGTCCTGCGTCGCCGGGCACGGCAGCTCCACGATCTTGGCGTTGACGATCTCGGCGATGTCGACGTAGGTGGTCCAGTAAGGCGTGGGGAAGGCGATGGTGTCGCCTTCCTCGAGCAGCGCCTCGGCCAGGTTGTAGAGGATGTGCTTGGCGCCGATGCCGGTGGAGACGTTCGCGCGGGTGTAGCCGGTCAGGCCCAGATCCTCGATATGCTTGAGGAAGGCGTCCAGCAACGCGTCGGAACCGCGATTGGAGCCGTACTGCCCCGAATCGTTTGCCAGCGCCTCGCGCGCGGCCTCGTACACGTGCTCGCCCGGCAGGAAGTTGGGGACCCCGATCGAGAAGCTGATGATGTCGCGGCCAGCGGCCTTGAGCTTCTTCGCCTTGTCGGCGACGGCCATGATCGCGCTGGGTTTGGCGCGACCCATGCGCCCGGCAAGCTGGAGCATTGGAAACCTCTCGAAGAGCGTGCCCGAACGGTCAGGGCAGGCAGTGTCAGGGGCCGCGATTTTATCACAGGCTCCGAGGCCGGCCCTCGCCAAGCCGGCATCGAAGGACGTCAGTTACGACACTTCTCAGGCGCTGAGGTGGCGGTTCCAGTCGGTCACGCGGTCGGCATGCTTGGCCAGTACCGCGCTGGTATCGCCTTCGATCTTGACCGACTTGATCTCGTCGCCGCCGGCGACGGCATCGACCACGTCCAGGCCTTCGACGACCTTGCCGAACACGGTGTGCTTGCCGTCCAGCCACGGCGTTGCCACGTGGGTGATGAAGAACTGGCTGCCATTGGTATTCGGGCCGGAGTTGGCCATCGACAGCACGCCGCGCTCATGGCGCACGCCGTTGTTGGTCTCATCCTCGAAGCGGTAGCCGGGGCCGCCCCGGCCTGAACCCTCGGGGCAGCCGCCCTGGATCATGAAGTCCGGGATGACGCGGTGGAAGGTGAGGTCGTCGTAGAAACCGCGCTGGACGAGGTTCACGAAATTGGCCACCGTCAGCGTCGCCTTGTCGGGGTAGAGCTCGATCTTGATGGGGCCGCGGGCGGTGTCGAAGGTGGCGGTCAGGGACATGGGACGGACTCCGGTTGCGAAAGGGGCCGCTGAAGGCGGTATTCAGGAAGGTTCAGCCGATGAGGGCCGATTTCAAGGGCAGGATCCGCCGACAGCCGCCGCACACACCTCTGGCTGACCTTCGGCGCCAATCCCGACGCTTCAAACCCGCTATAATACGCGGCTTCCTTCCTGTCCCGAGCGCGGCTCAATCGCGCCTTTCGTCATGTCACTCCAGAACCTGCGCAACATTGCCATCGTCGCCCACGTCGACCACGGCAAGACCACCCTCGTCGACTGCCTGCTCAAGCAGTCGGGCACCTTCAGCGAACGCACGGTCACCACCGAGCGGATGATGGACAGCAATGACCAGGAAAAGGAACGTGGCATCACGATCCTGTCCAAGAACACCGCCATCAACTGGAATGGCAACCGCATCAACATCGTCGACACCCCGGGACATGCCGACTTCGGTGGCGAAGTCGAGCGCGTGCTGTCGATGGTCGACTCGGTATTGATCCTGGTCGACGCGATGGACGGCCCGATGCCGCAGACCCGCTTCGTCACCCAGAAGGCCTTCGCGATGGGCTTCAAGCCGATCGTGGTGGTCAACAAGATCGACCGCCCCGGCGCGCGGCCGGACTGGGTCATCGACCAGGTGTTCGACCTGTTCGACAAGCTCGGCGCCACCAACGAGCAGCTCGATTTCCCCATCGTCTACGCCTCGGCGCTGCACGGCTACGCAAGCCTCGACGACTCCGCCCGCGACGGCGACATGACTCCGCTGTACGAGGCCATCATGAAGCACGTGGAGCCGCCGGTAGTGGATCGCGACGGCACCTTCCAGATGCGCATCAGCCAGCTGGACTACAACAACTTCGTAGGCCTGATCGGCGTGGGCCGCATCCAGCGCGGCAAGGTGCGCACCAACATGCCGGTCAGCGTGATCGACCGCCACGGCAAGAAGCGCCAGGGCAAGGTCCTGCAGGTGCTGGGCTTCCTGGGGCTGGAGCGGATCGAGGTCGAGGAAGCCCTCGCCGGCGACATCGTCGCCATCTCCGGCGTCGCGGACCTGGCTATTTCCGACACCCTGTGCGCGCTGGACGCGCCGGAGGCGCTGCCCGCGCTGACCGTGGACGAGCCGACCATCAGCATGACCTTCCAGGTCAACAACTCGCCCTTCGCCGGCAACAAGGACCGCAGCGGCGGCAAGTTCATCACCAGCCGCCAGATCCGCGAGCGCCTCGAGCGCGAGACCCTGCACAACGTGGCGCTGAAGGTCGAGGAAGGCTCCGACCCGGACAAGTTCCTGGTCTCCGGACGCGGCGAGCTGCACCTGTCGGTGCTGATCGAGACCATGCGCCGCGAAGGCTTCGAGCTGGCCGTGTTGCGCCCGGAAGTCATCATCAAGGAGATCGACGGCCAGCAGATGGAGCCGGTCGAGCAGCTGGTGGTCGACATCGAGGAAGTGCATCAGGGCGGCGTGATGGAGAAGCTGGGCGTGCGCAAGGGCGCGCTGAAGAACATGGAGTCCGACGGCAAGGGCCGCGTGCGCCTGGACTACATGATCCCGGCGCGCGGCCTGATCGGCTTCCAGAACGAGTTCCGCACCCTGACCCAGGGTTCGGGCCTGCTGTTTCATGTGTTCGACCATTACGGCCCCAAGGAACAGGGCGCGATTGCAAAACGCCAGAACGGCGTGATGATCGCAAACGCGCCGGGCGCGACGCCCGCCTACTCGCTCGGCCCGCTCGAAGAGCGCGGCAAGCTGTTCGCCGCAGAGGGCGACAACGTGTACGAGGGGCAGCTGATCGGCATCCACTCCAAGGACAACGACCTGACCGTCAACGCGATCAAGACCAAGCCGCTGACCAACATGCGCGCCTCGGGCAAGGACGATGCGATCAAGCTGACCCCGGCGATCAAGTACACCCTGGAACAGGCGCTGGACTTCATTGAGGACGACGAGCTGGTGGAAGTCACTCCGAAGGAGATCCGCCTGCGCAAGAAGTTCCTCGGCGAAAGCGATCGCAAGCGCGCCTCGCGCGCCGCGTGATCCTCTTATGCTGAACCCGATGACGGCGCCGGAGACGGCGCCGTTTTTCGTGGCGCGCCCGGATTGGCCCCCTTGCACTTTCTTGCGCGCGGGAGCGGCCATGGTTAGCCTGCATGCACACCGCCGGGAACACTTCATGCGCCTACTGACAACCCTGCTGCTGATGGCCCTGGCGCTTGCCGGTTGCGACTCCGGCACCTCTTCAAAGCCGGTACCGCAGGCTCCCACCGATTTCCTGTACGCCGAACTGGGTATCGCCGAGCTGCAGGCGATGATGGCTTCGGGCAAGCTGGACAGCCGCACGCTGACCCAGGCCTACATCGACCGGATCGAGGCGATCGACCGGGCCGGCCCCACGCTGCGATCGGTGCTGGAGATCAATCCGGATGCCTTGAAGGAAGCTGCCCTGCGCGATGTCGAGCGCCAGTCCAGCTCGGTACGCGGCCCGCTGCACGGAATCCCGATCCTGCTCAAGGACAACATCGGCGCAACGCCGATGGTCAATTCTGCCGGTTCGCTGGCGCTGGCGGAGTTCAGGCCCGCGACAGACGCCTTTCTGGTGCGGCGACTGCGCGAAGCCGGGGCGGTGATCCTGGGCAAGACCAACCTCAGCGAATGGGCCAACTTCCGCTCCACCCGCTCCACCTCGGGCTGGAGCGCGCGCGGGGGGCAAACGCTGAACCCGTATGCGTTGGACCGTAATCCATGTGGATCGAGCGCCGGCAGCGCCGTGGCGGTCTCGGCCAACCTGGCGGCGGCCGCCATCGGCACCGAGACCGACGGCAGCATCATCTGCCCCGCAGCGGTCAATGGACTGGTCGGCCTGAAGCCGACGGTGGGACTGGTCAGCCGCGACGGCATCATCCCGATCTCGTTCAGCCAGGACACCGCCGGACCGATGACTCGCAGCGTCGAGGACGCGGCGCTGCTGCTCGGCGTGCTGTCCGGACGCGACGACGCCGACCCTGCGACCGAAGCGTCCTCGTGGAACGTGCCCCTCGACTTCGCCTCGCGCCTCAAGCCGGGTGCGCTCCGCGGCGCGCGCATCGGCGTGCTTCGCAGCAAGTTCGATATCCATCCCGATGCAGCCGCGGCGATGGAAGGCGCCATCGATACGATGCGCCAGGCCGGCGCGACGGTGGTCAACGCGGAGATAACCACCGACGGGCAGTGGGGCGAGGACGAACTGGTGCTGCTGGAATACGAGTTCAAGGCAGGCCTCGAACGCTACCTCAAGCAGCACGACGCGCCGCTGCAGTCGCTCACCCAGCTGATCGGTTACAACTCACGGCACCGGGAGCTGGAGATGCCGCTGTTCGGGCAGGAGCTTTTCGAAAGCTCGAACGCACGCGGCGGACTGGGGGAATACGCCTACACCAGCGCGCGTTCCCGCGCCCGCCGCCTCGCCGGGCCCGAAGGCATCGATGCCGCGCTGAATGCACAGCAGCTGGACGCGCTGGTGGCACCTGCCACCGGACCTGCTTGGCGCATCGATCCGGTCAACGGAGATGATTTCCCGGGAGCCGGCTATGGTGCCGCTGCCGTGGCTCGCTACCCCAGCCTCACCGTACCCATGGGCCACAGCAACGGCCTGCCGCTGGGCATCGTGTTCATGGGCACGGCCTGGAGCGAGGCACGCCTGATCGCGCTGGGCTACGACTACGAGCAGCTCACTCTCGCCCGCCGACCGCCGACCTACCCGGCCACCATCGCTGCACTGCGGGTAGCGCCGGCGACACCGGTCAGCAAGGCCGCGACCAACAACGATGGAGTCCAACGTGACTGAAAATATTCCGGGCACTACGCCCTTCGGCACCCGACTGGTGTTGACCAGGCCAGATGACTGGCACGTGCACCTGCGCGACGGCACCATGCTCGCAAGAGTGGTTGCCGACACTGCCCGGCAGTTCGCCCGTGCCATCGTCATGCCGAACCTGAAGCCGCCTGTCACCACCACGGTGCACGCTCGCGAGTACCGCGACCGCATAAGGCAGAGCATTCCTGCAGACGCTGCGTTCGAGCCACTGATGACGCTGTACCTGACCGATGCGACCACCGCCGAAGAGATCGCGCGGGCCAAGGAGAGCGGAGTGGTGCATGCGGTGAAGTATTATCCCGCCGGCGCCACCACCAATTCGGCGGCGGGCGTGACCAGCCTGGAACGTTGCACCGCCGCGCTGGAAGCGATGCAGCGGGTCGGCCTGCCGCTGCTGCTGCATGGTGAGGTGACCGATCCGGACGTGGATGTGTTCGACCGGGAATCGGTCTTCATCGATCGCCACCTGGCGCCGCTGATCCAGCGGTTCCCGGCGCTACGCGCGGTGCTCGAACATGTCACCACGGCCGACGCAGTGCAATTCGTCCGCGAAGCTCCGGCACAGGTGGGCGCGACAATCACCGCCCACCACCTGCTGCTCAACCGCAATGCCATGTTCGCCGGCGGGCTGCGTCCGCACCACTACTGCCTGCCGGTGCTCAAGCGCGAAGCCCATCGACAGGCGTTAATCGAGGCCGCTACCAGCGGCAGCCCGAAATTCTTCCTGGGCACCGACAGCGCTCCGCATCTGAAAAAAGACAAGGAGTCGGACTGCGGGTGTGCCGGGATCTACACTGCGCGGACCGCGATGGAACTCTATGCAGAGGCCTTCGACAGCGCCGGCGCGCTGGATCGGCTGGAGGCCTTCTCCAGTTTCCACGGCCCGGACTTCTACCAGCTGCCGCGCAACACGGACACGCTGGTCCTGGAGAAGGTGGAATGGATGGCGCCGACAGCACTGGGGCCGGCCGATGAGCCACTGGTTCCGTTCCGCGCAGGCGAGCCGCTGTTCTGGCGCTGCGTGGAGGCTGGCACGGACCACTGAGGAATCCCGCGCCGCGCGCGGGCGATCTCGAAACAAGCGCTTGCTTCTGCGCGCCTTCTCAAACCAGTGGCGAACACCCGCATGCTTCCGCCGCGCAGGAACTCAGCGCGCGGGCGGCACCGCCACCTGGTTCTGCTTGCGCACGATCGACATCGCGATCTCCAGCGACTGCTCGTAGTTCATGCGCGGATCGACCGTGGAGCGGTATGCGCGCTCCAGATCGACGTCGGTGAGTTCGCGGGCGCCGCCGGTGCATTCGGTGACGTCTTCACCGGTCAATTCCAGGTGCACGCCGCCCAACCGGGTGCCGGCCGCGGCATGCAGGTCGAACGACTGCTCCACTTCGCCACGGATATTATCGAAGCGACGCGTCTTGTAGCCGTTGCTCGTGGTCTCCGTGTTGCCGTGCATCGGGTCGCAGACCCAGAGCACGCGCCGTCCGTCGCGCCGCACCGCGTCCAGCAGCGGAGGCAGCTTCTCCGCGATCTGGGTAGCGCCCATGCGGTGGATGAAAGTCAGGCGTCCCGGTTCGTCTTCCGGATTGAGCACGTCCATCAAACGCAGCAGCTGGTCAGGCTTGACCGACGGCCCGACCTTCAGCGCTATCGGGTTACGCACGCCGCGCAGGTATTCCACATGCGCGCCGTCGACGGCGGCGGTGCGCATGCCAATCCACGGATAGTGCGTGCTCAGGTTGAACCAGCCCCACTGCCGCGGCACCTCACGGGTCAGCGCTTCCTCGTATGGCAGCAGCAGCGCTTCATGCGAGGTGTAGAAGTCGATGCGGTTGAGGTTGTGTACTTCCGACCCGGACAGCGTTTCCATGAAACGCACCGCATCACCGATCGAGGTCACCATCTGCTGGTATTCGTTGGCGTTGGCCGAGTAGCCAACCCAGTTGAGGTTCCAGTACTCCGGGTGGTGCAGGTCGGCGAAACCGCCGTCGATCAGCGCACGCACGAAATTCATGGTCATTGCCGAACGCGCATGCGCCTTGATCATGCGACGTGGATCGGGAGTGCGCGCGCGTGCACTGAATTCAGGCTCGTTGACCAGATCGCCGCGGTAGCTGGGCAGGGTCACGCCGTCTCGCGTCTCGGTGTCGGTGGAACGCGGCTTGGCGTATTGGCCGGCAAAGCGACCCACGCGCACCACTGGAAGGCGCAGCCCGTGCACCAGCACCAGGCTCATCTGCAGCAGGACCTTCAGCCGATTGGAGATCAGTCCGGACTCACAGTCGCTGAAGCTCTCGGCGCAGTCGCCCCCTTGCAGCAGGAAACGCTTGCCTTCCTGCGCCTCGGCGAGCTGGCGCTTGAGCGCAAAGATCTCCCACGAAGTCACCAGTGGAGGGAGCTGACGCAGCTCGCTCAGCGCCGACTCCAGTGCATCAGCATCCGGATAGGTCGGCATCTGCACGGCCGTGCGACCGCGCCACGAAGCCGGCGCCCAGTCAGTGGGCAGGTTCACGGCTTGCAGGTTGCGATCGGTGGGGCTCATGACAGTGTCCTCGGCGAACCCCCATGGTGCCAGATTGCTGCGCCGCGTCAAATGCACTCAGACAGCGCGCCGCTGACTCAGACCTGCATATAGCGCCCAAAGACCGAGCAACACGAACCAGACCAAACTCCATGCGGGCATCGCCAGGCCAAGAAATGTCCAGTCCACTTCGGCGCACTCGCCGGAGCCGGTGAACACCCTGCGCAGCACGTCACCCACCGGGAACGCCTCCATCATGTAGGAGAGGTCGGGACCGCAGGCCGGTACCTGGTCCGCTGGCAGGTTCTGAAGCCACACGTGGCGACCGGCAATGGCCACGCCCACGCCTGCGCACAAGACGGCCAGCGAGGAATAGACCGCGCGTCCGGACCTGCCGGCCGGTGCATGCAAGGCGCCGAACAGGAACACCAGGCCGAGGGCGGCGAAGGCGCCGCGCTGGAACGTGCAGAGCGGGCACGGCAGCAGCCCGCCGTAGTACTGGCTATACAGCGCATACGCGAGCAGCGCGGCGCATGCCGCGAACCCAAGAAGGAACTGCGTGCGAAACCACCAGCGGAAAGGGTTCATCGCATCAATCCTGAAAGGTCAGCTTCGGATTATCGCCGGGGCACCGGCAATGCACCACTGTGGGTTGACCGCAGGACGATGCACGGGGACAGATTGCGGGGGCAGAAACAGAAGCCCCGGCGACGGGGCCGGGGTTTCGGTTGAAGCCTTGGATCCTGCTTACTCGGCCGACAGTGCCGCCGACTCAGGACGATCGACCAGCTCCACATAAGCCATCGGCGCATTGTCACCGGCGCGGAAACCGCACTTGAGGATTCGCAGGTAGCCACCCGGACGACCCTGGTAACGCGGGCCCAGCGTAGTGAACAGCGTGCCCACCGCTTCCTTGTCTCGCAGGCGCGAGAACGCCAGGCGGCGGTTGGCCACGCCGTCGATCTTGCCCAGGGTGATCAAGGGCTCGGCGACGCGGCGCAGCTCCTTGGCCTTGGGAAGCGTGGTACGGATCAGGCCCTGCTTGATCAGCGAGGCCGCCATGTTGCTGAACATCGCCTGGCGGTGGGCGCTGGTGCGGTTGAATTTGCGGCCGGCTTTCTGGTGGCGCATGGTTTTGGTTCCTGGTTAATGTTGGCGCTGTTGAGGTTCGCTGTCGCCGTCATGGCGTTGTTACCTGGACTGCGGATGGCCCGAGCCCAATCATCCTGATCGGGCATCGCCGCGCCCCTTCAGGGGCGTCGACGTTGTGTTGCGGTGGAGCTACGGACTTGTCTTTGGCGCTTGAGTTTCCCGACCGCCCAGCCCGGCGCAGCGCGCCGGGCGTTCGCCCAGGCGCGCGGCAATGCCGCGCAAGCAGCTTGGACTCACCCCAGCATGCCGTGCTGCGAGACGCCGGCCGGTGGCCAGTTTTCCAGCTTCATGCCGAGCGACAGACCGCGTTGGGCGAGGACTTCCTTGATCTCGGTCAGCGACTTCTTGCCGAGGTTCGGGGTCTTCAGCAGCTCCACTTCGGTCTTCTGGATCAGGTCGCCGATGTAGTAGATGCTTTCCGCCTTGAGGCAGTTGGCGGAGCGCACGGTCAGTTCGAGATCGTCGATCGGACGCAGCAGCACCGGATCCACGCCGGTCGGAACCGGCTTGGCGCCGCCACGATCGCGGTGGGTGAAGTCACCGAACACTGACAGCTGGTCGCTGAGGATGTCGGCGGCGGTGCGCACGGCTTCCTCGGCGTCGATCGTGCCGTTGGTCTCGATTTCCAGGACCAGCTTGTCCAGGTCGGTGCGCTGCTCGACGCGTGCGGCTTCCACCGCATAGGCAACGCGACGGACAGGCGAGAACGACGCGTCCAGCATCAGGCGACCGATGGTACGGGTCTCCTCGTCCGGGCGACGGCGCGCGGCGGCCGGCTGGTAGCCGAAGCCGCGCTCGATCTTCAGGCGCATGCTCAGCGCCGTGTCCTTGGTCAGGTGAGCGATCACCAGTTCGGGATTGAGGATCTCGACGTTGTGGTCGGTCTTGATGTCGGCAGCGGTCACCACGCCCGGGCCCTGCTTGCTCAGGGTCAGGGTGGAGGCGTCGCCGGTGTGCATGCGGATGGCGACGTCCTTGAGGTTCAACAGCACCTCGAGCACGTCTTCCTGCAAGCCTTCGATGGTGCTGTACTCGTGGAGCACGCCGTCAATCTCGACCTCGGTAATGGCAAAGCCGGGGATCGAGGACAGCAGCACGCGACGCAGCGCGTTGCCGAGCGTGTGGCCATAACCGCGTTCCAGCGGCTCGATCACGACCTTTGCTCGATTGTCGCCAAGGCGTTCGATTTGCGGGCCGCGGGGGCGCAGCACCTGCTGTGTGGTAACCGTCATGTTGCGGGGTCTCCTGCAAACCCCCGGCAAATCCGGGAGTTCGTGATGGGATTACTTCGAGTACAACTCGACGATCAGCGCTTCGTTGATGTCGGCAGGCAGGTCAGCACGATCCGGCACGGCTTTGAACACGCCGCTGAACTTCTTGGAGTCCACTTCGACCCACGAGGGGCTGAGGTCCATCTGCGCCGACACGGTCAGCGATTCCTGGACGCGCAACTGCTTCTGCGCCTTCTCGGAAAGCTCGATCGCGTCACCGGCCTTGATCTGGTACGAAGGCAGGTTCACCGACTTGCCGTTGACCAGCACGCCACGGTGCGAGACCAGCTGGCGGGCGGACGGACGGGTGATCGCGAAACCCATGCGGTACACGACGTTGTCCAAGCGGGTTTCCAGCAACTGCAGCAGGTTCTCGCCGGTGTTGCCCTTCTTGGTCGAGGCCTTCTTGTAGTAGTTGCGGAACTGGCGCTCCAGCAGGCCGTAGATGCGCTTGACCTTCTGCTTTTCACGCAGCTGGGTCGCATAGTCGGACAGCTTGCCCTTGCGGGCAGTGGCGCCGTGCTGGCCGGGCTTTTGCTCCAGCTTGCACTTGGAATCCAGCGCGCGCGCCGGGCTCTTGAGGGAAAGATCGGCGCCTTCGCGGCGGGCGAGCTTACAGGTAGGACCAATATAACGAGCCATTTCTCTTCAGCTCCTCAGACGCGACGCTTTTTGGGCGGGCGGCAACCGTTATGCGGAATAGGCGTAACGTCAATGATGTTGGTGATCTTGTAACCAACGTTGTTGAGCGAACGCACCGCGGACTCGCGGCCCGGGCCTGGGCCCTTGATGCGAACTTCCAACGACTTCAGACCGTAGTCCAGTGCAGCGCGGCCCGCCTTCTCGGCGGCGACCTGCGCGGCGAACGGCGTGGACTTGCGCGAGCCGCGGAAACCCGCGCCTCCCGATGTAGCCCACGAGAGCGCATTGCCCTGGCGATCGGTGATGGTGACGATCGTGTTGTTGAACGAAGCGTGGACGTGGGCGACGCCATCGGTGACGACGCGCTTGATCTTCTTCTTGACTTTCTTCTCTGCCGGTTTGGCCATGATGTGCGCCCCTTACTTCTTGATGGCTTTGCGCGGACCCTTGCGGGTGCGTGCATTGGTGCGGGTGCGCTGGCCACGCAATGGCAAGCCGCGACGGTGGCGCAGGCCGCGGTAGCAGCCCAGGTCCATCAGGCGCTTGATCGCCATGCCCACTTCGCGACGGAGGTCGCCTTCGACGATGAACTTGCCGATTTCGGCGCGGAGGCGCTCGACGTCCGGCTCGGACAGGTCACGGATCTTGATGCTCGAATCGACGCCTGCGGATTCGCAGACCTTCTTCGAACGGGTACGGCCGATGCCGTAAATGCTCTGCAACCCGACCCAGACATGCTTCTGGGCAGGCAGGTTGACACCTGCAATACGCGCCATGACGCGACTCTCCAACTGTGTTTGATGGCCCGATCGCACGCGAACCCGTCAAGGATCCGTGCAAGCCGGCGGAGTGAACTGCGAATTTTAACAAGATCTCGGGTTTCTGGGAAGCCCCTGCAGGCCTGAGCCTGCGAGGACCACGGCATGGGGAGTGTGCCCATGCTCCGGCGCCGGAACTCGCCTGCTGCCTGCTTCGCCGGCTGGGCCGGTTTGGCCTGCAACGCCCGGCGCTACTCTTGCGCAGGGACTGGCTGGTTCACACCCGCGCGCGAGATCGCCGCACGGGCCGCCCATTTCGTGGAGCTTCGACAGTTTCTGCCGGGCTCCATGCGGATTGACTCCGCGGAATTCTCAGCTGCGCGCCAGACCGCCGCGCGAACCGCCCTTCAGGTTGGCCTTCTTCAACAGGCCTTCGTACTGGTGCGACATGAGGTGGGCCTGCACCTGGGCGATGAAGTCCATCACCACCACGACCACGATCAGCAGGGAGGTGCCACCGAAGTAGAACGAAGTACCCATCTGCGTACGCATGAGCTCCGGCAAGAGCGAGACCAGGACCAGATAGGTCGCCCCGGCTGCGGTCAAGCGGGTCAGCACGCCGTCGACGTAGTCGGCAGTAGCCTTGCCCGGCCGGATCCCCGGGATCAGGGCACCGGACTTCTTGAGGTTTTCGGCGGTCTCCTGCGAATTGAAGACCAGCGCCGTGTAGAAGAACGCGAAGCCCGCGATCAGTGCGGCAAACACGATCAGATGCAGCGGCTCACCAGGGCCCAGGGCTTGCGATACCCGCTGCAGCCACGTCGTCGAAGTGCCCTGCCCCGACCACATCGCAACAGTCGCCGGGAAGGCCAGGATGCTGGAGGCGAAGATCACCGGGATCACGCCCGACATGTTGAGCTTGAGGGGCAGAAACGAAGTCTGGTTCATGTATGCGTTACGGCCGCCCTGGCGCCGTGCGTAATTCACGGTGATGCGACGCTGGCCGCGCTCGACAAACACAACGAAGTAGGTCACGGCAACCACGGTGATGACGATGATGATCAGCGCGATGGCGCTGATGGTGCCGTTGCGGAAGCCCTCGATGGTCTGGATGACTGCCCCGGGCAGCCCCGCCACGATGCCGGCGAAGATGATCAGCGATACGCCGTTGCCGATGCCGCGCTCGGTCACCTGCTCGCCGATCCACATCAGGAAGATGGTGCCAGCGGTCAGCGCGATGATGGCGGTCAGCACGAAGCCCATGCCCGGCGCGTACACCACCGGCATGCCGCCGGGCGCAACCTGGTTCTGCAGCGCCACCGCGATGCTTCCGCCCTGCACGATCGCCAGGCCCACGGCACCGAAGCGCGAATACTGGGTGATCTTGCGACGGCCGGACTCGCCTTCCTTCTGCATCGCCTTGAGCGTGGGGAAGATGTGCACGGCTAGCTGCATCACGATGGACGCCGAGATGTACGGCATCACGTTCAGCGCGAACAGGCTGAAACGGTGCAGCGCGCCACCGGAGAACATGTTGAACATGTCCACGATGCCGCCACCCTGCGCCTGCATCATCGCCTGCATGGCGTCCGGATTGACGCCCGGTACCGGAATGAAGCAACCGATGCGGTAGACAATCAGCGCGCCGACCACGAACAGCAGGCGCTGGCGAAGTTCAGTGAACTTACCCAACCCGCCGATGCCTGCCTTGCCCTGCGCCATGCCTCGATTACTCCTGGACGCTGCCGCCGGCGGACTCGATCGCGGCCTTGGCACCGGCCGACGCAGCCACACCCTTGAGCACGAACGCCTTGGACAGGTCGCCCTTCATCACGATCTTGGCCCGCTTGGCCGAGTTCGGAACCAGCTTGGCGGCCCGCAGCGCGGCGAAATCGATTTCGCCCGCTTCAAGCTTGTCCAGCTGGTAGGTCAGCACCTCGGCGCAATCGAGCTTCAGCTTCGAGCGGAAGCCGACCTTGGGCAGACGCTTGACCAGGGGCATCTGGCCGCCTTCGAACTTGGCCTTGATCTTGCCCTTGCCCGAACGCGCGAACGAACCCTTGTGGCCGCGGCCGCAGGTCTTGCCCAGGCCCGAACCGATGCCACGGCCGACGCGCTTGCGGTTGGTGCGGGCGCCTTCGCCCGGCTTGAGTGTGTTAAGACGCATATCGTTTACTCCTCGACCCGGACGAGGTAGTGAACCTTGTTGATCAGGCCGCGTACCTGCGGGCTGTCCTTCAGTTCACGCACGTCATTGATCTTGCTCAGGCCCAGCGCCTTCACCGACAAGCGGTGGATGCCCTGGGAACCACGCAGGCCGCGAACCAGGCGGACCTTGACGGTCCCCGACTCGGTGCCGCCGGACTTACTTGCTGTCATGGTGCAGGTCCTCCACTTTCTTGCCGCGCTTGGCCGCGATGCGGGCCGGCGACTGCATGTCACCCAGGCCCTTCAGCGTGGCGCGCACCAGGTTGATCGGGTTGCGCGAGCCAACGGCCTTGGCCAGGACGTTCTTCACGCCAACCGCCTCGAGCACGGCGCGCATGGCGCCGCCGGCGATCACGCCGGTACCCTCGGAAGCCGGCTGCATGTACACACGCGCCGCGCCATGGCCGGCCTTGACCGGGTGCCACAGGGTGCCATTGTTGAGGTCGACGTTGAGCATGCCCTTGCGCGCATATTCCATCGACTTCTGGATGGCGACCGGCACTTCGCGCGCCTTGCCATAGCCGAAGCCGATCTTGCCGTTTCCGTCACCCACCACCGTCAGTGCGGTGAAGGTGAACTGGCGGCCGCCCTTGACCGTCTTGCTGACGCGATTGACCGCGACCAGCTTCTCGATCATGCCGTCGTCTACTTTGTCGTCGCGGTTGCGGTCGCGACGTGGTCCACGATCATCTGCCATTTCCAAATCCTAGAGAGTTGAGTGATTACGGCTGAGCCGCTTATGGTTGTGGGATGGTGCGGTGAACCGCAGGCACGATCAGAAGTCGTGGTGCGTCCGGCATTGCCCATGCCGGCAGGTGTGAAGTGTGGGGGCGAGCCCCGCACCCTTCAAGAACCTTTAATTGATCAGAACTGCAGGCCGCCTTCGCGGGCTGCATCTGCCAGGGCTTTGATGCGGCCGTGGTAGCGGTAACCGGAACGGTCGAAAGCAACCTTCTCGATTCCCGCGGCCTTGGCGCGCTCGGCGATCATGCGACCCACCTTGGCGGCGGCCTCGCTGTTCTTGCCGCTCTTCAGGCCGTCCTTGACGTCGGCCTGCAGCGTGTTGGCCGCGGCGATGACTTCGGAACCGTCGGCGGTGAACAGCTGGGCATACAGGTGCTGGCCCGTTCGCAGCACCGAAAGGCGCGGCACGTTGAGCTTGCGGATGTGCGCGCGCGTGGTCTTGGCGCGGCGCAGGCGGGCGTTATTCTTGATGCTCATGATCTGGATCCTTGAGAAGCCGGACGTATACGGAAGAGCCCGCGTTACGCCTTCTTGGCTTCCTTGCGAATGATGACTTCGTCGGAGTACTTCACGCCCTTGCCCTTGTAGGGCTCCGGCGGACGGAATCCGCGAATCTTGGCGGCCACTTCACCGACGCGCTGCTTGTCCGAGCCCTGCACCAGGATCTCGGTCTGCGACGGCGTGGTGATGGTGATGCCTTCCGGGGTCTTGAACACCACCGGATGCGAGAAACCCAGGGACAGGTTCAGGTCGTTGCCCTGCATCGCGGCGCGGTAGCCGACACCGACCAGGTCGAGCTTGCGCTGGAAGCCTTCGGACACGCCCTTGACCATGTTCGCGACGATGGCGCGGATGGTGCCGGTGATCGCGTCATCGGCAGGAGTCGCGGGCGAGAGGCTGGCGACGCTATCCTTGAGGCTGATCTGCACACCAGCCGGCTTGGCCAGCGACAGTGTGCCCTTCGGCCCCTTGACCTTGATGGTGTCGGACTGGATGTCCAGGTCCACGCCCTTGGGCACGGTGATGGGTTGCTTGGCGACTCGTGACATGAGGCTTCTCCCTTACGCCACGAAGCACAGGACTTCACCGCCGACGCCCTGCTGGCGCGCCTGCGAGTCGGTCATGATGCCCTTGGATGTTGAAATGATGGCAACGCCGAGGCCGTCGAGCACCTTGGGCAGGTCGTTCTTGCCGCGGTACTGGCGCAGACCCGAACGCGAGACGCGCGACAGGCGCTCGATCACCGGCTTGCCCTCGAAGTACTTCAACACGATTTCCAGCTCGGACTTGTTGTTTTCCGTGGCGGTCACGCGCAGGTCGGCGATGTAGCCCTCGTCCTTCAAGACGTTGGCAATTGCGACCTTGGAGATGGACGACGGCATCTTCACCGTCGGCTTGCCTACAGCGGCCGCATTTCGGATGCGGACCAGCATGTCGGCGATGGGATCAGTCATGCTCATTGCAATTAGCCTTTGAGTAGCACCGATATCCGCGCTATGCGAATTTCGTTGTGGTGTTGCCCCGGGACAGTGACCCAGGGGACGGAATTACCAGCTGGCCTTGCGCAGCCCGGGAACGTCGCCGTTCATCGTCGCCTTGCGCAGCATGTTGCGGCCGAGGCCGAACTTGCTGTACACGCCGCGCGAGCGACCTGAGAGTGCGCAACGGTTGCGCTCGCGGCACGGCGACGAATCGCGCGGCAGCTTCTGCAGCTTCACTACCGCCTCCATGCGCTCGTCATAGGACGCGGCGGCGCTGGAGATGGTCTTCTTGAGTGCTTCACGCTTGGCGGCATACTTCTTCGCCAGCTTGGCCCGCTTGATGTCGCGGTTCACCATTGATGTCTTTGCCATGTCTGGTTCCTCGCAGATCAGGTACGGAAGGGAAACTTGAATGCTTCAAGCAACGCTTTTGCCTCGGCGTCGGTCTTGGCGTTGGTGGTGATGGCGATATCCATGCCGCGGAGCGCATCGACCTGGTCGTAATCGATTTCCGGGAAGATGATCTGCTCCTTCACACCCATGTTGTAATTGCCGCGACCGTCGAACGAACGCGCCGACAGGCCACGGAAGTCGCGCACGCGCGGCAGCGACACGTTGACCAGGCGATCGAAGAACTCGTACATCCGGGCGCGGCGCAGCGTGACCTTGCAGCCGATCGGCCAGCCGTCACGGATCTTGAAAGAGGCCACCGACACGCGCGACTTCGTCGTGATCGGCCGCTGGCCGGCGATCTTCGACAGGTCGGCGACCGCGTTCTCCAGGATCTTCTTGTTAGTCGCGGCTTCGCCGACGCCCATGTTGATCGTGATCTTGGTGATCCTGGGAACCTGCATCGGGTTGTCGTAGCCGAACTTCTTGGTCAGGCTCGGAACAACCTCTTCCTTGTAGAACTTTTCGAGACGGGTGGTCATGACATCAGATCCTTAGGCGTCCAGCGCCTCACCGCTGGAGCGGAACACACGCAATTTGCGTCCATCCTCCAGCACCTTGAAACCAATACGCTCGCCCTTGCCGGAAGCCGGGTTGAACAGCGCGATATTTGAAATGTGCATCGAGGCTTCACGCTCGACCACGCCGCCGGCGACACCCGCCTGCGGGTTTGGCTTGGTGTGGCGCTTGATGATGTTGACGTTGGACACGACCACGCGGTCGCCGTCCACTCGCACCACATCACCCTTCTTGCCCTTGTCCTTGCCGGCGATAACGATGACCTGGTCGCCCTTCTTGATACGGTTCATAGCATTGAATCCTAGAGGAGCGCCCTGTGGGCGACCGGAGGTTATTGCAAAAGCATCGCGCCCATGGGGCGCTCCTACAGCACTTCAGGCGCGAGCGAGACGATCTTCATGAACTTCTCGGACCGCAGCTCGCGGGTCACTGGCCCGAAGATGCGCGTGCCGATCGGCTCTTGCTTGTTGTTGAGCAGCACGGCGGCGTTGCCGTCGAAGCGGATCAGCGAACCATCCGGGCGACGGACACCCTTGCGGGTGCGCACCACGACCGCGTCGTAGACTTCACCCTTCTTGACCTTGCCACGCGGGATGGCGTCCTTGACGGTCACCTTGATGATGTCGCCAATATGCGCGTAACGGCGCTTGGAGCCGCCCAGCACTTTGATACACATCAGTTCCTTGGCGCCGGAATTGTCGGCAGCGTCGAGGTAGCTCTGCATCTGGATCATGATTCGAAGCTCCTGTTAGACGGCCGCACGGGTGACTACTTCCACCACGCGCCAGTTTTTGGTCTTGGACATCGGCGCGATCTCGACGACCCGCACCACGTCACCTTCGTTGCAGCTGTTGTCCGCGTCATGGGCATGCAGCTTGCTGGAACGGCGGATGTACTTGCCGTACAGCGGATGCTTGACCTGGCGCTCGACCAGCACGGTGACCGTCTTGTCCATCTTGTTGCTGACGACACGGCCTTCGACCGTGCGCTGGGATTTTTCCTGGGTGTCGCTCATCACGGCGGTCCTTACTTCGTGCTCGGCTGAGTCTGGCCGAGCAGGGTCTTGACGCGAGCGATCTCGCGACGAACCCGACGGGTCTCATGGGTCTTGGGCAGCTGCCCGGTCACCTGCTGCATGCGCAGTGAAAACTGCTCCTTGCGCAGGTCGGTCAGGTGGGCGTTGAGCTGGTCGGCAGACTTCTCACGCATTTGCTTGAGTTCCATTAGCGCACCGTCCGGGTAACGAAAGTGGTGGTGACCGACAGCTTCGCAGCGGCCAGGCGGAACGCCTCGCGTGCGGTTTCCTCGGTCACGCCCTCGATCTCGTAGATCATGCGGCCGGGCTGGATCTGCGCAACCCAATATTCCACGTTGCCCTTGCCGGAGCCCATGCGGACCTCGATGGGCTTCTTGGTGATGGGCTTGTCGGGGAACACGCGGATCCACATCTTGCCGCCACGCTTGACGTAACGGCTGATGGAACGACGCGCGGCCTCGATCTGGCGGGCAGTCAGCTGGCCATGCTTGGTGGCCTTCAGGCCGTACTCGCCGAAGCTGACGAGGTTGGCGCTCCAGCTCAGGCCGTCATTGCGGCCCTTGTGCTGCTTGCGATATTTGGTGCGTTTTGGCTGCAACATGACGGATTACCTCGCCTCACGGGCCGGACGCGACGGACGTTCGCTGCGCTCTGGGCGCGACTCGTCCTGCTTTTCCTGGCCAACCTGGGCGAAGTCGAACACTTCACCCTTATAAACCCACACCTTGATCCCGATGATGCCGTAGGTAGTCTTCGCCTCGGCAAAACCGTAATCGATGTCGGCGCGCAGCGTGTGCAGCGGCACACGACCCTCGCGGTACCACTCCGAACGCGCGATTTCCGCACCGTTCAAGCGGCCGCCGACGTTGACCTTGATGCCCAGGGCGCCAAGGCGCATCGCGTTGCCGACGGCGCGCTTCATGGCACGGCGGAACATGATGCGGCGCTCCAGCTGCTGGGCGATCGACTCGGCCACCAGCTGCGCGTCGAGTTCGGGCTTGCGCACTTCGGTTACGTTGATGTGCGCCGGAACGCCCATCAGGTCGGTCACTTCCTTGCGCAGCTTCTCGATGTCCTCACCGCGCTTGCCAATCACCACGCCCGGGCGGGCGGTGTGGATGGTCACGCGTGCGGTGTTGTTGGGACGCTCGATCTGGATCCTGGAGATGCCGGCCTGGGCCAGCTTCTTGCGCAGCATTTCGCGCACCTTGAGGTCGGCAGCCAGGTACTGGGCGTATAGACCCTTCTTGGCAAACCACTTGGAATTCCAGTCCTTGGAAATGCCCAGGCGGATACCGGTTGGATGAACTTTGTGACCCATAGTCTTATTTGCCCTTGCCGGTGGCTTCGCCCACCACCACGGTGATGTGGCTGGTGCGCTTGAGGATACGGGTGCCGCGGCCCTTGGCTCGCGCCATGAAACGCTTCAGCGACGGACCCTCGTCGACCATGATGCTGGTGACCTTGAGCTCGTCGACGTCGGCGCCCTGGTTGTTCTCGGCGTTGGCGATCGCCGACTCCACGACCTTCTTGATCAGGTGCGCGGCTTTCTTGTCCGAGAACTTCAGCAGGTTGACGGCGCGTTCGGCGGAGAGGCCACGCACCTGGTCTGCGACCAGGCGGGCCTTCTGTGCCGAGATGCGCGCGCTGCGCAGGATTGCTTTCGCTTCCATGGTCATCTCCTCAACGCTTGCCAGGCGCGGCTTTCTTGTCGCCACCGTGGCCTTTGAAGGTCCGGGTGACGGCAAATTCGCCGAGTTTGTGGCCGACCATGTTTTCGTTGATCAGGACCGGGATGTGGTTCTTGCCGTTGTGGATGGCGATGGTAAAGCCCACCATTTCCGGCAGGATCATCGAACGACGCGACCAGGTCTTGATCGGACGCTTGCTGCTGCCGGCCGCCTCCACCTTCTTGATGAGGTGGTGATCGACGAACGGGCCCTTCTTGAGTGAACGTGCCATGGTCGATTAGCCCCTACGATCGCGGACGATGAACTGCTGGGTGCGCTTGTTATGGCGCGTCTTGTAACCCTTGGTCGGCACGCCCCATGGCGTGACCGGGTGCGGGTTGCCCTGGCCAGCCTTGGCCTCACCACCACCGTGCGGGTGATCGACGGGGTTCATGGCCGCGCCGCGGACGGTCGGCTTGATGCCGCGCCAGCGCTTGGCGCCGGCCTTGCCGAGCTTCTCGAGGCTGTGCTCGCTGTTGCCGACTTCACCGATGGTGGCGCGGCACTCGATCTGCACCTTGCGCATCTCGCCGGAGCGAAGACGCAGCGTGGCGAAACCCTGCTCGCGGGCCACCAGCTGGACGCCGGCACCGGCGGCGCGGGCGATCTGCGCGCCCTTGCCCGGCTTCATCTCGATCGCATGCACCGTGGTGCCGACCGGGATGTTGCGCAGCGGAAGCGTATTGCCTGCCTTGATCGGGGCATCGCTGCCCGCGATGACCTGGTCGCCAGCCTTCAGGCCCTTGGGAGCGATGATGTAGCGGCGCTCGCCATCGATGTAGCACAACAGGGCGATATGGGCGGTGCGGTTCGGGTCGTATTCGATCCGCTCCACGCGCGCCGGAATACCTTCCTTGTTGCGCTTGAAATCGATGATGCGGTAGTGCTGCTTGTGGCCACCGCCGATGTGGCGGGTGGTGATGCGGCCGTGGTGGTTGCGGCCACCGCTCTTGCTCTGCGACTCGAGCAGCGGCGCATGCGGCGCACCCTTGTGCAGGTCCGGCGTCACCACGCGGACTGCCGAACGGCGGCCGGGCGAGGTGGGCTTGAATTTCATTAATGGCATGGGATGTTCCTCAGGCCTTGGCGGTTACGTCGATGGACTGGCCATCGGCCAGGCGCACGTACGCCTTACGCCAGCTGCCGCGACTGCCGGTGCGGTTGCGGAAGGACTTGTTCTTGCCCTTGACGTTAAGCACGTTGACTGCCTCGACCTTGACGTCGAACAACTGCTCCACGGCGGCCTTGACATCGGCCTTGGTGGCAGTCGTCGCAACTTCGAAGACGTATTGGTTGGAGATCTCCTGCAGGCGCGCGGTCTTCTCGGAGACACGCGGGGCGCGCAGCACGCTGAAAATTTTCTCGTTGCTGATCTTATTGGCGGTGTTCATGCCAGCCACTCCTCGATCTTCTTGACCGCATCGGAGGTCATCACCACCGTGTCGGCGCCGACCAGCGAGGCCGGGTCCAGGCCCTGCACGTCGCGCACTTCCACGTAGGGAATGTTGCGGGCGGACAGGTACAGGTGCTCGGAGGCCTCTTCGGTGACGATCAGCGGACGACGACCGACTTCCAGGCCCTTGAGCTTGGCGATCAGGCCGGTGGTCTTGGTCGCATCGACGTCGAACGAATCGACAACCATCAGGCGACCCTGGCGATTGAGCTCGGACAGGATGGCCTTCATCGCCGCGCGGTACATCTTGCGGTTGACCTTCTGCTCGAAGCTGCGCGGCTTGGCCGCGAAGGTCCTGCCGCCGCCGACGAAGATCGGGGCCGTCAGTGCGCCATGTCGCGCGCCGCCACCCTTCTGCTTCTTCGACTTCTTGGTGGTGCCGTTGACTTCCGAACGCGTCTTCTGCGCCTTGGTGCCGGCGCGACCCGCGTTGCGGTAGGCAACGACGACCTGGTGGACCAGGTCCTCACTGAATTCGCGACCGAACACTTCGTCGGAGACCGACAATTTGTTGGTGCTGCCTGTGATGGCAAGTTCCATCATGATTCTCCCTTATCCCTTGCTCGACGGACGAACGATCACGTCGCCGCCCGGCGCGCCTGGCACTGCGCCACGAATGGCAATCAGACCGCGCTCGACATCAACCTTCACGACTTCCAGGTTCTGCGTGCTCTGGTTCACCGCACCCATGTGGCCTGACATCTTCTTGCCCGGGAACACGCGACCCGGCGTCTGGCGCTGGCCGAGCGAACCCGGCGCGCGATGCGACAGCGAGTTACCGTGCGTGGCGTCGCCCATGCGGAAGTTGTACCGCTTGATCGTGCCCTGGAAGCCCTTGCCCTTGGTCACGCCCTGGACGTCGACCTTCTGGCCCACTTCGAAAATGTCGGCCTTGATCTCGCCGCCGACGGTGAAGTCGCCCAACTTGTCGTCCTGCACCCGCAGCTCCCACAAGCCACGACCGCCTTCGACCTTGGCCTTGGCCAGATGCCCGGCCGCCGGCTTGTTGATCAGCGATGCGCGACGCGTTCCGACCACGACCTGCACGGCACTGTAGCCGTCGGTTTCCGGGGTCTTGATCTGGGTGATGCGATTGGGGGTTGCTTCGATCAGGGTGACCGGGATGGACCTGCCATCTTCCGTGAACACCCGGGTCATGCCAGCCTTGCGGCCGACGATTCCCAACGAATATTTCTTCGCGGTCATGGTCTTGGCCTCAGGTCAGCTTGATCTGGACGTCAACGCCAGCCGCGAGTTCGAGCTTCATCAGCGCGTCCACGGTCTTGTCGTTGGGGTCGACGATATCGAGCACGCGCTTGTGCGTGCGGGTCTCGTACTGGTCGCGCGCATCCTTGTCGACGTGCGGCGAAACGAGGATGGTGAAGCGCTCGATCTTGGTCGGCAGGGGGATCGGGCCGCGCACCTGCGCGCCGGTCCGCTTGGCCGTTTCCACGATCTCGCTGGCCGAGCGATCGATCAAACGATGATCGTACGCTTTGAGCCGGATCCGGATCTTTTGTTCCGCCATGACGGAGTTTCCTTCGTTAAAAGAGCGACGGGCGCGGCCTCTGGGATGCCTTGCCCCGGTTGATCTTGCTGGTAATTCCCCGGCTGCCTGCTGCTGGAACCCGCGGCTGCGCTGTTGGGCTTCTTCCTGAAACTTCGGCAGACCGGTCAAGCCGGCCCGCCGAGCAGAAAAGTATAAGACGCGTGAACCGCCCCGTCAATAGCGGGGCGCACCTGATTCGGTGTCACGCGACGTTTCCCTGTCTGGCGAACACGAGGCACTTCCTGCACCTCTTTTCGCGGTAGCCAGCGCCTCCCAGGAGGCGCGGCAGATGTTGCATCACGGTCCCGACTGCAATGCCGGGGCGGGAATCTTACACGTGATTGGTGGCTTGCGCCACCACGTCGAAGCGGTTTTTTGCTTAAGAAGCCCCATGCCCGATTGACCAGCCTCCGGCTCTCGGAACCCGCGGGCATGACGCTTCGGAGCAAGAGATGGATCCCCGCCTTCGTGCGGGGATGACGACCTGACAAAGCCCTGCGCGCGAGCGCGCAGGGGTCAATGCGTCACTTGAGGATCTTGGCCACCACGCCGGCGCCGACCGTGCGGCCGCCTTCACGGATTGCAAAACGCAGGCCTTCGTCCATCGCCACCGGGTTGATCAACGTCACCACCATCTTCACGTTGTCGCCCGGC
>JBDNHW010000014.1:0-24484 GCA_041688625.1 Pseudoxanthomonas sp.
AGGAGGCAGAGCATGCCCAGCGAAACTCGATGACTTCTTTCTGGAACATCGCGTTGCATGCCGTGATGAGCGGGAATGGGGTGTTGCTTGCCAAGAGCAACCCCTCCTCGATCCTCCCCTGCTGCGCAAGGGAGGAGGCAGGGCATGCCCAGCGAAACTCGATGACTTCTTTCTGGAACATCGCGCTGCAGAGCGGGATCAGGGGGAATGGAATGTGGATCGCCAAGAGCAACCCCTCCTCGATCCTCCCCTGCTGCGCAAGGGAGGAGGCAGAGCGTGCCCGCGCAACACAGTCAGGCATATTGCAAAGCTCCGGCTCTCGCTTATTCCTGGCGCAGCAAGGGCGAGGCAGAGCGCGCCCGCACAAGATAACGAGACACCTCGTGAAAGCTCCGGTTTTCGCCTCCTCCCTTGCGCAGCTGGGGAAGGGCAGAGCACGCACGCGAAGGGTAACCAGACACTTGGTCAAGCCAGGGCTTTTGCCCTCCTCCCCTGCGCAGCAGGGCACGTGCAGAGCGCGCGAGCAAGATAACCAGACATTCGTCAAAGCTCCGGTTACCGCCTCCTCTCTTGCGCAGCAGGGGAGGATTGAGGAGGAGTTGCTCTTCGCGCAGGAATGATCGGAACAGCCAATCAAGCCGCATCAACCCACCTGCGACGACACCTTTCGTTCGCGGAGAAGCAATTGCTGCTTGAGCGGCAGTCCCCAGCGGTAGCCGCCGAGCGAACCGTCGCCGCGCACGACGCGGTGGCACGGCACCATCACCGCCACGCGGTTGCGCGCGCAGGCGCTGGCCACTGCACGGGCACCGCGCGGCAGGCCCAGGTGCCCGGCCAGTTCCGCATAGCCCAGGGTGTGGCCGGCAGGAATCCTCATCAGCGCATCCCAGACCCTGCGCTGGAAGGCGGTGCCCACCAGATCGAGCGCAATATCGCCCTCGCCCCCTGCCAGACTCTCAGCCACTGCCTGCAGGCGCGGAGCGAGGAACTCGTCGCGACCGGCGTCCACGCGTTCCACGTGGGCGCGCGGGAACTCGGCGCGCAGCCGGTGCTCGAGCGCCTGGGCAGCGGTGCCCAGTTCGACCATGCAGATGCCGCGCTCGGTCGTGGCCACCAGCGCCGTGCCCAGCGCCGTATCCACCAGCGCCCAGCGGATGTGCATTCCGGCGCCGCCAGAGCGGTACGTGGCCGGCGTCATCCCCAGCCGCGCCGCGCCCAGTTCGTACACGCGAGATGGCGATCCGTATCCCGCGTCGTAGAGCGCGGCGCTGATCCCGCTGCCGGCCCGGAGGCCATCCTTCAGCGCCGCCAGCTTGCGCTGCGCCAGATAGGCCGCCGGACTCAGCCCGTAGCGCGCGCGGAAACTGCGCTGCAGGTGCGAGGCGCTCATTCCCACTTCGCCGGCAAGCTGCGACAGCGAGGGCTCGCCCTGGTCGAGCAGTCGGCGGGCGTGATCGAGCTTGGTGGCGGCGTTTGGGTGCATGCAAAAAGAGTAACGGGCGCCAGTGGCGCCCGCTATCCGGATCGTGCCTTCATTGATCCTTCTCCCATCCGGGGGAAGGCTCTACGGGTCAGTCGGCCCAGCTGCCCGGCGCCGTCGACTCCGGCAGCACCTGCGCCGACAGCGAACCGTCCTCGCCCAGCACCTCGATCGCATCGGCCAGGATCGCGGCCGATTCGCGCAGCAACGGATCAGGCCGGTCCTCGGCCAGCTTCTCGCGCTGAGCATCTTTCACGATGTCACGCTCGTTGGCACCCAACCCGTCGTCGGCGGCCTGGTCGGCCAGCGGGTCCAGTGCCAGACCCAAGGCTTTGCGCTCGGTCTGGCGCTGCTTGCGCTGCGCCTCCAGGCGGTCACGCTCGGCACGGCGGTCGGCTTCGTTGAGCGACACGTACTTCTTGTCGGCCTCGGCGCGGAAATGCGCCACGTCCTCGGCCCACCACTGGAACTCCTTGTCGATGGCCACGCGCGCGGAATGCAGCGCTTCCAGGCGCGGCAGCAGCGGCTGGAAGTTGCCGTACTGGATGTGCGGAACCGCGGCGATCTTGGTCCACGGCAGCGCATTGTCGTAGGTGCTCTCACCGTACTCGCTGCCGTCCACGCTCACCGGGAACGCGATGTCGGGCACCACGCCCTTGTGCTGGGTGCTGCCGCCTGCCACCCGGAAGAACTGGGCGATCGTCAGCTTGACCTGGCCGTAGCGCGGGCCTTCGTTGGCCGGCCAACGGTCCAGGTCCACCAGGTTCTGCACGGTGCCCTTGCCGAAGGTCGTCTCACCGATCACCAGGCCGCGGCCATAGTCCTGGATCGCGCCGGCGAAGATTTCCGACGCCGAGGCCGAGCCGCGATTGGTCAGGACCGCCAGCGGCCCGTCCCATGCCACGCCGCCCTTGCGGTCGGCGTTGACGGTCACGCGTCCGCCGGACTCGCGCACCTGCACCACCGGACCCTTGTCGATGAACAGGCCGGTCAGCTCCACCGCTTCATCGAGCGACCCGCCGCCGTTGTTGCGCAGGTCCATGACCACGCCGTCGATCCTCTGCTTGTTGAAGCCCTGCAGCAGCTTGGCGATGTCGCGGGTGGCCGAGGTGTAGTCGTTGGGATTGCGGCGGCGCCCTTCGAAGTCCTGGTAGAACGCAGGCAGCTTGATCACGCCGATCGCGCGCGCAGGCTGGTCGCCACTGGCGGGCAGGGTGATGGTCTCGGCCTTGGCCGCCTGCTCTTCGAGGCGCACCTTCTGCCGGGTGATGGTCACCTGCCGATGCTCACCGTCGATCCCGGCTTCGGCTGGCAGGTAGTCCAGCCGCACCTGGGTGTCCTTCTTTCCGCGGATCTGCGCGACCACGTCGTCGATGCGCCAGCCGATCACGTCGGTGATCGCACCCGAACGACCCTGCCCCACGCCGACGATGCGATCGCCGGGCTTCAGGGTGCCGTTCATGTCGGCCGGACCGCCGGGGATGATCTCGCGGATCACCACCATGTCGTCCTGGCGCTGCAGCTGCGCGCCGATGCCCTCCAGTGACAGCGACATCGACTGGGTGAAGTTCTCGGCGGTCTTGGGAGTGAAGTAATCGGTGTGCGGGTCGATCGCGCTGGAATAGCCGTTGAGGAAGGTCTGGAACACGTCCTCGCTCTTGAGTTCGTCGACGCTGCGCTTGTAGGTGAGGTAGCGCTTGTCCAGGGTCTTGCGGATCTCCGCAGGCGCCTTGCCGGCCAGCTTCAGCCGCAGCCAGTCGTTCATCACCGACTTCTTCCACACCTCGTCCAGTTCCGCTGAATCCTTCGGCCACGGCGCGTCCTCCCGGTCGTACTCCCAGCGCTGGTCGCCGGTGAAGTCGAAGTCCTGCTTGAGCAGGCCGCGGGCGTGGGCGATGCGCTCGTCCACGCGCTGCCTGTAGACGCCGAAGATGTCGTAGGCCGGTGCCAGTTCGCCGCTGCGGATCGCATCGTCGAGCTGGGTGCGGTAGGGCGCGAAGGCCTCCATGTCGGCCGCGGTGAAGTACTGCTTGCCGCCGTCCAGCGAATCCAGGTAGCGCTTGAAGATCTCCTGCGACAGCGCGTCATCCAGCGCGCGCGGCCGGTAGGCGTAGCGGCTGTCCGAGAGCAGCCCGTAGACCAGCTTGGACGTGGTGGACTGGTCGGCGGTCGGCCCTGCGGCCAGATCGGGTCCGTCGGTGCGTGCGAACAGCGCGATCGGCGTGATCAGGGCGAGGGTCAACAGTACGGCGGGCTTCTTGAAGGACATTCGGCTACTCGCGGCCATCAGGGCCAGTGGGGAAACTGCAGGACGGATACGACAGCCGGCAGTGCAGAAAGTTTTCGCGACTGCTGTACCGTTGGTCCAGCGTAGCTTGGGAGCGACATCGAAAGGTGAACTCAGACTGCAGCATCCGGCCGACTTCCACGTGAAATCAGTTACGCAGTGTTGCGCCACTCGGATGCGGCCTGCTGGATCGGCAGGAGCGCCCTAGCCGGCGACGCCGGCTTCCATCGCCTGTCGGTCGGCGTGGTAGGACGAACGCACCATCGGGCCGGAGGCGACGTGGCTGAAACCGAGGCCATTGCCGTACAGCTCCAGCGCCTTGAACTCGTCGGGCGTCCAGTAGCGGATCACCGGATGGTGGTGCGCGGTGGGCTGCAGGTACTGCCCGATGGTGATCATGTCCACGTCGTGCGCGCGCAGGTCGCGCAACGTCGCCTCGACCTGCTCCATCGTTTCGCCCAGGCCGAGCATGATCCCCGACTTGGTCGGCAGCTGCGGGTGCTGCTGCTTGAAGCGCTGCAGCAGGGTCAGCGACCACTGGTAATCCGCGCCGGGGCGCACGTTCGGATACAGGTCCGGCACGGTTTCGATATTGTGGTTGAACACGTCCGGCGGACTCACCGCCAGGATCTCCAGCGCGCGGTCCATGCGGCCCTTGCCGCGGAAGTCCGGCGTCAGGATCTCGATGCGGGTCGCCGGCGCATGCTTGCGGATGGCGGTGATGCAGTCGACGAAGTGCTGGGCGCCGCCGTCGCGCAGGTCGTCGCGATCGACACTGGTCACCACCACGTACTTCAGGCCCATGTCGGCCACCGTGGTGGCCAGGCTGATCGGCTCGCCGGCATCGGGAGGCTTGGGACGACCGTGGGCCACATCGCAGAACGAGCAGCGGCGCGTGCAGACCTCGCCGAGGATCATGAACGTGGCGGTGCCGTGGCTGAAGCACTCGTGGATGTTGGGGCAGCTGGCTTCTTCGCACACCGTCACCAGGCGGTTCTCTCGCAGCTTCGCCTTCAGCCGCTGCACCGCGTTGCCTGACGGGATGCGCACGCGGATCCACGAGGGCTTGCGCAGCATCGGAGCGTCGAGGAACTGCACCGGCGAGCGCGCGATCTTGTCGTTGCCCAGCTGTTTGGCTCCGGCCTCCAGGGAAGTGGGCACAGGCGCACTGGAAACGACCTGGAGCGGGATTAGACGGGCGGGGGAGTCGGCCATGGGCCAATTCTAACGTTTCGGCGCCATGCCGGCAGCCGCCGGGGGGCTGAACTTTGCGCCGTGCGGCGAGGTTCACCCTGAGCACCTGATGGGCGGTAAAAAAAAACCCGCAACTGGCATGACCAGCTGCGGGCTTGCTCCCTCCCCCACGTCGGGATGCGCCAGCATCGTGAAGGACGGCCGGCTGGTCATGCACGCTGCAGTGCAAAACAATACCAAGGGGTTTACTTGGCCGCCGCCCCACCCCCAACTCGAGGTCGGGATGCTGGTGGGCGCCCACAAGGCGATGGGCCCTCCGAAGGGGCTGCGATTCTCGAAGCAGCCCGCCTGTAGCCGCAGGGCTGATGCCCTTTGGCTGGGTTGGTTCTGGCAGCCGAGCGCCTGCACATTGGCCCCATGCCGAAAGCCTGCAGGCATACCGGTGCGCGATGTCCGGCCGACGATCCTTCCGGCGTTTTCCTTGCGCATGGCGGACTCCCCTCGCGTTGCGAACTACTGGCGCTGGCTGGGCGGCGCACTGCTGCTCGCACTCGTACTGCTCGCCGTGTTGCGCTCGACCGCCGGCACCGGCCTGGACAGCTTCACCGTCGACGAGCCCTGGTACATCGTGGCCGGCACCACCTGCGCACGCGGCGGCGGCTACCACCTCAACCCGGAACACCCGCCGCTGGTCAAGCTCTGGGTCGGGGCCTGGATGCCCGACAGTTTCCGCCTCCGCGCGCCCAAGCCGCTGCAGGAGAAGGCGCAGGAGCGCGAATGGGTCGAGCAGACCCTGTTCTTCCACAACGACGTGCATGCGACCCAGCAGCGGGCGCGGCTCTCGCTGTGGGCCTTCCATGGGGTTCTGCTGCTGGTGCTCGGCGGCCTGGTGTGGCGCGCGTTCGGACTGGCCTGGGCGCTGGGCGAGCTCGGCTTCCTGGCGATCGAGCCGACCGTGGGTGCGCACCTGCCGGTGGTGATGACCGACCTGCCGCTGGCCTTGACCCTGACGATCGCGGCGATCGCGGCCGGGATGCTAGCCGCCACCTGGCGCTGGCCCTGGGCCGTGGCCTGTGGTCTGTCGATGGGCCTGGCGCTGGCGGCCAAGCATTCCGCGCTGGTGGGGCTCGGCGGCCTGGGCCTTGGCCTGCTGCTCGCCGCCCACGCCGGCTGGAAAGCGGGCGGGCGCGAAGTCCTGCGCCGGCATGCCCTGCTCGCCGGGGTCGCGTTGCTGGCGGTCGCGTTGCTTTGGGGGTCCTATGGCCTGCGCTTCCACGCTGGCACCGACGGCAGCGATGCATTCAACCGCCCGATGGCCGAAAAGATCGACGAGCTCAGGCTGCCGCACTGGCGCGCAGGCATCGCTTTCGCCGATCGCCACCACCTGCTCCCGCGCGCCTACCTCTGGGGCCTGGCGGACACGGTGCGCACCGGCGTGGGGGGCGCAGCATCGGCATGCACGTCGTCTGGGGAAAGGTGCAGTAAGGCAATCCGCCGTGGTTCGCGTGGCCGGCGATCCTGGCGGCCAAGGTGCCGCTCGCGCTGCTGGTCCTGCTGCTGGCGGCGCTGCCTGTGCTGATCCGGGGACCGTTGCCCGCCACCGCGCGCTGGAGCCTGGCCGCGCTGCTTGCGGGCTGCGGGTTCCACCTGGCGGCATTGATGGGCTCGGGGGGCATCTGGGGCGGCGTGCGCCATGCGCTGCCGCTGATCACCGGCGCGGCGGTGTTCGCCGGCGGCGCGCTGGCGCTGGCCTGGCACCGTCGCTCGCGTCCGGCGCTGGCGGCGGTGGCGGTGCTGTACGTGGCCGCGGTGGCCACGACCGTGCGCGAGCCGCGCCTGTGGGAATACCACAACACGCTGGTCGGCGGCACCGTCAATGCCTACCGCTATTTCAACAACGAGGGCCTGGACCTGGGCCAGCGCTTCGACGAGGTCCGCGCCTTCCATGACCGCGTGATCGAACCGTCGGGCGAACCGCTCTACGTCGACTACTGGATGGGCGAGGAGCAGATCCGCGCGGCCGGGATGCGCTACCGGCGGCGCGTCGAATCGCTGCAGGACACCAACGTCGAAGGCCGCTACGCGGGCTGGTTCGTCTATCCCATGACCGACACCCTGCCCTGGCCGCAATGGGACTGGGACCCGGCCGTGGTGTTCAAGGACATGCGCTTGGTCGCGCGCCATGGCCATGTCGGTATCTGGCATGGCCGCATGACCCGCCCACAGGCGCGCGCGGGGAGCCTGTACGGCAAGGTCGCAGACTATATCTACAAGGAGAATGGGGACGACTGGGCGCTGGTCGCGCTGCGACTCGAGGAGGTCGTCGCGCAAATGCCGCAGAAAGTGGATGCGGGCGTGGAGCTCGGCAACGCCTATTTGCGGCTGGGCCGGCGCGCGCAGGCCATCGCCGCCTACCGGCGCCTGCTGGAGCAGGACAAGGTGCCGGTTGAACCGCTCGTCGCCAAACAGCTGGAAGCCCAGATCGCCCGCACGCGGGCCACGCGCAACCCGGCCGATGTGGCACCGATGCGCAATCCCTGGCTGGAATAAGCCCCGCGCCGCCGCGCACGCCCGACCGAAGCTGGCGCAAAGAAAAACCCCGCCTCGCGGCGGGGTTTTTCGTGCAGCAAAAAACAGGATGGAACGGATCAGAAATCCATGCCGCCCATGCCGCCCATGCCGCCGCCCATGCCGCCGCCGCCTGCCGGCTCGTCCTTCTTCGGCGCTTCGGCCACCATCGCCTCGGTGGTGATCATCAGGCCGGCGATCGAGGCTGCGTTCTGCAGTGCCGAGCGGGTGACCTTGGTCGGGTCCAGGATGCCGAACGCGATCATGTCGCCGTACTCGCCGGTCTGGGCGTTGTAGCCGTAGTTGCCGGTGCCGGCCGACACATTGTTCAGCACCACCGACGGCTCTTCACCGCAGTTGGCCACGATCTCGCGCAGCGGGGCTTCCATGGCGCGCTTGGCGATGTTGATGCCATGGTTCTGGTCTTCGTTGGCACCCTTCAGGTCGCCCAGTGCCTGCAGCGCGCGGATCAGCGCCACGCCGCCGCCCGGGACCACGCCTTCTTCCACCGCAGCACGCGTGGCGTGCAGCGCGTCTTCGACGCGTGCCTTCTTTTCCTTCATCTCGATCTCGGTCGATGCGCCGACCTTGATCACCGCCACGCCGCCAGCCAGCTTGGCCACGCGCTCCTGCAGCTTCTCGCGGTCGTAGTCCGAAGAGGTGTCTTCGATCTGCGCCTTGATCTGCTTGATGCGGCTTTCGATGTTGGCTGTTTCGCCGGCACCGTCGATGATGGTGGTGTTTTCCTTGGTCACCTGGATCTTCTTCGCGCGGCCCAGGTCCTGCAGGGTCGCCTTCTCCAGCGACAGGCCCACTTCCTCGGAGATCACGACGCCGCCGGTCAGGGTGGCCATGTCTTCCAGCATCGCCTTGCGACGGTCACCGAAGCCCGGCGCCTTCACCGCGCAGACCTTGACGATGCCGCGGATGGTGTTGACCACCAGCGTGGCCAGGGCCTCGCCTTCCACTTCCTCGGCCACGATCAGCAGCGGCTTGCCGGACTTGGCCACGCCTTCCAGCACGGGCAGCAGGTCGCGCACGTTGGAGATCTTCTTGTCGTACAGCAGGATGAAGGGGTCATCCAGGTCGACCGACATCGACTGCTGGTTGTTGACGAAGTACGGCGACAGGTAGCCGCGGTCGAACTGCATGCCCTCGACCACGTCCAGCTCGTTGTCCAGGCCCGAGCCTTCCTCGACGGTGATGACGCCTTCCTTGCCGACCTTCTTCATCGCGTCGGCGATGATGTTGCCGATCGACTCGTCGCTGTTGGCCGAGATGGTGCCGACCTGGGCGATGGCCTTGTCGTCGGCGGTGGGCTTGCTGATCTTCTTCAGCTCGGCCACGGCGGCGATGACCGCCTTGTCGATGCCGCGCTTGAGGTCCATCGGGTTCATGCCGGCGGCGACCGCCTTGCAACCTTCGCGGATCAACGCCTGGGCCAGCACGGTGGCGGTGGTGGTGCCGTCACCGGCGTTGTCGGAAGTCTTGGAAGCGACTTCCTTGACCATCTGCGCACCCATGTTCTCGAACTTGTCGGCAAGCTCGATTTCCTTGGCCACGGACACGCCGTCCTTGGTGATGGTGGGGGCGCCGTAGCTCTTCTCGAGCACGACATTGCGGCCCTTCGGGCCGAGCGTTGCCTTGACGGCATTGGCGAGAATGTTGACGCCGCGCACCATGCGCGAACGTGCGTCTTCACCGAAACGGATTTCCTTGGCGGACATTTTGTAACTCCAGAATTTGGATTGGTAGGGCGGGTCTTGACCCGCCGTTGTGGTCGTCGCGAGATTCAAAGGCGGGTCAAGACCCGCCCTCCGCATCAACCGATGATCGCGAAGATGTCGTCTTCCTTCACCACCAGGTAGTCGGTGCCGTCCAGCTTCACTTCCGTGCCGCTGTACTTGCCGAACAGGACCTGGTCGCCGACCTTGACCTTGGGAGCGCGCACGCTGCCGTTGTCCAGGGCCTTGCCTTCGCCGACGGCGATGACCTCACCCTTGATGGGCTTTTCGGTGGCCGAATCAGGAATGACGATGCCGCCGGAGGACATCTTTTCTTCTTCGGTGCGCTTGATCACGACGCGGTCGTACAGGGGCTTCAAGTTGCTCATTTCAATCCTCTTAAATGATTGATTGCATTGGGAAAGGGGTGGCGAGGTTAGCACTCCCTGGATGGGAGTGCCAGCCTCGCGGGCGCTGAAACCCTGCAAAGCCGGGCGTGCGGGAAAGATTGGGGGGCGTCGGAAACCTTTCAAGGGGCTGAACCAGGATCGCCCAAAAAAAGAGCGCGCATGACAATGCGCGCTCTCTCCAGGAGTTGTGCTGTGTCCTTACGCGGCAGTACGACCCTTTGCCTATCCCCCCTGGTCGACGTCCTAATCGAGCCGGCATCCTGCCAGCGACGACAGAGATACCCTTGACCCCGGACATTGGAAAGCCGGCTGCCGTTCTGGGAGCGTTTTCATTGCGATACTATTGGTAGCCATATGTCGCCTGTAAGCTCGTCTGAAATATGCAAATGTGTGCAGAGGCGACCATTAGCGGACATGATGTTGATAGTGTTATTCACTGGGTTACTATTGGTAACTAAAGTCGTCAACTTTGTGTCTGGCTTGAGTAAGGTGTGATGCCTATCACCCTCCCGCGGAAGGATCATGACGCCACAGGAACGAATACGGTTGGCCCGCAGGACCGCGGGGCTGTCACAGAACCAGCTGGCGCTATCGGTTGGCGTGCAGCGCAGTGCGGTCAGCCATTGGGAGGCGCCCCACGGCAAGAACCCGAGCGTCTCGCACCTGCGCCAGGTCGCGCTTGTCACCGGCCTGCAGTTCGAATGGCTGGCGACCGGCCGGGGCGACATGAGCCTGTCCAAGGACGCCCAGCTGGACTCAATCGCCACGGCCGAGGCTTTGCTGGTCGAAGATCCGCTGGAGTTCCGCCTGCTGCACGCGTTCCGGGACGCCCCGCTGCGCGCGCGCCTGTCGCTGCTGGAAGTGATGGAGTCGCTGGCGTCCCAGCGCACCGGTCGCAGCCGGACGCAGCGCAGCGCCGCGATCTCGCTGGGGACCAGCGGCACCGGGTAATCTATGCGTCCCGCCGCACTTGCCCTGGATCCTTGAGCGCCTACCTCTGTTACTGCAGCTGTCCCGACGCCGACAGCGCCGATCGTATTGCCAAGGCACTGGTGGGTGAGGGCCTGGCGGCCTGCGTCAACATCCTGCCCGGCATGCGCTCGATCTACCGCTGGCAAGGGGCCGTCGAAAGCGCCGACGAACTCCTGTTGCTCATCAAGACCAGCGTGCGCCGCGTCGAAGCGATGACGTCCAGGATCTGCCAACTGCATCCGTATGAACTGCCGGAGGTGATCGCGGTCGAAGTGGCCGCCGGTCTGCCGGCATACCTGGCGTGGATCGCCGCCGAGACCGATGCGCAAGACTGAGCCGATGAACCCGCTGTTGCGCATGCTCGCCGTGTTCGCGCTGGCCTGCGCGTGGCTGCCTGCCTACGCGGTGGACGAAGCGGACCTGCTGCCGGTCGACGACGCATTCGTGCTCGACGCTTCGGCCGTTTCGCGCGACCGCATCCAAGTGCGCTGGCGCATCGCCGACGGCTACTACCTGTATCGGCACCGCACCGATGTGAAGGCACGCGAAGGCTTCACCGCCGGTGCGTTGCGATTGCCCAAGGGCAAGGCGTACAACGACGAGTTCTTCGGCGCGGTGGAAACCTACCGCGGCCAGCTGGTTGCAGTGCTGCCGGGCGTGGCGGCGGCCGGAAGCGGCCGGGTGACGCTGCAGGTCAAGTACCAGGGCTGCGCTGACGTCGGGGTCTGCTATCCACCCCAGACCCGGCAGCTGGCTGTTGCGCTGCCTGCCGCGGCGGTTCCGGCGGCTGCGAAAGGATTGGGCAGGGGCCTGCCACTGTTCGGCAAGGCGACACCGGGCGCTGTCCAGGGTGCCGCACTACCGCTGCCGCAGGAGAAGGCGTTCGCCCTGGACGCGATCACCTTCGATGCCAACACACTGCTGTTGCGCCTGACCCCTGCGCCCGGCTACTACATCTATCGCGACCGCACCACGATGCAGCTTGAAGGCGCGCCCGGCATCGTCGTCGGGGAGCCGCGCTGGCCCAAGGCAGTGCCCTACCGGGACGAGCACTTCGGCGACGTGGCGGTCTATTTCGACCAGGCCGAAGTCCCGGTTCCGCTCCTGCGCAGCCAGGGCGGCGCGGCCGAGGCCTCCTTGCAGGTGACCTTCCAGGGCTGCCAGGACGAAGGGATCTGCTACCCGCCCATGACCCGGAGCCTGCGGCTGTCGATTCCGGCCGCGGCATCGGGTACCTGGGGCCTGGCCGCCACGGCGCCATCGGGTTCGCAAGCGGCCGACCCCGCTGAGCCGACGCCTGCCGCCGTCGTGCAAGGGAGCGCCGCCCCACCTCCCGGCCAAGCCTCCTCGACGACCGCGACGCCTGCACCGGTGGCTGCCGAGGTCCCCCGCACCACGCCGCCGGAGGACGTCGTTCGCCGCACCTCGCGAGCGCCTGCCAGTCTGGCCATTGCGCTGCTGCTGGCGCTGGCCGGTGGCCTGATCCTCAACCTCATGCCGTGCGTGCTGCCGGTGCTTTCGCTCAAGGCGCTGTCGCTGGCCGACAGCGGCCGCAGCGGCGGGCATGCCCGTTCAAGCGCCCTCTGGTATACCGCCGGCGTGCTGGCCAGCTTCGTCGCCATTGGCGCGGTGGCCATCGCCCTGCGCGCGGCGGGCCAGGCGCTGGGGTGGGGCTTCCAGCTGCAACAGCCGCTGGTGATCGGGCTGCTGGCTTACCTGATGTTCGCGGTGGGACTGAGCCTGTCCGGCGTGTTTGCGCTGGGGCATCGCTTCGCCGGGACCGGGCACGCGCTGATGGGGCGTACCGGCCCGATGGGGGACTTTTTCACCGGCGTGCTGGCGGTGGTGATCGCCAGCCCGTGCACCGCACCTTTCATGGGCGCGGCGCTGGCCTTCGCCTTCACCGCCTCCACCCCAGTGGCGCTGTTGGTGTTCGCGGTGCTGGGCCTGGGGCTGGCGTTGCCGTTCCTGCTCATCGGTTTCGTGCCAGCGCTGGCCCGCCGTCTGCCACAGCCGGGTCCGTGGATGGAGACGCTGAAGCAGTTCCTGGCCTTCCCCATGTATCTCACCGCAGCGTGGTTGCTGTGGGTGCTGGGCAAGCAGCGCGGCGTCGACGCGCTGGGACTGGCGCTGGCCGGCATGGTGGTGCTGGCGCTGGGTCTGTGGTGGTACCAGCGGCTGCGCTTCCAGGCCGCGCCCGTGCGCCGCAGCGTTGCGGTAGCGCTGCTGCTGCTGGCGCTGGTGCCGCTGGTGCTGGCGCAGCGACTGGCGCTGGCTCCGTCACCGGCCGCGGTCGCCGGCTCGGGAATCGAAGCCTATTCGCCGCAGCGCCTGGCTGCACTGCGCGAGCAGGGCCGGGTGGTGTTCGTGGAGATGACCGCCGACTGGTGCGTGACCTGCAAGGCCAACGACCGCGCGGTGCTCTCGGGTGAGGCGTTCCGCACTTCACTGGCGCAGGTGGACGCGGTGTTCATGCGCGGCGACTGGACCAACGTCGATCCGCAGATCACCGCGTTCCTGGAGGAACACGAGGCTGTGGGGGTACCGCTGTACGTGGTGTTCCCGGCCAACGGCAGGCAGGGAGAAGTGCTGCCCACGGTGCTGACCCGGAACATCGTCGCCGCAGCGCTGGGGCGTGCCCGGCCATGAAGGTAACCACCGGACTGATCGTGGCCGTCGCGGTGCTGGCCGGCGTGCTGGGGATCCTGGCGAGCCTCTGGTTTGGCGGCAGCCCCCTGCTGAGGACCGAAGCCGGCCAGCGCGGGCTGCAGGCGGTGATGGAGGCGACCGCACCGGCGCCGCCGGCGGGAGTGACCCCGGCCAGGCGCGGCGATCCGATGCCGCCCGTGTCGCTGCCGGACCTGCTGGGGTCCACCCAGAACCTGAACACTCTGTACGCGGGCCGTCCCCTGCTGATCAACGTGTGGGCCAGCTGGTGCGGCCCGTGCATCGAGGAGATGCCCGAGCTCAACCGGTACGCGCAGGCCCAGGGGCCCGACGGCGTACAGGTGATCGGCCTGGCCCTGGACACCCCGGACAACATCCGCTGGTTCCTGGGCCGGGTCCCGGTGTCCTACCCGATCGTGGTCGATACGCCCGGCCGCGCCGACGCCAGCGTGTGGCTGGGCAACACCAAGGGCGTGCTGCCCTACAGCGTGCTGGTCAGCGCGCAGGGCCGGATCCTGAAGCAGAAGGTTGGACCGTTCGCTGCAGGAGAGATCGATGACTGGGCGGTGGACGCTCGCTAGCGCCTTTTCCAAGGCTGCAGCGCAGCGGACGTTCCAGGCAGAACTGCAGCAACATTTCCAAACAACCGCTTAAAACGAGGTTAACTTCGGCGAACTGGACAGCATCGGCCTCATCACGCAGACTCCCGCCCCTGCGCTGGAGTCCCTGGATGCCAAAACTGCTGGTCGTGCACGGCCCCAACCTCAACCTGCTCGGAACCCGCGAGCCGGGGATCTACGGCAGCACCACGCTGGCCGAAATCGATGCCGCGCTGCAGGCCCAGGCCAAAGCGGCGGGCCATGCGGTCGAGACCCTGCAGTCCAACGCAGAGCACGAATTGATCGAGCGTGTGCAGGCCGCGCGCGTAGACGGCACCGCCTTCATCCTGATCAATCCGGCGGCTTTCACCCACACGTCAGTGGCCCTGCGCGATGCGCTGGCGGCGGTGGACATTCCATTCATCGAGATCCATCTCTCCAACCCGCACACCCGCGAAGCGTTCAGGCGCCACAGCTACTTCAGCGACTGCGCGCTTGGCGTGGTCTGCGGCTTCGGCGCCGACAGCTACCGCTATGCGATGGACGCGGCGATCGCCCGGCTCGCTGGCTGACCCAATCACGGACTGGCGCCCAAACGGCGCCAGCCACCACTACGGAGGCCACCATGGACCTGCGCAAGATCAAGAAGCTCATCGACCTGCTGGAAGAATCCAACCTGTCGGAAATCGAGATCAAGGAAGGCGAGGAAAGCGTGCGCCTGGCCCGGGTGCCCAAAGGCCACTACGCCCCTGCCCCCGTCTACGCCCCCGCGCCCGTCTACGCCCCGGCACCGGAACAGCGCCAGGCGCCGATGCCGATGTCTTCGCCCACCGACTCGGCCACTGGCGGCGGCGGCAAACCCAACGATCAGCCCGACGGCCATGTGATGCGCTCGCCGATGGTCGGCACGTTCTACACCTCGCCCTCGCCCGACAAACCCGCGTTCGTCACCATCGGCCAGGCGGTCAAGGCGGGCGAAACGCTGGGCGTCATCGAGGCGATGAAGATGTTCAACCCGATCGAGGCCGACGTCTCCGGCACCATCCTGGCGGTGCTGACCGAGAGCGGCTCGCCGGTGGAATTCGACCAGCCTCTGTTCGTGATCGGCTGAGCCATGGCCAAACTCGACAAGGTCGTCATTGCCAACCGCGGTGAAATCGCGCTGCGCATCCTGCGCGCCTGCCACACCATGGGCATCCGCACCGTGGCCGTTCACTCCACCGTGGACCGCAACCTCAAGCACGTGGCCATGGCCGACGAGTCGGTGTGCATCGGCGGCGCGGCCTCCAGCGAAAGCTACCTCAACGTACCGGCGCTCATCGCCGCGGCCGAAGTCACCGACGCCCAGGCGATCCATCCGGGCTACGGCTTCCTCAGCGAGAACGCGGATTTCGCCGAACGCGTGGAGCAGTCGGGTTTCATCTTCATCGGTCCCAAGGCCGACACCATCCGGCTGATGGGCGACAAGGTCGAGGCGATCCGCGCGATGAAGGCGGCCGGCGTGCCCTGCGTGCCGGGTTCAGGCGGGCCGCTCGGCGATGACATCGTCGCCAACACCAAGGTGGCGCGCGAGATCGGCTATCCGGTGATCATCAAGGCCTCCGGTGGCGGCGGCGGGCGCGGCATGCGCGTGGTCCACGCCGAGGCTGCGCTCAACAGCGCCATCGCCACCACCAAGGCAGAGGCCAAGGCGGCGTTCAACAACGACCAGGTGTACATGGAGAAATTCCTGGAGAATCCGCGCCACGTGGAGATCCAGGTGCTGGCGGACGGCCAGGGCAACGCCATCCACCTTGGCGAGCGCGACTGCTCGATGCAGCGCCGCCACCAGAAAGTGGTCGAGGAAGCGCCGGCGCCGGGCATCAGCGAAGCGCAGCGGATGGAGATCGGCAAGGTGTGCGTGGAAGCGTGCCTCCGGATCGGCTACCGCGGCGCCGGCACGTTCGAGTTCCTGTACGAGGACGGCAACTTCTACTTCATCGAGATGAACACCCGCATCCAGGTCGAACACCCGGTGACCGAACGCATCACCGGCATCGACCTGGTGTGCGAGCAGCTCAAGATCGCCGCCGGGCAGAAGCTGTCGATCAGGCAGTCGGACATCGTGCTGCGCGGCCACGCCATCGAATGCCGCATCAACGCCGAGGACCCGGATACCTTCGCGCCGAGTCCGGGCCTGATCTCAGGCTTCTATCCGCCAGGCGGGCCCGGTGTGCGCGTGGACACGCACATCTATACCGGCTACCGCGTACCGCCGAACTACGACTCGATGATCGGCAAGCTGATCGTCCACGGACCCGACCGGGAAACGGCGATCGCGCGCATGCGCGTGGCGCTCAGCGAGATGGTGGTGGACGGCATCAAGACCAACATCCCCCTGCAGCAGGACATCATGCGCGACCTCGGCTTCCAGGCCGGCGGGCAGAACATCCACTACCTGGAAAAGCGGCTGGCGCAGCGCAAGAACAAGTCGATCGCGCTGGGCTGATCGAGCCGCTGCGCACGACCCTGCGTGCCGCGTAGATCCAAGCTTGCCCGGATGCTTGCGTAGATCCGAGCTTGCCCGGATGCTCCTGGCGCAGGATCGAGAAGCATCCGAGCAAGTTCGGATCTACGCATGGGTGCATGTGGCGCCGGGGGCTGCCGATTGGCAACCCGACCGCGGACTCGGCGTTACCATGGCGGACTTCGTTCCAACACGTGGCACCAATGCCCTATCTGGAACTCTCCCTGCTTTGCAGCGAATCGCAGCAGCCGCGCTACGAGAACGCGCTCGAAGACGTCGGCGCGCTCTCGGTAACCCTGCTCGATGCCGATGCCGAGACCAGCAACGAGCGCGCGATCCTGGAGCCCGGCGTGGGTCAGACGCCGCTGTGGAACGCGATGGTGCTGACGGCGCTGTTCCCGGTCGAAGCCGATGCGCTGGCGCTGCTGGCGGCGCTGGAGTCGTTCGATCCCGGGCTCGATTGGTCGCAGGCCAGCTTCAGCAGCGTGCAGGACCAGGACTGGGAGCGCGCGTGGATGGACCAGTACGCGCCGCTGCGTTTCGGCGAGCGCACTTTCATCGTGCCGTGGAACCAGGATCTTCCTGCTGAAGCCGACGCGCCTGGCGCGGCCGTGGTCCGGCTGGATCCCGGCCTGGCCTTCGGTTCCGGCACCCATCCGACCACAGCACTGTGCCTGCGCTGGCTGGACGAACTCGCCAGCCAGGAAAAGCTGCAGGGCAAACGCGTGCTGGACTTCGGCTGCGGCTCCGGCATCCTGGCGCTGGCGGCGCTCAAGCTCGGCGCCGCGCACGCCGTGGGCGTGGACAACGATCCGCAGGCACTGACCGCCACCTTCGACAACGCCCAGCGCAACGAGGTGTCAGAGCGACTGAAGGTCAGCCTGCCACGGGACGAACCTGCCGCCACCTATCCGGTGGTCGTGGCCAACATTCTCGCCTCCGCACTGAGCGCGCTGGCAGAGACACTGGCCGCGCGCGTCGAACCCGGCGGCCACATCGCGCTGTCCGGGATCCTGCACGGGCAGGAGCCGGATCTGCTCTGCCAGTACGCGCAGTGGTTCGACGAACTGGTCGCCACCCGGGACGGCGACTGGATGCGCATCGACGGCCGGCGTCGCGCCGCTTGAGCATCGGCGGCGAGCCGCGCACGGCTTCTGCTTGCGGTTTGGCCGTGCTTGAATGAACTGATGAACTACGCCTGCCCGCATTGCCACGAACTGCTGTCCAACGATCCGGACAGCGGCCTGCCTCCTGCGATGTGCACCCGGTGCGGTGGTGACATCCAGCCGTCGTCGACCGATGCCGTGGAGCCGACCGCCCCTGCTGCCAAGGCGCTTGACGCCGTGCCGGCGGCGCGCAGCTTCGTCAGCTTCCTGCGCTGGAACAGGACCGAAGCCAACGCCGCCGGGGCACCGGAGGCCGTAAGCGATGGCACGCCCTTCGGACCACGCGGCGACGCCGTGAAGGCGCGACAGGACGCGCCTGCCGACGCTCCCGAAACACGCGTCCCGGACGAATCGACCGGACCCACCGCCGATCCAGCTGAAGTCGCGCAGGAGAGTGCCGCGCCGGTCGTCGTCGAAGCCCCTGCGGCGGACGACACACCCGATGAGGCCAGCCAGCCTGCGCCGCGGATCGAGGACGGTCCGCTGGCGCAAGTCGTATCCAACCCGGACGACCCGAAGCCCCCCGGGCCATCGCCACGCGCCGATGCGACCTCGCCGCCCGCATTCGCTGCGCCCTGGCCGCCGGAAGCAGCCGCGACACCCAGTTTTACAATGACTCCTCGCCGGTCCACGGCGCAGCCACGCCCGGCCGCCTGGCAGTGGGCCGCGCTGGTCGTGCTGACGCTGGCCCTTGTGCTGCAGATCCTGCTGGCCGACCGCGCCCGGCTTGCCGCCGATGCGCAGTGGCGGCCTGTGCTGGAGTCGTTGTGCAACCTCTTCGGCTGCTCGCTGCCAACGTGGCGCGAGCCGGACGCATTCACGATGTTGAGCCGCGACGTGAGGCCGGCGCCGGACGTGCCGGGCGCCTTGCTGGTGCAGGCGACGTTCCGCAACGATGCACGCTGGAAACAGCAATGGCCGGTGATGAGACTGTCATTGTCCGATGCCGACGGCCGCGTGGTCGGCGCGCGCGCCTTCGACCCGTCGGAGTACCTGGGCCCGACGATAACGCAAGGCACGCTCGCACCCGGACAAAGTGCACAGGTCATGCTGCAGGTGCGTGAACTGCAGGCCAGCGTGGTGGCATTTTCCTTCGACTTCGACTGATCGAAGCAGATTTGCAAACTAGTGGATGCAGGGTCGCAAATCCCGCGCTAGACTCGTCGCCCCGCCGCGCTCCAGGATGGCATGTGCGGGCATCGCCGACACGCCAGTACCAGGGGATCCTGCTTGAACGCCGCCGCTACCCGCCCGGACACCAGTCGAGTGACGCCGAAGCAACCGCTACGCGAACACGTTGCGCATTCGGTGCGTCGTTACCTGCGCGACCTCAACGGCAGCGATGCGGACGACGTCTACGAGATCGTGCTCAGGGAAATGGAGATCCCGCTGTTCGTGGAAGTGCTGAATCACTGCGAGGGCAACCAGAGCCGCGCCGCCGCCCTGCTGGGCATACATCGGGCGACGCTGCGCAAGAAACTCAAAGAGTACGGGCTGGCCTGAGCAGGCCGCACGGCCGGGTAACCAGCGGCCGCTATAATCCAGCCTCTGCGTCCGCATTGGCTCCAATGACTTCCGACCTCCAGCCCGTTCGTCGGGCACTGCTGTCCGTTTCCGACAAGAGCGGCCTGATCGAACTGGCGCGTGCCCTTGCAGCGCTCAATGTGTCGCTGCTTTCAACCGGAGGCACGGCACGCGCGCTGCGCGATGCGGGCTTGACCGTCACCGATGTTGCGCAGACCACGGGCTTCCCTGAAATGATGGACGGCCGGGTCAAGACCCTGCACCCCAAGGTGCACGGTGCGCTGCTCGGCCGCCCGGGCATCGATGAGGCGGTCATGGCCGAGCACGGCATCGTGCCCGTCGACCTGCTGGTGCTGAACCTGTATCCCTTCGAGCAGGTCTCGGCCCGCGCCGACAGCTCGATGGACGAGATCATCGAGAACATCGACATCGGCGGGCCTGCGATGCTGCGATCGGCAGCCAAGAATTTTTCCCGGGTCACCGTCGCCACCGATCCCTCGCAGTACCAGGCGCTGGTGGCCGAGCTGGAGGCCAACGACGGCGCGGTCTCCTCGGCTACCCGCTTTGCCCTGGCCGTTGCGGCGTTCGATCGCGTCGCCCAGTACGACGCCTGCATCAGCAACTACCTGTCCTCCATCGGCGCCGATCGTTCCCGGGGCCGGTTCCCGGCGCAGCACAACGCCAACTTCACCAAGGTGATGGACCTGCGCTACGGCGAGAATCCGCACCAGGCCGGTGCGTTCTATCGCGACTTGTCGCCGGTGCCGGGCACGCTGGCCACCTTCACCCAGCTGCAGGGCAAGGAACTGAGCTTCAACAACCTGGCCGACGCCGACGCCGCGTGGGAATGCGTGCGCCAGTTCGAAGCGCCGGCGTGCGTCATCGTCAAGCACGCCAATCCCTGCGGCGTGGCCCAGGGCGTGGCCTGCGGCGATGCCTACGAGCTGGCCTATGCGACCGACACGACCTCGGCCTTCGGCGGGATCATCGCGTTCAACACCAGGCTGGATGCAGCCACGGCCAAGGTGATCCTGGACCGTCAGTTCGTCGAGGTACTGATTGCGCCTGATTTCGACGACGCAGCCCTGGCCTATGCGGCAAAGAAGGCCAACGTGCGCGTGCTGCGCATCCCGCATGGCGAAGGCCGCAACGCGATGGACATCAAGCGCGTGGGCTCGGGCCTGCTGATGCAGACCAGCGACAACCGCGAGGTCCACCGCGACGAGCTCAAGGTCGTTACCGCCCTGGCTCCGACCGCCAGGCAGATGGACGATCTTCTGTTTGCCTGGCGCGTGGCCAAGTACGTCAAGTCCAACGCCATTGTCTACGCACGCGACCAGCGCACGATCGGCGTGGGTGCAGGCCAGATGAGCCGCGTGGTATCGGCCCGGATCGCCGGGCTCAAGGCCGAGGAAGCGAAGCTGGTGGTGCCGGGATCGGTGATGGCCTCCGATGCATTCTTTCCGTTCCGCGACGGCATCGACGCGGCGGCGGCGGCCGGCGTCAAGGCGGTCATCCAGCCGGGCGGCTCGATGCGCGACGCCGAGGTGATCGCCGCGGCGGACGAACATGGCCTGGCCATGGTGTTCACCGGCGTGCGCCACTTCAGGCACTGACACAATGACCACGATGACCTTCGTGCTGCTGGTGGCTGGACTTGCCCTGCTGCTGGCCGGCGCCGAGCTGCTGGTGCGCGGCGCATCGCGCCTGGCGCTCTCGCTGGGCATTTCCCCGCTGGTCATCGGCCTGACCGTGGTCGCCTATGGCACCAGCGCCCCGGAGCTGGCGATCAGCATCGGCGCCACCCTCGATGGCCAACCCGACATCGCCTTGGGCAACGTGATCGGCAGCAACATCGCCAACGTGCTGCTGATCCTCGGCCTGTCTGCGCTGATCGCGCCCCTGGTGGTGGCTCGTCAGCTGGTCTGGCTGGACGTTCCGATCATGGTCGGCGTGTCGCTGCTGGTCCTGGTGCTGGCGCTGGACGGCCAGCTGGATCGCTGGCTCGGCGTGGCGCTGCTGCTGGGCGGCGTCGCCTACACCGTGCTCCAGGTCTACATGGGCCGCCGGGAAGGCGCTTCGGAAACGACCGAGGAGCCAGGCGCGGACGCAGCGCCTTCGCCGCTGTGGCGCAACGCAGCGCTGGTCGTGGTGGGGCTGGTCCTGCTGGTGCTCGGGGCGCGATGGCTGGTGGGCAGCGCGGTGACCATCGCCGAGGCCTTCGGCATCAGCCAGCTGGTGATCGGCCTGACGGTGGTGGCAATCGGGACATCCCTGCCGGAGCTCGCCACCAGCCTGATGGCGGCGCTGCGTGGCGAACGCGAGATGGCCGTGGGCAACATCATCGGCAGCAACATCTTCAACCTGTTGCTGGTGCTGGGGGCGGCGGTGGCCCTGTCGCCCGGCGGCATCGCGGTCAGCGCCGCGGCGGTCAACTTCGACCTGCCGGTGATGACTGCCGTAGCGGTGGCCTGCCTGCCGATCTTCTTCACCGGCCACTGCATCGCACGCTGGGAAGGCGCCCTGTTCCTGGGCTACTACATCGCCTACACCGCGTTCCTGCTGCTCAACGCCTCCGGGCACGAGGCGCTGCCGGCCTTCAGCCGCGTCATGATGCTGTTCGTGGTGCCGCTTACCGTCGTCACACTTGTGGTGGTGACGTTGCGTGCACTGCGGGCACGTCGCCGGGCGGCGTAGTTGCTCGACGCAGCCGCCATGCATCGCACTGGCTGGGCCGGGTGATGCACAGCCGCTAGAATCGTGGCATCACACGCCGCGGGAACATGACCATGAAACTGCTCGTCATCGGCTCTGGCGGACGCGAACATGCACTGGCCTGGAAACTCGCGCAGTCGCCGCGGGTAAGCGAGGTCATCGTGGCCCCCGGCAATGCCGGCACCGCAAGTGAACCCAAGTGCCGCAACGCCAACGTTGCAGCGACCGACATCGAGGCGCTGCTTGCGCTGGCGCAGCGATGCAGAGTGGACCTCACCGTGGTCGGCCCGGAAACCGCGCTGGTGGCCGGCGTGGTCGATCGTTTCCAGCAGGCCGGCCTGCGCATCTTCGGTCCCACCGCAGCCGCCGCGCAGCTCGAAGGCAGCAAGGCCTACGCCAAGGATTTCCTGGCGCGGCACGGTATCCCTACCGCGTTCTATGCGGTGTTCACCGAAGCGGCGCCGGCGCTGGCGTACGTGCGTGAGAAAGGCGCGCCCATCGTGGTCAAGGCCGACGGGCTCGCCGCCGGCAAGGGCGTCATCGTGGCCATGCAGCTGCACGAAGCCGAAGCGGCCATCCACGACATGCTGTCCGGCAACGCCTTCGGCGACGCCGGCGCGCGCGTGGTCATCGAGGAATTCCTGGAAGGCGAGGAAGCCAGCTTCATCAGCATGGTCGACGGGCGCACGGCGCTGCCAATGGCCACCTCGCAGGACCACAAGCGCGTCGGCGACGGCGACACCGGGCCCAACACCGGCGGCATGGGCGCCTATTCGCCCGCGCCGGTGGTCACCGACGACGTGCACGCGCGGGTGATGCGCGAAGTGGTCGAGCCCACGGTGCGCGGAATGCGCGAAGACGGGATTCCCTTCACCGGATTCCTCTACGCCGGATTGATGATCGACGAGGACGGCGCGCCGAAAGTGATCGAGTTCAACGTGCGCTTCGGTGATCCGGAAACCCAGCCGGTGATGCTGCGCCTGCAGTCCGACCTGGTCGATCTGATCGATGCCGCCCTCGACGGCGTGCTGCATGACACCAGCGCGCGCTGGGATCCGCGTCCGGCGCTGGGCGTGGTCATGGCGGCGGAGGGATACCCCGGCACGCCGCGGCTGGGCGACACCATCAATTCGCTGGACGTGCCCGAACTCGAGCACACCAGGGTGTTCCATGCCGGCACCCGCATCGAAGGCGAGCACGTGGTCACCTCGGGCGGCCGCGTGCTGTGCGTGTGCGCGCTCGGGGACGACATCGCCGACGCGCGCGATCGCGCCTATGCGGCGCTGGCGGGGATCTCGTGGCATGGCGAATTCCACCGCCACGACATCGGCTGGCGCGCCGTCGGGCGTCAGCCGGCTTGATCCTCGCCTGCAGGGAGGCCGCCTCCTTCTGCTAGTCTCCGCGCCAGCCACGGAGCGCGCATGTCCAGCCACAGCCAGTTTGCCCTGCTCAAGCAGCGACGCTTCCTGCCGTTCTTCGGCGTGCAGTCGCTCGGGGCCTTCAACGACAACGTCTACCGCCAGGCGATCATCGGCCTGCTGTTCTTCATGGGTATCGATTCGACCGAGCGCACGCTGTACACCAACCTGGCGCCGGCACTTTTCATCCTCCCGTATTTCCTGTTCTCGGCCATCGCCGGCCAAGTCGCGGAAAAGCTTGAGAAGTCGCGGCTGATCCGCATCACCACGGCGATGGAGATCGGCATCATGTCGATGGCTGCCATCGGCTTCATGACCCAGAGCATGCCGCTGCTGCTGGTGGCGCTGTTCGCCACCGGCGTGCAGTCCACCCTGTTCGGACCGGTCAAGTATTCGATCCTGCCTTCGGTGCTCAAGCCGGAGGAACTCACCGGCGGCAATGGCCTGGTGGAGATGGGAACCTCGATCTCGATCCTCATCGGCATGATCTTCGGCGGCCTGATCTTCCAGGTGGCCGGCACCCATGGACCGATCGCCGCGGCCACCTCGATCGTGGTGCTGGCCATCATCGGCAACCTGGTGAGCCGCGCGATCCCGCGCGTGGAGGCGAGTGCCCCGGACCTGGTCATCCGCTGGAACCCGTTGCCCGAATCGCTCGCGATCTGGCGGCTGACACGCAAGCAGCCGGCGGTGCGCAACGCGGTACTGGGCGTTTCATGGTTCTGGTTCATCGGCACCGTGCTCACCGCGCAACTGCCGACCTACGCGGAGATCAACCTGGGCGCACCCGAGCGCACCACTTCGCTGTACATCTTCGCCCTGGCGCTGTTCTCCGTCGGCGTGGGCGTCGGTTCGCTGCTGTGCGAGAAGCTGTCGGCCCGGACGGTGGAAATCGGCCTGGTGCCGCTGGGCGCGTTCGGCGTCAGCGCCTTCATGCTGGACCTCTACTTCGCCCGCAGCGGCGCCGCGCCGGTAGCGGGGGTGAGCATCGCCCAGTTCCTGGGCGGCGATGGTGGCTGGCGGGTGGCCATGGACCTGACCGGGATTGGCTTCTTTGCCGGCCTCTTCATCGTGCCGCTGTTCGCGCTGATCCAGAGCCGTACGCCAAGGGAGGAACTGTCGCGGGTCATCGCCGGACTCAACATCCAGAACGCGGCTTTCATCGTCTCTGCCGCAGTGATCGGCATCGCCGTCCAGCGCTTCCTCGGCTGGACCATCCCGCAGGTGTTCCTCGCCCTGGCGATCGCCAACGTG
>JBDNHW010000082.1:0-15398 GCA_041688625.1 Pseudoxanthomonas sp.
GAGCGAAGCCGCGATTGACTGCGGATCTTGTTGGACGGCGATCTTTCCCGGCTCCCAGACAATCGAGTCAAGGTCCAGGTGCGACAAACCCTGTTGAGCTGCCAACGCCTGAGCGTAGGTGCTTTTGCCGGAGCCCGAGTTTCCGTACACAAGCACTTTCATGTGGCCAAACCTCCTGATCTGGGCTTCGCGGCGTTACGGCGGAAGCGGCAAGCCTTCCAGGGCGCTGCCTGCCGCGTACCGATGTTTCAGGGCAGCACAGATCGCCGTTTTTCGTCGATCCATTTGCTGGCCTGCGCAGGCTGGTAGTCGTGCATCCAGCCCAGCAGCTCGTCGATGTCGTCGCCGTACCAGAGGTCCTCGCGCTGGCCCGGATGCAGGAACTTCTCCTCCACCATCCTGTCGATCATGCCGATCAGCGGCGCGTAGAAACCGTCCACGTCAAAGAAGGCGCACGGCTTGCTGCCGATGCCCAGCTGGCGCCAGGTCAGCATCTCGAAGATTTCTTCCATGGTGCCGAAACCGCCTGGCAAAGCCACGAAGCCGTCCGACAGGTCGAACATCCTCGATTTGCGCTCGTGCATCGAGCCGACGATCTGGAGCTCGGTCAGGCCACGATGGGCCACCTCCCAGTCCGCAAGCTGCTGCGGGATGATTCCAGTCACTTCGCCGCCGGCCTCGAGCACGGCGTTCGCCACGATGCCCATCAGCCCCACGTTTCCGCCGCCATACACCAGGCGCAAGCCGTCGCGCGCGATGCGATCGCCCAGCGCCGCGGCACGCTCGGCATAGATCGGTTTGTTACCGGCGTTGGAGCCGCAGTAGACGCAGATGGATTTCATAAGGCCCTTGTTTCCTTCTCCCGCCGGCGCCCGAAGGGTGTGCAGGGCTGAGAAGGTGGCGCGAAGCGCCGGATGGGGGAGGGAGGACTCAGCTCACCGATACGATCCGTTGGTCGGAACCCTTGCCCTCATGCCACGGGCACTTCCTTGCGGCGTTCGCCCTTCGGGTACATTCTCAGCCCTGCACACCCTTCGGGCGCCGGAGAGAGTATGGAAGTCTGATATCAATTCGCCTTGTGGATCGCCCGCTTGTCCACGGCCATGGCCGCGTCGTGGATCGACTCGGACAGGGTGGGGTGGGCGTGGCAGATACGCGCCAGATCGTCCGCCGAGCCGTTGAACTCCATGGTCAGCACGCCCTCGTGGACCAACTCCGAAACGCCCACGCCGACCATGTGCAGGGCCAGCACGCGATCGGTTTCGGCATGGGCAATGACCTTGACGAAGCCTGCGGTCTCGCCCATGGCCACGGCCCGGCCCAGCGCCGCAAACGGGAAACTGCCGGTCTTGTACGGCGTGCCCTCGTGCTTGAGTTGCTGCTCGGACTTGCCCACCCAGGCGATCTCCGGCTCGGTGTAGATGACCCACGGGATGGTGTCCAGGTTGACATGCCCCGGGAGCCCTGCGATCAGCTCGGCCACCGCGATGCCTTCCTCGAAACCCTTGTGCGCCAGCATCGGCCCACGCACGCAGTCGCCGATGGCCCAGACGCCGTCGACGCCGGTGTGGCAATGTTCGTCCACCTCGATCACGCCGCGGTCGGTGAGCTTGACCCCGGTGCCGTCGGCCAGCAGGCCCTTCGATGCGGCCTTGCGTCCCACCGCCACCAGCAGCTTGTCGACCACCAGCTGCTTCTCTCCTTCGGAGTCGGCATAGGTGATGTGGACTTCCGTGGCCTTCTTCGAGCCTGACTTGATCTCCGTCTTGCTGACCTTGGCGCCGAGCTTGATGTCCAGGCCCTGCTTGCGGAATTCCTTGAGCGCGACCTTGGCGACTTCGGCGTCGACCAGCGCGAGAAAATCATGCAGCGCCTCGAGCACCGTGACCTCGGCTCCGAGCCGCTTCCACACGCTGCCCAGCTCCAGGCCGATCACGCCGGCGCCGATAACGGCCAGGCGCTTTGGCACGGAGGTGAAGTCCAGTGCGCCAACGTTGTCGACGATGGTCTCCCCATCGAACTTCGCGAACGGCAGCTCGATCGAATCCGATCCGGCGGCCAGCACCACGTTGGTTCCCTTGAGCTCGACTTCGGTCCCGTCGTGTTGCCTGACCTTGACCACGTTGCCGGGCTGCAGCTGGCCGAACCCGTAGTAGGGCGTGACCTTGTTGGCCTTGAACAGCATCGCGATGCCGCCGGTGAACTGCTTCACGATCTTGTCCTTGCGACCGATCATGACTCCGATGTCGATCTTCGCGTCCTTGGTGGTGATGCCGTGGTCGCCGAACAGGTGCTGCAGGTTCCAGAACTGGCGTGAGCTGTCGAGCAGGGCCTTGGATGGAATGCAGCCCACCCGCAGGCAGGTTCCGCCCAGCGCCGGCTTGCCGTCCTTGCCCAGCGCGGCATCGATGCAGGCGACCTTCATGCCCAGTTGCGCGGCGCGGATGGCGGCGTGATAGCCGGCCGGACCGGCACCGATGACGACTACGTCGAATTGTTCTGCCATGTTCGATTTCCTTTGCCTTTCGCTTCTCTCGTTTGGAGAAGGTGCCCGGAGGGCGGACGACCACAGGCGGTGCCTGTGAAATGAGGGTACGGCGGAGTACAAATTGCGTCGTTAGCCGTGGATGGAGGGGCTGATTACCAGCTTCTCGAGTCGACAGCGTGACTTCGCCGTACCCTCACCCCAACCCTCTCCCACAAGGGGAGGGGCTCAGAGCATCACATGCCCAGCAGCATGCGATGCGGATTCTCCAGCTGGTTCTTGATGTCCACCAGGAACAGCACCGCGTCCTTGCCGTCGATGATGCGGTGGTCGTAGGACAGCGCGATGTACATCATCGGCGCGGCGATGACCTGCCCGTTCTCGACGATGGCGCGTTCCTTGATCGCGTGCATGCCCAGGATCGCGCTCTGCGGCGGGTTGACGATGGGCGTGGACATCAGCGAGCCGAAGGTGCCGCCGTTGGTGATGGTGAAGGTGCCGCCCTGCAGGTCGTCGAGCTGAAGCTTGCCGTCGCGTGCCTTCTTCGCGTATTCGGCGATGCCCTTTTCGATGTCTGCGAAGCTCTGGCGCTCGACGTTGCGCAGCACCGGCGTGACCAGGCCCTTCTCGGTCGACACCGCGATGGAGATGTCCGCATAGCCGTGATAGATGATGTCGGTACCGTCGACCGACGCGTTGACCGCCGGGTGACGCTGCAGCGCGTTTGCCGCGGCCTTGGCGAAGAAGCCCATGAAGCCGAGCTTGATGCCGTTGGCTTTCTCGAACGACTCGCCGAGCTCTTTGCGCATCGCCATGACCTTGCCCAGGTTGACCTCGTTGAACGAGGTCAGCATGGCGATCGATTCCTTCGACAGCATCAGCCGCTCGGCGATGCGCTGGCGGATGCGGGTCATCGCCACGCGTTCTTCAGGACGCGCGCCACCGGCCTTGCCGGCACCGCCGTTCCTGGCGTAGTTCAGCAGGTCTTCCTTGGTCACCGCACCGCGGCGGCCGGTGCCTTCCACCTGCGAGGCGTCGATGCTTTCCTTGGCGGCGGTGAAGCGCGCGCCGGGGGGCAACGCAGTGCCACCGCCGCTGGCTACGGGCGCAGGCGTGGTGGAAGCGGGAGCCTTGGCCTGCTCCTTCGCCGCTTCGGCTTTGGGCTGCACTTCCTCGTTGCCTGCCGCCGGCGCTTTATCCTTGCCGGCATCCTTGGCTGCAGCGGGCGTCGCATCCTTGGCCGGCGCAGCGCCTTCCTCGATGATCGCCAGCAGCTGCTGGCTGGTCACCGTGGCGCCTGCCTCGAACTTGATCTCCTTGAGCACGCCATCGACCGGGGAGGGCACCTCCAGCACCACCTTGTCGGTCTCCAGGTCGACCAGGTTCTCGTCGCGCTTGACCGCGTCGCCGGCCTTCTTGTGCCAGGTGGCGATGGTGGCGTCGGAAACGGACTCGGGCAGCGCCGGCACTTTGATTTCGGTGGCCATGTTGGAAAGGCTTCCTGTTGTGATGTGTTGGCGGAATGTACGAAAGGTTTATTCGGCGACGATGTGGTGGCCACACTCGTTGACCAGCGCGTCGGCCACCAGCTTCAGCTGCTCTTCCACGTGCTGGGAAAAGTGCCCGGCAGCGGGAGAGGGCGAGCGTGGCCGGCCGGCATAGTGCAACTGCTGCGTATCGCCCAGGCAAGCCTTGAGATGGTGGCGTATCTGGTACCAGGCGCCCTGGTTCTGCGGTTCTTCCTGACACCACATCACGTTTTTGGCGGCGGCGTAATGCTGCAGCTGGGCGCTGAGCATTGCGCGCGGGAACGGATACAACTGTTCGACGCGCAGGATCGCCACGTCGTCTTGGCCGCGCCTGGTCTGGTCTTCCAGCAAATCGTAATAGACCTTGCCCGAGCACATCACCACGCGCTTGACCTTCTTCGCGTCGGCATTGGCATCGGCGATCAGGTGCTGGAACTCGCCGTTGGCCAGTTCGTCCAGGCTGGATACCGCCAGCTTGTGCCGCAGCAGCGACTTGGGCGTCATCACCACCAGCGGCTTGCGCGTGGTCATGCACAGCTGGCGACGGATCATGTGGAAGCACTGCGCCGGGGTGGTGGGCACGCACACCAGCATGTTCTCCAGCGCGCACAGCTGCAGGAACCGCTCCAGCCTGGCCGAACTGTGCTCGGGGCCCTGGCCCTCGTAGCCGTGCGGCAGCAGCAGGGTCAGGCCGCTGATCCGGCCCCACTTGGCCTCGCCCGAAGCGATGAACTGGTCGATCACCACCTGCGCCCCGTTGGCGAAGTCGCCGAACTGCGCCTCCCAGATGTCCAGGGTGCCGGGATTGGTGGTGGAGTAGCCGTATTCGAACGCCATCACCGCTTCCTCGCTGAGCAACGAGTCGATGATGGTCGCATCGTCCGGGTCCTCGACCAGCTGGCGCAGCGGCACGTAGTAGCTGTCGGTCTTCTGGTCGTGGAGGATGGCATGGCGGTGGAAGAAGGTGCCGCGGCCCGCGTCCTGGCCCACCAGGCGCAAGCGGTGGCCTTCGGACAGCAGGGTGCCGTAGGCCAGGTTCTCGGCAAAACCCCAGTCGCCGGGCAGCTCGCCCGTGCTCATCTTTGCGCGGTCCTGGTAGATCTTGGCTACGCGCGGGTGCAGGGTGACGCCCGGCGGCACGGCGTTGATGATCATGGCGACCTGGTCCAGCGCCTTGCGCTTGACCCTGGTGACCACAGGGTCTGTGACCTTGCCCGATAGGTAGCGGGACCAGTCGATCGCCTGCTCGTCGGGCTTGGGCGTCGCCAACTCGGTGGTGACTACGCCCGAGTCCAGCTTGTCGCGCATGCCATCGACCAGGGCCTGGGCTTCACCTTCCTTGATCACCCCATCGGCTTCGAGCCTGGCCGCGTACAGTTCGCGCGTGGTCTTGTGGGCGCGGATCACCTGGTACATCAGCGGCTGGGTGGCTGCTGGCTCATCGGCTTCGTTGTGGCCCCAGCGGCGGTAGCAGACCAGGTCGATGACCACGTCCTTTTTGAACTGCTGGCGGAAGTCGTAGGCCAGGTTGGCGCAGAACACCACCGCTTCGGGATCGTCGCCATTCACGTGCAGCACCGGCGCGCCGACCATCTTGGCCACGTCGGTGCAGTACAGGGTGGAGCGTGCGTCGTCGCGGGCGCTGGTGGTGAACCCGATCTGGTTGTTGATGACGATATGGATCGTGCCGCCGACGGCGAAACCGCGCGCCTGCGACATCTGGAACAGCTCCATCACCACGCCCTGGGCCGCGAACGCGGCGTCGCCGTGGATGATCACCGGCAACACCGTGCGACGTTCGCTGTCGCCGCGACGTTCCTGGCGCGAACGCACGCTGCCGACGACCACCGGGTCGACGATTTCAAGGTGCGAAGGGTTGAACGCCAGTGCCAGGTGCACCGGATCGCCGGGAGTCGCGATGTCTGCACTGAAACCCATGTGGTACTTCACGTCGCCGGTGTGGGCGCGGTTGTCCGACACGACGTGCTCGAACTTGCCCTCGAACTCGTCGAACAGCTTGCGCGGCGACTTGCCCATGGTGTTGATGAGCACGTTGAGCCGGCCGCGGTGGGCCATGCCCAGCACGATGTCCTTGACCCCGTCGGTGCCGGCGCGACGAACGGTCACGTCCAGCAGCGGGATCAGCGAGTCGCCGCCTTCCAGGGAGAAGCGCTTCTGGCCGACGTACTTGGTGTGCAGGTAGCGTTCCAGTCCGTCGGCGGCGGTGAGCCGCTCCAGCACCCGGCGCTTGGTCTCCGGCGTCAGACCGTAATCGCCACCGGCCATCTCCAGCCGCTGGTACAGCCACTGGCGCTGCTCCATGTCGGTGATGTACATGAACTCGGCGCCGATCGAGCCGGCGTAGGTGGCCTTGAGCCGGGCCAGCAGGTCGCGCAGCTTCATGCGCGGCTGTCCTGCCACTCCGCCGGTGCTGAACTCGCTGTCCAGGTCGGACTCGGACAGGTCGTGGAACTTGAGGTCCAGGTCCGGCGAGTGCTGCTTGGGACTGAGGCCCAGCGGGTCCAGGTCCGCGTCCAGGTGGCCGCGCGAGCGGTAGGCGGTGATCAGGCGGCCGATATGGCGCTCGCGCTCGTCGCTGCCGTCGCCGCTGGCGGGCTGCCCATGGCCGTTGTTGGCCGCCTGCCGGGCCGCCTCGGCGATCTGCGCGATCACTACCGAGTGCGGCACGTCCCCCGCCTCACGCCCGCGGAAGCCGTCGAAATACGCCGTCCACTTCGGGTCGACGCTGTCCGGCGAGACCAGGTATTGCTCGTACAGGTCTTCGATGAAGGAGGCGTTGCCGCCGCCGAGTTGCGAGGATTGCGCAAACTGCTTCAGGAGGTTGTCCACGATGGCGTAGGGCTGGCTTGTTCTATGGGCCGATGCAAGGCGCTGGGAAGGGCCGGGAGACCGCACATGGCGATCCGGGGGGCGATTGTGAATGGGGAAAATTATACCCGCATGGTCGCTACGCCGCGTGTTGCTTGCGACAGTGGCCGTTGCGATCCGCCGCCAGCAACGGTGGGTGCAGTGACACATGGTCTCAGATGCCAAGCGCCCTCAGCTCGGTACACGGCCGCGAACGCTCCCATACGCGGCCGAACGATTCGCGCAGCTGCCGCGCGCGCCCGGGACCGTGGACGTCGGCTTCGCCGTCGAAGCGGTGGCCGAGAGGGCGGAAGTAGTAACCGCCGCCATCGTTGACGATGAACGCCGATGCATACGCCTTGTCCACCGCAGCGCTGACCGCGCGGAAGGCGAACACGCTGGGGAGGCGCTGGGCCAGCGGTAGCAGCGGTGAGAGGCTGCGCTGCGGGCTGGAGGGGTCGTGGAGCAGTACCTGGATCTCGGCGCCGCGCGCAGAGGTGGCGAAGTCGCGCAGTGCCTCGAGTACGACAGGTGCGTCCAGGAGCCCCGGATCCAGTTCGCGGCTGTAGATGCGCAGTGACCTGCGGCTCTGCGCGATCAGCGTCGAGGCCACCGCAATGGCAGCGCCGAGATCCTCGATGGCGGTGGCCCCGCTCAGGGCGTTGCGCATCGCCTGGTGCTCGATCCCGGCCTCCATGAAGCGTGCGCCATAGGGGACAAAGCCTTGCCGGGTGTAGAACGACTGCGCCGACATCTGTGCGTTGAGGGTGACTTCCGCCCACCCCTGGCTGCGGGCCTCGGCCATGAGTGCGGCCAGCAGTGCGTCGCCGACGCCGCGTCCCCGCCAGTGACCCAGCACCGCCATGCGCCCGATCCTGTGTTCCGGGGTCAGCCGGGCGGTACCCACCGGCTTTCCGTCCTGGTCACGGGCAATCACGTGGCGGCACATCGGGTCAAGGGCATCCCATTCCTCTTCGATCGGGACCTTCTGTTCCTGCACGAAGACTGTTTCGCGCACCGCACGCAGGTCCTGCAGGCCGCTCTGGTAGTCGATGACCTCGATATGGAAGGTGGGTGCGCTCACTCGTCGTCCTCCTGCAGCCGCAGCTGGTAGTGGCCCTGTGCGTAAAGTTCGAACGCGACATCGCGACCGCTCTCGGAAAGTTTCCGGTAGCCGGCACCGTCCAGCGTCTGCGCCGCCGCCAGCGCCTGCGCATCGCGCACCGGCAGGGGGAAGTCCAGACCGCTGCAGAACAGTGACGCTCGCTTGCGCGCCTTGCGCCATGCAATGCGTGAAAACGGGTGGCGCTGAAGCGCGCCGCCATGCTCGAGGTCCCATTCGACCTCGATGCGAGGGCGGGGCTCCTCGCCTGGAACCACTTCGCCGCCCGCTCGATAGGTGGTGATGAAACGACCGAACCACTCGCCAAGGCGGTCGGGGTCGTTGATGCGCACCGCGTTCAAGGCCTCGACCGCACGCGCCATTGCCGCTGCGTCGATTTCGTACGGGTCGCGCGGCGGCTGCAGGTCCGGGTCCTTGTAGCGCAGGGTGTCGTCGGCCTCGCTGGTCAGGTGGTCCAGGTAATCGCCAATCAGTTCGGCCGAGGACGGGGCGCGCATGCCGATGGAAAAGGTCAGGCACGGGTCCAGCGCGATGCCGTGGTGAGGCACCCCCGGCGGCAGGTACAGCATGTCGCCCGGCTCCAGGACCCAATCGTGGCTCGCCTCGAACTCGCGCAGCAGCTTCAGCTCGACGTCGTCACGGAACGCGGTGGGCGGGCTGGGGCGCGCGTCGATGTGCCAGTGGCGCCGCCCCTGTGCCTGGAGCAGGAAAACGTCGTACTGGTCCACGTGCGCGCCCACCGAGCCGCCGGTGGCGGCGAAGCTGACCATGACATCGTCGATCCGCCAACGCGGCAGGAAATCGAACGCCTCCAGCACGCCGCGTACGTCGGCGTCCCACTTGTCCACGTCCTGCACCAGCAGGGTCCAGTCGTGATCGGGCATGCCGGGGAACTCGTCCTCGGCGAACGGCCCGCTGCGCACCGACCAGTTGTCTGAATGGGTGTCGTGGCTGATGATCCGCGACAGCGCCAGATCCTCACAGGCCAGCCCGGCCAGGTCCTCGGGCTCGATCGGCGAGACGAAATCGGGGAACGCGTTGCGGATCAGCAGCGGCTTCTTCTGCCAGTAGTCGCGCAGGAATTGAGCCGCTGGCATGCCAAGCGGGCGCTTCGCCGAGCCTTGTACTTCGATCATGGGGACGTCTTTCCGGTTGTGGTCGCGAATTCTTCGGCCAGTCGCTTTTCAAGCCGCACACGTGCGGCAGCGGCGTAGGCGCGACAGGCTGATGGATCGACCAGAGGCTCATTGGCGGCCGGGCCGATACGCGACCACATGCGGCTGGCGGAGGGGTGCGGCGTCAGCAGGATGTCGCAAGGCAGCGTCTCCACTCGGTCCAGCGTCTGTACGAAGTGCTCGATGACGGTTGGATGGGCGGCTTGGTCGGTGAACCTGTAGGTCTTGTCGGAGACCGCAGTGAGGCTGTCGGCGTAGACGACCTGTCGGCAGGTTCCGTCTTCGCATGAGCGCCAGGTCCAGCTGGTGCCTCCCGGCGAATGACCGGGCGTGGGAATCGCTTGCAGCTTCAGCGGACCCACCGACACCAGATGATCGTCGGCGATCGGGCGCACGTCCTGCACACCCGGGAATGGATCGAGCTGGAGGAACTGAGAATCTTCGCGATCGCTCATGCCGCGACGCAGGGTGGCGACGGCCGATCCCCTTGAAAGCACCGGTGCGCCCGTCGCGCGCTGCAATCCGGCAAGGCCCCCGACATGGTCCATATGCTCGTGGGTGAACAGCAGGTAGCGGACGTCGGCCGGATCGAAGCCCAGTGCGCGGATATTGGCCAGCACCTGCGGCGCGGCTTCGGTGGTGCCGCTGTCGATGAGCACGTGACCGTCGGGCGAGGTGACCAGCAGCGCGCTGATCCCGCAGGTCCCGACATACCAGGTGGTGCCGTGAATCCTGAGCGGCGTTGCCGGGTCGTTCCAGCTTGCGTCGGGCTCGCATCGCTCGGCGCCACGCGCCTTCGAAGATATGCCCTGCGCTTCCCCGGAGCTCGAGCAGGCGGAGACGACGAGGATCAGGATCGACAGCAGCCAAGGGCTGAAAACGGGCAATTCTTTCGGCGCGCCGACGACCTGCCGTCCATCGATCGACACATCGGCTCTCACCGCTCAGATCTCCCGGGCGAGTTCTTCGGCCAGTCCCACGTAGCCTGCCGGAGTCAGCTCCATCAGGCGCTGCTTCGCATCCGCAGGCAGGTCCAGCGACTGCGCGAACGCTCTCATCGAATCCTCGGTGATGCCCTGGCCACGGGTCAGCGCCTTGAGTTGCTCGTACGGGTTGGGCAGGCCATGGCGGCGCATGACCGTCTGCACGGCCTCGGCCAGCACTTCCCATGAGGCATCGAGGTCGGCATCCAGCTTCTCAGGTGCCAGGGTCAGCTTGCCCAGGCCCTTGGACAGCGAGTCCAGGGCCACCAGGGTGTGGCCGAACGCGGTGCCCAGGGCACGCAGCACGGTCGAGTCGGTCAGGTCGCGCTGCCAGCGGCTGATCGGCAGCTTGGCGCTGAAGTGTTCGAACAGCGCGTTGGCGATGCCGAAGTTGCCCTCGGCGTTCTCGAAATCGATGGGATTGACCTTATGCGGCATGGTCGAGGAACCCACTTCGCCTTCCTTCAGGCGCTGACGGAAGTAGCCCAGCGAAATGTAGCCCCAGAGATCGCGCGCCAGGTCGATCAGGATGGTGTTGGCGCGACGGGCGGCGTCGCCGATCTCGGCGATGCTGTCGTGCGGCTCGATCTGGGTGGTATAGGGGTTGAAGACGACGCCCAGGTCGCCAACGAAACGCTCGGCGAAGGCCGGCCAGTCGATATCCGGGTAAGCCGCGACGTGGGCGTTGTAGTTGCCGACCGCACCGTTGATCTTGCCGGTGAATTCGACTGCCGCGATCTGCGCCCGCTGGCGCTCCAGTCGTGCCACCACGTTGGCGATTTCCTTGCCCAGGGTGGTCGGCGAGGCGGTTTGTCCGTGGGTGCGCGACAGCATTGGCTGCGCCGCGTGCGCGTGCGCCAGTTCGCGAAGGATGCCGATGACCTTGTCCAGCGCCGGCAGCAGGACCTCCGTGCGCGCCTGCTGCAGCATCAGCGCGTAGCTGAGGTTATTGATGTCCTCGCTGGTGCAGGCGAAGTGCACGAATTCCAGCGCAGGGCCGAGTTCCGCATCGTCCTTGAGCTGCTCCTTCAGGAAATACTCCACTGCCTTGACGTCGTGGTTGGTGGTGCGCTCTATCTCCTTCACCCGTGCGGCGTGCTCGACCGAAAAGTCCGCGGCCAATGCCTGCAGGCGTTTCGTGGCCTCATCGGAAAATGCGGGAAGTTCGGCGATGCCGGGATGGCTGGCCAAAGCCAGCAGCCACTCCACTTCCACCCTCACTCGCGCCTTGATCAGCCCGTACTCGGAGAAGATCGGCCGCAGGGCGTCGACCTTGCCCGCATAGCGGCCATCGAGCGGAGACAGGGCGAGCAGGGCGGCTTCGGACATCGCAAACGGCTCTCTAGAGAAGGGCGGGCGGTTGTAGGAGCGGGCCATGCCCGCGAGCTTCTGGCTTTGGTCAAAGAAAAGCTCGCGGGCATGGCCCGATCCTACAAATACTTGAAGGGCGGCGTAGTTTACGCCACGAGTCCGACACCGGCCTTGGCGTATGCTCGGAATTCAACGGCGGCGGCGTCCTGCTGTCGCCCGCACTGGCGGAGTGGCGATGAAACCTGGCTTCCGGACCGAACGCGACAGCATGGGTGAGCTGCAGGTGCCCAAGGATGCCCTGTGGGGGGCGCAGACCCAGCGCGCCGTGCAGAACTTCCCGATTTCAGGCCAGCCCATGCCGCGCGGCTTCATCCGCGCCCTGGGCCTGGTCAAGGCCGCGGCGGCGCAGGCCAATGCCGAACTTGGCCTGCTTCCGAAGGGGGTCGCACAAGCGATTCAGGCGTGCGCTATGAAGGTGGCTGGGGGCGAGTTCGACGACCAGTTCCCGATCGACATCTACCAGACCGGCTCGGGCACGTCTTCCAACATGAATGCCAATGAGGTCATCGCCAGCCTTGCTGCACGCGCCGGCAAGGTCAGGGTGCACCCCAACGACCACGTCAACCTGGGACAGAGTTCCAATGACGTGGTGCCCACTGCAATACGCGTATCGGCGCAGCTGGCGGTCGTGGAGCACCTGCTGCCCGCGCTGAAGCACCTGCGCAAGACCATCGACAGGCGCGGGCGCTCGCTGTCCAGGGTGGTCAAGACCGGCCGCACGCACCTGATGGACGCGATGCCGCTGACGTTCGAGCAGGAGTTCTCGGCCTGGTCGGCGCAGATCCTCTCGGCCCAGGCACGTCTCGAGGACAGTCTGAAGCGGCTCCGACGACTGCCACTTGGCGGCACCGCGATCGGAACCGGCATCAATGCCGACCCGCGCTTCGGCGCGCTCGCGGCGAAGAAACTTTCAACCCTGTGCGGCAGCCGCTTCGAGAGTGCCGCGAACAAGTTCGAAGGCCTCGCCGCGCAGGACGATGCGGTCGAGCTGTCCGGGCAGCTCAACGCGCTGGCCGTGGCTTTGATCAAGATCGCCAACGACCTGCGCTGGATGAACTCGGGGCCGCTGGCGGGCTTGGGCGAGATCGAGCTGCCCGCGTTGCAGCCGGGTAGTTCGATCATGCCGGGCAAGGTCAATCCGGTGATTCCCGAGGCGACGGTGATGGTCTGCGCACAGGTGATCGGCCACCACACCGCGATCACCGTGGCGGGGCAGACCGGCAACTTCCAGCTCAATGTCGCGCTGCCGCTGATCGCCGCGAACCTGCTCGACTCGATCAACCTGCTGGGCAACGTCACAAGGCTGCTGGCCGACTCGGTCATCGACGGGCTTGTCGTGCGCAAGGAGCGCGTGCGCCAGGCGCTGGAGCGCAATCCGATCCTGGTCACCGCGCTCAATCCGGTGATCGGCTACGAGACGGGCGCCGCCATCGCCAAGCAGGCTTACAAGGAGGACCGGCCGGTGCTGGAGGTGGCGATGGAGGTCACCGGGATGTCGGAGAAGAAGCTCAAGGCACTGCTGGATCCGTCGCTGCTGGCCAAGGGCGGGATCCACGGTGGTTCGGGCAGCGGCTAGCGCGAGCAAAAAAACGCCCCGGCGGACCGGGGCGAAGGGGAGAGCGCAAGCTCGGGCTTGATAGCGGATCAGACCGCGTCGGCCTCTTCGCTGGCGGGAATGTCGAATGTGTCACTGGCGCTGCCCTGGCAGTCTTCGACGTCGCTCATATCGATGGTCGCGTAGGGTCTGAACGCAGGCAGTTCAATGGCCAAGTGGTCCTGCACGCCCCGGATCGTCGCCAGCCTGCTGCACAATTTCAGGGCCTCCTGTTCGATGATCAGCGCATCGGCCTTGATCGACTCTTCCATCATCTCCTTGTTGCCGCCCATGGCGCTCTTGATTGCCGCGGTTACCGCCTTGCCGGCGATGACTGCACCGCGCTTGCCGATCGCCAGCCCTTCCTCGGTCATGCCGTTGAACTCGCGCCGGTAGGTCTGCAGCAGCGCACGCTGGCGCGGGTTCACCTCCACCTTCTCGCCGTCGACCAGCAGGTCGCCTGCCTCATCGATGTGCGCGTTGGGATGCCCGTCTGTCTGCAGCGTGACCCTGTCGCCTTTCGCCACGACATTGCCCCTGTCCGTCGAGACGGTCGTGCCTGGATTGCAGCTGCACAGCAGCAGGGCAATGGTGCTGGCGAGAAAGGTTGATCGAATAGTGTTCATGGTGTGCCTGCTCTTGTGGGTGTTCCTGGATGGCGCCCACTACTTCGGTCCGCAGTCCTGCGCTGCTATACGAGTCCATTCGCGCCATTTTGAACGGCCTACCTCGAGCGGCAATCCGCTGCAGTGGCGTCCTCGATGGTGGCGTAGGGGCGGAAAACCGGCAGCGCCGCTGCAAGGGCATCCTGGGTGGTCTGCAATTCGCCGATTTGATCGCAAAGCCGAGCGACCTGGACTTCCATTGCGCTGGCCTCCGCTTCCACCTTTGGCCCGATCTCGTCGGGATTGCCCTTGCTAAGTCCTTCGAGCACGCTGCCAATCGCCTTGCCGGCAAGCTTTGCCCCGTTTTTGCCCACGGAAATTCCCTGGTCGCGTAGTTCGATGGTCTGCTCGTAATACTTCTTCGCAAGCGCTTGTTGCCCTGCCTCTAGTGCAACCTGCGCACCGTCAACTTCGAGCGTGCCGTCCGCGGCGATCCATGCCGTCCTTCCGTCCGCCGAGTTCGCGCCCACCCGGTCGTCCTGCATGGTGATGTGCTGCATGACGGAGCTGTGGCTGACGTCGGTTGATTGGTCGCGGCAACCACTGGTTGCGGCAATGGCGAGCACGAGACTCCAGATAGAGATCGATTTCATGTGGGTGTCCTCAGGCTTGATTTGGGTGAAGGATCGGTGTGGGATGTCGATTCCAGCGAGGGTGGCGTATCGAGCGCCGATCGGCATGGTGGCCGCATGTCGCTTCAGCGACGGCCGTCTTCGGAGGAAAGATGTGCGCAGCTCGTGACCTCCGATCGCCGCTTCGGGGATCTACTTGGCGGCCGGGTCCGCGGCTGCAGCGTCGGCCGCCGCGTCCTGGTGGGCTGCCTGGTCGGTGCTGGACTTGATGGCACGACCCACTGAGCGTCCGACGTCCTTGCCGGCGTTTACGGAGTTGTTGTGTCCGGTGCTGCAGTCGTCCACGTCGGACTGGTCCATGGTGGCGTAGGGCTTGAACTCGTGAATGGCCGCTTCCAGTGCCTGCTGCGAGGCGAGCATGGCGGGCATGCGCGCGCACAGCTTCATGGCCTCTGCCTCAATCCGTTTGCCCTCGGCCTCCATGCGCTTTTCCAGGTTTTCGGCATTGCCGCTGAAGACGCCTTTGAGCGCTTCCCCTGCGGCTTTCATGCCAAGTTCGGCACCCTGCACGCCAATGGCCATGCCGGCTTCGGCAATGGCGATGATGTTGCCGCGATGGTCCAGCAGCAGGGCGCGCTGCTGGTCGTCGATAGGCAACGCCTTGCCGTCGATCAGCAGGTCGCCACGTGGACTGATCTGGGCCTTTGGCAGGCTGCCGCCGGCGCCGTGGCCCACGTCCAGATTCTCGGCGGCCATCTTCTGGCGGGCTTCATCGGTGGCCCGCTTGACGATGCCGCCAAGCGCGGTGGTGGGCGCCTGGGTGGATGCGGACGCGGATTCCGGTGCTTGTGCCGGTGCCGGATCCGCCGAGCGGGAGCATGCGCTCGCGGCAGCCAGGCAGGCGACAAGTGCGAACGAGTAGAGCGCCTTGTTCTTCATGAGGTCATCCGTAGGCAGGGAAATGATGAAGTCGATTCAGTCTTACGGGCGGCAACATCCACCCCCCGGACGGCACGCCGCGGCGCGCAGTCCC
>JBDNHW010000083.1:0-56278 GCA_041688625.1 Pseudoxanthomonas sp.
CGCGGAGAGCTGCAGGCCCGACGAACCGAGGCGGCGATATTGCATGGCGCGGTAATCCCGTTGGAACGATCTGGCATCCTATCGTCATTGGTGCAGGCACAAGGAAAGTGAGGCGATGCAACGGCGCAACTTGCTGGTTAGAAGGAAGTTGAACTCGGTGCTCGATATTGACGGGCACCTTGCAGGGGACGCCGCGCCATCGGAACCTTGCAGGTGAACCAGAGCTCATCCGCTCCTGTATAATCGCCGCTCTCCTACGGGGAGTAGCCCACCCGCGAATGCGGGATCCGCGCGTCAACATACTTGGCAGCAGCCATGGTGCGCGGGACTTCGAGTCGGGCAAGACCGCAGGCAGTGTCGTGCGTACCCGGGCCGGGACGCAGGGCAACTGTCCCTGTGTGTCATACGCCTGGCCCCGGAGCAATGAATGCTTTCCCTGCACGCCCTGCTGGTCTCGACCGGCACCATCGCCTTGGCCGAGATCGGCGACAAGACCCAGCTGCTGGCGCTGCTGCTGGTCGCCCGCTACCGCAGACCATGGCCGATCGCAGCGGGAATCCTGCTTGCCACGCTGGTCAACCATGCGGTCACCGCGTGGCTGGGTGCGGAGCTGGCGCAGCATATCTCGCCGCAGGTGCTCCGGTGGGTGGTGGCGGGAAGTTTCCTCGCGGTGGCGGTGTGGGCGCTGAAACCGGACAAGCTGGAGGAGCAGGACGCCAAGGTTCCTGCGTACGGCGCCTTCCTCGCCACCACGGTGGTGTTTTTCCTGGCCGAGATCGGCGACAAGACCCAGGTGGCGACCGTCCTGCTGGCGGCGAAATACGAGCCGCTGTGGGAAGTCGTCGCCGGGACCACCCTGGGCATGCTGCTGGCCAATCTTCCGGTCCTGTGGCTCGGCCATCGCTTCGCCGACCGCGTGCCGCTGCAGTTGGCGCGCCGCATCGCGGCCGGCGTTTTCCTGGTGCTGGCGATCTTGGTGGCGTGGCGCGGCATCGGCTGAACGGCGATTTGCCTTGCCGGTCCGGGCGGCCTCCTCTAGGCTGCGCGCACTGGAATCGAGTAGCTGGGGAACACGATGTTGGAAGGTTTGGGGCGTATCGGATTCGGCTTGTTCGGGCTGGCCGTATTGATCGGCATCGCGTGGCTGTTTTCCAACAACAAGCGCCGCGTCGACTGGAGGCTGGTCGGCATCGGTCTCACCCTGCAGATCGTGGTCGCGAGCCTGGTCCTGCTGACCCCTTGGGGCGCCAGCATATTCGACGGCCTGTCCAGCGGATTCGTGAGGCTCCTCGGCTTCACCACCGAAGGTGCACGCTTCATCTTCGGCGACTTCACCGACCCCGCCAAATTCGGTTTTGTGTTCGCCTTCCAGGTGCTGCCGACGATCATCTTCTTCGCCAGCTTCATGAGCGTGATGTACCACCTGGGCGTGATGCAGAAAATCGTGGGGGGCATGACCTGGGTGATCACCCGGCTGATGCGCGTGTCCGGTGCCGAAACCCTTTCGGTGACGGCCAACGCCTTCATCGGGCAGACCGAGGCACCGCTGGTGGTCAAGCCGTACATCGCCAGCATGACAACCTCCGAGCTGCTCACGCTGATGGTCGGCGGCATGGCGACGATTGCCGGTGGCGTGCTCGGCGCCTACGTCCTGCTGCTGGGCGGCGGCGACCCGGTGCAGCAGGCGTTCTATGCCAAGCACCTGATCACCGCCAGCATCATGGCCGCACCGGCCACGCTGGTGATCGCCAAGATCCTCATCCCCGAGACGGAAGTGCCGCTGACCCTCGGCAAGGTACGGGTGGAGGTGGAGAAGGAAACCACGAACGTGATCGATGCCGCCGCCGCCGGCGCGGCCGAGGGACTGAAGCTGGCGCTGAATGTCGGCGCGATGCTGCTGGCCTTCATCGCGCTGATCGCGCTGCTCAACGCGCCGCTGGTCTGGTTTGGGCAATTGACCGGACTTGAAGCCGCGTTGGGACGTCCGACCGACCTGTCTTCGCTGTTGGGCTACCTGCTTGCTCCACTGGCGTGGGTGATTGGAGTACCGTGGCAGGATGCCAACGTCGTCGGGGGACTTATCGGCACCAAGGTGGTGTTGAACGAGTTCGTCGCCTACGTGCAGCTGGGCGAGATATTGCGCGGCGGCGTGGAGGGTGTGACCCTCACCGACCAGGGCCGCCTGATCGCCACCTACGCGCTGTGTGGTTTCGCCAACTTCAGTTCGATCGCGATCCAGATCGGCGGCATAGGCGGGATCGCACCGGAACGACGCGCCGACCTGGCTCGCCTCGGTCTGCGCGCGGTCCTCGGCGGGAGCATCGCCACCCTGATGACCGCGACCATCGCCGGCGTGCTGTCCTTCCTTGCCGGCACCGCGCCGCTGCAGGTGGCGCTGTGAGCGCGGTCGTGGTGATCGGCTCGTTCAACGTCGACCATGTGTGGCAGTGCGACGCGCTGCCTGCGGCTGGCGCGACCATCGCCGGCCGCTACCAGACCGGTCCGGGCGGCAAGGGCTTCAACCAGGCCGTGGCCTGCGCCCGTGCCGGCGCCGGCACGGCGTTCGTGTGCGCGCTGGGTGACGACCTCGGTGGCGTGCTGGCCCGATCCCTGGCCAAGGACCAGTCGATCGAGCTTCGGGCCCAGCACAGCGAGGATCCCACCGGGAGCGCCGGCATCTACGTCGACGCACGCGGTCGCAACAGCATCGTGGTCGGCGCAGGTGCGAACGCCTCGCTCACTCCGGCGTTCGTGGAGGAGCAGCTTGAAGGGATCGCCAGCGCCAAGGTCGTGCTCGCGCAGCTCGAGTCGCCAGTGGAGAGCGTGATGGCAGGGCTGCGCCTCGCCCGCGAGAGCGGCACCTGCACCTTGCTCAACCCGGCCCCTGCCAACGCGTCGACCACCAGCGAAATGCTGGCGCTGGTGGACATCCTGACCCCCAACGAGACCGAATTCTCCGCGCTGCTGGCGCGCCACGTGGGCGAACGCATCGAACCCGATGACGTCGCCTCCTGCGATGGCGCCCGCCTGCACACGGCGTGCCGCGAGCTGCTGCGCCAGGGCAGCGTGGTGGTGACCCTGGGTGTCGCCGGCGTGTTCGTCTCGCATCCGGAAGATTCCACCCGGGACGATGGCAAGCCCTACTACCGCATCGCCGCCGAGCCGGCGTCCACGGTCGACAGCACCGGTGCCGGCGACGCGTTCAACGGAGCCTTCGCCGCGTCCTGGGCGATGCAGCCCGACCTGCCGTTCGCAGACCACATCCGTTTCGCCAACCGCTATGCGGCCCTGTCCACCGAACATACCGGCGCAGCCCTGGCGATGCCGGAACGCTCGGAAGTGGCGGCCCGTTTCGGCGATCGCAGCGCCGGCTGACGTCAGCGCCCTCTGACTTTGGCAGCCGGCAGTGGCGGATAATGCGGGCCATGAGTCTTCCTGCACTGCGCATTGGCGCCTACGCCATCGATCCGCCGCTGGTGCTCGCGCCCATGGCGGGCGTCACCGACAAGCCCTTCCGCCAGCTGTGCAAGCGGCTGGGTGCGGGCCTTGCGGTCTCGGAAATGACCATCAGCGATCCGCGCCTCTGGCATACGTCCAAGTCACGACATCGCATGGACCACGCCGGCGAACCGGCTCCGATCAGCGTGCAGATCGCCGGCACCGAGCCGCGGCAGCTGGCCGACGCGGCACGTTACAACGTCGACCACGGTGCGCAGCTGATCGACATCAACATGGGCTGCCCCGCGAAGAAGGTCTGCAACGCCTGGGCCGGCTCGGCGCTGATGCGTGACGAGGCGCTGGTGGGCAGGATCCTCGATGCCGTGGTGCGCGCGGTGGACGTGCCGGTGACGCTGAAGATCCGCACCGGATGGGACCGCGACCAGCGCAACGGTTTGGCCATCGCGCGGATTGCCGAGTCCGCCGGCATCGCCGCGCTGGCGGTGCACGGCCGCACACGCGACCAGCAGTACAGCGGGCAGGCCGAGTACCAGACCATCGCCGAGATCAAATCAGCCCTGGCGATCCCGGTGCTGGCCAATGGCGATATCGACTCACCGCAGAAGGCGGCGACGGTCCTGCGCCTGACCGGGGCGGACGGCCTGCTGGTCGGCCGTGCGGCACAGGGTCGGCCGTGGATCTTCGCCGAGATATCGCACTTCCTCGTTCATGGGGAAGTCTTGTCGCCACCGTCCATCGCCGAGGTGCGCGACATCCTGCTGGAGCACCTGCTCGCACTGCACGCCTTCTACGGCGAGCACCAGGGCTTGCGCATCGCGCGCAAGCACCTGGGCTGGTACGCCAAGGATCGCGCCGAGCACAGCGAGGAGCAACGCAGCGCGTTTCGTGCAGTGGTCAACCTTGCGGAAACAGCCGAAGCACAGCTTGGACTGACGCGCAATTATTTCGATGCGCTGGTGGCGGGTGTCGTGCCCGCCGTGCCCGCTGCAGCCTGGCGCCTTCGCGAACCCTGACGGGTTCGCGTCTTGCGGGCCACATGCGCGGGGAGAGCCTGCGACGGGTGGCGTTGGTCACAGTGCGTTCCTGCACTCGCGCCATGACGCTGGTGCGGGCGCAGCGCGGCGCAGTGACTCAAACGACCCGTGAAGGTGACCACACAGACATCATTCCCCCGGCCCTTCCGCTGCAGCGTCGCCATGGCGCAGCCGCTCCCACGTTACATTCCACACTTCGTCGAAATCACGCTTTACGGTCAGCTGCCGCGGCGCAATCGGTCGCCATTCGCTGACTTGGCGTTGCGCGACCACGAAGGCGAAGAAGTAGTCCGGTTCGCTGCCCATTCGCAGGTCCGCCAGCTCCAGCTGTCCGTCGATCTCGCGGGCGCGCATGAAGCCATGGTTGAACCACGCCAATCGCCGCACCGCTGGAACGTGGCTGGCTTCCTGTAGCGCCTGCACGTTGGAAGGATGGCCGGTGAAGCGCATCGCGCCGCGGTCGGCCAGCAGCGAGCGATAGCCTTCCACGTAGCCGTTCGGGGTCATGGCCACCACGCGCCACAGCACCGTGTTCAGCGGCGTCGGCACCGAGAACCTGGGCGCGTCGGCGAGCCCCATCGCGGCCAAGGCGCGACCGGCCTCGCGCTCCACCATGCCCTTGACCAGCAGCGACCAGCCGAGGTAGGCGGTGCTCAGCGCCAGGCCGGCGAGCAGCGCGCGCTGCGCCGCCGCCCGTTCGCGCAGGAAGAACGCGGCCACGCAGGCGACCAGCAGCCACACCGTGTACAGTGGGTCGATGATGAAGACGCTCGACCACATCACCGGCGGCGTTGGCAGCGGCCACAGCAGCTGCGTGCCGTAGACGGTGAAGGCGTCGAGCAGCGGATGGGTGACCAGCACCAGCTGGATCGCCCAGAACCAGCGCGTGGGCGATTCGGCCACGCGCCCTCCGCTGCGCTTGAACAGCCACCACAGCAGCCAGCCCACCAGCGGCAGCACGAACAGGGAATGGCTGAAGCCGCGGTGCACGGTCATCAAGGCCACCGGGTCGTCGGTGAACAGCACGATCGGGAACGAATCCAGATCAGGCAGCGTGCCGAGGGCCGCGCCGGCCAACAGGGCGGCGCGGCGGTGCCGGGCCGGCGCGACGACGGCGGCGACCGCGGCGCCGAGGACGATCTGGGTCAATGAATCCATGTCCAATGCTAGCAGCGCCGCACGCGGCGGCACCCGCGCCGACTCCAACCCTTAACCCGCCGCGACCGCCACCGCCGGCACAATGCATCGCGCGCGTGGCGCGTGTATCATACGCGTCCATCTTTTCATCTCGATCAAGGGATATAAGCCGAATGTCCAACTACCTCTTCACCTCCGAGTCGGTCTCCGAAGGCCACCCGGACAAGCTGGCCGACCAGATTTCCGACGCCGTGCTCGACGCCATCCTCAAGCAGGACAAGCGCGCGCGCGTGGCCTGCGAGACCATGGTGAAGACGGGCGTTGCGATCGTCGCCGGCGAGATCACCACCAGCGCGTGGATCGACCTGGAGGCGCTGACCCGCAAGGTGATCCTTGACGTCGGCTATGACAGTTCGGAAGTCGGCTTTGACGGCGCCACCTGCGGCGTGCTGAACCTGATCGGCAAGCAGTCGCCCGACATCGCCGCAGGCGTCGACGGCCACGGCAAGAAGCAGAAGAAGCCGGAGGAACAGGGTGCCGGCGACCAGGGCCTGATGTTCGGCTATGCCTGCAACGAAGCGCCCGAGTTCATGCCCGCGCCGATCTACTACAGCCACCGCCTGGTCGAACAGCAAGCCAGGGTGCGCAAGAACGGCAAGCTCAAGTGGCTGCGCCCGGATGCCAAGTCACAGGTCACCTTGCGCTACGACGACACCCACAACGTGGTCGGCCTGGACGCGGTGGTGCTCTCGACCCAGCACGACCCGGGCATCAAGCACAAGGACCTGGTGGACGGCGTCTACGAGCACATCCTCAAGCCCGTGCTGCCCAAGGCGATGCTGGACAAGCTGCCGAAGAACAAGATCCACATCAACCCGACCGGCATCTTCGTGATTGGCGGCCCCGTCGGCGACTGCGGCCTGACCGGGCGCAAGATCATCGTCGACACCTACGGCGGCATGGCCCGCCACGGCGGCGGTGCGTTCTCGGGCAAGGATCCGTCCAAGGTCGACCGTTCGGCCGCCTACGCTGCCCGCTACGTGGCCAAGAACGTGGTCGCCGCCGGCCTGGCCGACAAGTGCGAAGTGCAGGTGAGCTACGCGATCGGCGTGGCCGAGCCGACTTCCATCTCGGTCACCACCTTCGGCACCGGCAAGATCAGCGACGACAAGATCGAAAAGCTGATCCGCAAGCATTTCGACCTGCGCCCGTACGGCATCGTCAAGATGCTCGACCTGATCCACCCGATGTACCAGGCCACCGCGGCCTACGGTCACTTCGGTCGCAAGCCGAAGGAGTTCAGCTACACCGACAGCACCGGCAAGCAGCACACCGCCACCGCGTTCTCGTGGGAGAAGACCGACAAAGCCGAGGAACTGCGCAAGGCCGGCGGCATCAAATAATCCGCCTGCGCATCGCGCACTGAACGAGCCCCGCTGATGCGGGGCTTTTTCTTTACCCGGCTTCGGCCGACACACCCGCACAGGTACAATGGCGCATGTCACTCATGCAATTGCAGCGCGTCGATTTCAGCATCGGCGGTCCGCTCCTTCTCGAACACGTCGACCTCACCCTGGAACCCAACGAGCGCGTCTGTATCGTGGGGCGCAATGGCGCGGGCAAATCCACCCTGATGCGCCTGCTGGCCGGCGAACTCACCGCTGACGATGGCGAGGTACGCCTGCAGGCCGGCGTGGTGGTCGCGCGAATGGCCCAGGAGGTTCCGCAGGGCACCGAAGGCACGGTGTTCGATGTCGTCGCCGAAGGCCTCGGCGACCTGGGCCACCTGCTGGCCCAGTACCACCACGCGCTGCACGACGGCGACATGGAGGCCATGGGCAACGCGCAGGAGCAGATCGAGGCGCAGCACGGCTGGGACCTGGACCTGCGCGTACAGCAGGTGCTGACCAAGCTGGAGCTGCCCGAAGACGCCGACTTCGCCGCGCTGTCGGGCGGCATGAAGCGCCGCGTGCTGCTGGCCCAGGCGCTGGTGCGCAAGCCCGACATCCTGCTGCTGGACGAGCCCACCAACCACCTGGACATCGACGCGATCGCGTGGCTCGAGGGCTTCCTCAAGCAGTTCGAAGGCAGCATCGTGTTCGTCACCCACGACCGCAGTTTCCTGCGCGCGCTTGCCACGCGCATCATCGAAATCGACCGCGGCCAGGTCACAAGCTGGCCCGGCGACTACGAAAATTACCTGCGCCGCCGCGAGGAGCGCCTGCATGCCGAGGCGCAGGAGAACCAGCGTTTCGACAAGCTGCTGGCGCAGGAAGAGATCTGGATCCGCCAGGGAATCAAGGCCCGCCGCACGCGCAATGAGGGCCGGGTCACTGCGCTCAAGGCACTGCGTCGCGAGCGCTCACAGCGCCGCGACCTGGGCGGCAACGTGCGCATGGAAGTGGCCGCGGCGCAGAATTCGGGCAAGAAGGTCATCGAGATCAAGGGCATTACCCAGGCCTACGACGGCCGCGTGCTGCTGGACAACGTGTCCACCACGATCATGCGCGGCGACCGCGTCGGCATCATCGGACCCAACGGTGCGGGCAAGTCCACCCTGCTCAAGATCCTGCTGGGCGAACTGCAGCCACAGCGCGGTGAAGTCACGCTCGGCACCAGCCTGCAGGTGGCGTATTTCGACCAGCACCGCAGCCAGCTCAACGACAGTCTGAATGCGCTGGAGAACGTGGCCGAGGGCCGTGACTTCATCGAAGTCAACGGCACCCGCAAGCACATCATCGGCTACCTGCAGGATTTCCTGTTCTCGCCTGAGCGGGCCCGCGCGCCGATAACCCGATTGTCCGGTGGCGAGCGCAACCGCCTGCTGCTGGCCAAGCTGTTCGCGCAGCCGTCCAACCTGCTGGTGATGGACGAACCGACCAACGACCTGGACGTGGAAACCCTGGAGCTGCTGGAAGAACTGCTGGGCGAATACAAGGGCACGCTGCTGCTGGTCAGCCACGACCGCGAGTTCATCGACAACGTGGTCACCAGCACCCTGGTGCTGGAGGGCAAGGGCCGCCTGGCCGATTACGTGGGCGGCTACAGCGACTGGGTGAGGCAGCGTCCTTCTTCCCTGTTCAACGCCGAAGCCGCCACACCTTCCAGGGCCTCACCGAGCCCGGTGCAGACCGCCGCGGTGGTCGCCGAGCCGAAGCGCAAGCTCGGCTACAAGGAAACGCGCGAGCTCGAGACCCTGCCGTCCACCATCGAGGTATTGGAGAAGGAGATCGCGCAGCGCACCGCAGCCATGAATGACGCCGCCTTCTACCAGCAGGGCGCCGCCGCGGTGCTCGCCGCCAACGAGGCCATGGCGGCGGCGCAGGCCAGCCTGGATGCGGCCTACCTGCGCTGGAGCCAGCTGGACGGTTGAGAGTACATTTGTTCCTGTAGGAGCGGGCCCTGCCCGCGAACGCCACTCGGAATGATCTCAAGCGTTCGCGGGCAGGGCCCGCTCCTACATGGATCGTCTGGGGGCAATCAACCCGTGTTCTGCACGCCCTGCGAAACACCATTGATGCTGGCCACCAGCGCGCGCAGCAGCGCGTCGTCTTCGCGACCGGTCTCGCGCCAGCGCCCGAGCAGGTCGGCCTGCAGCACGCTGATCGGATCGATGTAGGGATTGCGCAGGCGGATCGACAGCGCCAGGCGCTGGTCGTTCTGCAACAGCCATTCGCCGCCGGTCAGGCGCAGCACCCAGTCCTGGGTGAGCGCGTGCTCGCGCTGGATCATCGGGAAGAATTCGTCGTGCAGCGGCCCGGACATTCGCGAGAACATTTCGGCAATCGCCAGGTCGCCCTTGGCCAGCACCATCGCCACGTCGTCGAGCAAGGTCCTGAGGAACGGCCAGTCGCGCGCCATCTCCAAGAGCGCGTCTTCGCCACCGGCGTCGGCCACGGCCTGCAGGCCGCTGCCCACGCCATACCAGCCCGGAATCACCGCACGCGCCTGGCTCCAGGCGAACACCCACGGGATCGCGCGCAGGTTGTCCAGTGCCGCGTCCTCTCCCAGGCGCCGCGACGGCCGCGACCCCAGGGTCATGCGTTCGATCACGTCGATCGGGGTGGCGCTGCGGAAGTAGTCCATGAAGCGCGGCGCCTCCACGAACTGCCGGTAGGCGCGCGTGCTTTCACTGGCGACGGTGTCCATCATCGAACGCCACTGCGCCTCGCGCGGCTCCGGCGGCCGCGGACGCAGGCTCGCCGTCAGCACGGCGCCGGTGGCCTGCTCCAGGGAGCGCAGCGCCAGCGCGCGGATGCCGTACTTGCGATGGATGACTTCACCCTGCTCGGTGACCCGCAGGCGGCCGTCGACGCTGCCGCGTGGCGAGGCATCGACCGCGCGCGTGGTCTTGCCGCCACCGCGGCTGATCGAACCACCGCGACCGTGGAAGAAGGTCAGGCGGATGCCCAGCTCATGTGCGGCCTGCAGCAGCTCCACCTGCCCGCGCTGCAGGCCCCAGCGCGAGGCGGCGATACCACCGTCCTTGCCGCTGTCCGAGTACCCCAGCATCACCATCTGCACGTTGCCACGCGCGGCCAGATGGGCGCGGTAGACCGGGTCGGCGAGCAGGTCGCGAAGGGTCGCCGGGCCATGGCGCAGGTCGTCGACGGTCTCGAACAGCGGCGCGATATCCAGCGGCACGTTGCCGTTGGAATCGACCAGTCCACCACGGCGCGCCAGCGCCAGCACCGTCAGCACGTCGGCGCGGTTGTGCGCCATGCTGATGATGTAGGCGCCCAGTGCGTCGGCGCCGTGGATGCGGCGTGCTTCGGAAAGCGCATCGAAGACCGCGTCCAGTCGCGGGCTGCCGCCCTCTTCGGTGGCCGGCAGCGTCTTGCTACCGCTGGCGTAGTCGGCCAGCAGCGATGCCTGCTCGACCGCATCGCGTGATTCCCACTGCTTGTCATCGAGCGAAGCGGCCACCGCGAGCGCGTGCACGGTCGATTCCTGGCGCACGTCGAGCCGCGCAAGATGAAAGCCGAAACTGCGCACGCGCCACGCCAGCCGGCGCACGGCAAACCAGCCCGCGTGCAGGCCCTTGTTGGCTTCCAGGCTGTGCAGGATCAGGTCGACGTCAGCGGCAAACTCATCGGGCGAGGCGTAGCCTTCCGGTGCCTCGTCCAGGGTGGCCCGCAGGCGCGCGCGCATCAGGTCGTTGAGCAGGCGGTAGGGCTGGTCGGCGTGGCGCGGACGCGAACGCGCGGCGGCCTGCGGCAGCAGTTCGCGGTACTGCGCGACCCGTTCCAGCACCTCCGGCGAAAAGCCGGCCACGCCCTCGGTCTGGCTCAGCAGCGAGGCGAGCTGGCGCAGCTCGCCCAGGTAGCGATGCAGGATGGCGCGGCGCTGTGCGCGCAAGGTGGCCGCGATGGTGCTGGCGTCCACGTTGGGGTTACCGTCCATGTCGCCGCCCACCCATGTGCCGAAGCGCAGCATCCGCGGCAGTTCGGGCGATTCTCCGTAGGCGTCCACGAACGCGGTTTCGAGGGTTTCGTACAGCACCGGCACGACCCGGTACAGGACTTCGGTGAGGTAGAAGCCGACGTGCTCGCGCTCGTCGTCCACGGTGGGACGCACGGGCGAGGCATCGGCGGTCTGCCACGAGGAGGTCAGCGCCATGCGGAATCGCGCAAGGTCCGAGGCACTTTCGCCGGGTGTGCGCTGCCCATCCAGGTCAGCGACCAGGCTTGCCACCATCAGCTGCTCCTTCTCCAGCAGCGCGCGACGCACCGCTTCGGTCGGATGGGCGGTGAACACCGGCTCGATGTCGATGCGCGGCAGCCACGACGCCAGCTCCTCCAGCGTCACGCCCTGCGCCTTGAGCTTCAGCAGCACGTCGTGCAGCCCCTCGGGCTGCGGCGCGTTGCCGCTGCGCTGGTAGTCGCGGCGACGGCGGATGCGGTGCACGCGCTCGGCCAGGTTGACGACCTGGAAATACGCGCTGAAGCCGCGGATCAGCGATTCGGCCCGCTGCGGCTCCAGCCCGTGCAGCAGCCCGGCCAGCGATTCGGGTGGCTCGCTGCCCTGGCGCCTGGCGATGGCGGTGGTGCGGACCTGCTCCACTTCATCAAGGAATCCGGCAGAAACCTGCTCGGCAAGCAGTTCGCCCACCAGCGCGCCAAGGCGCCGCACATCGTCGCGCAGCGGCATGTCGGGTGCTGCGAATTCAAGGCTGCGAGGATCGTTCATCGAATACCGGTCTCGGCGGCGGGGGCTTGAAAGCCTAACCGAAGCGAGGCCGGTTTGTGCGTTGCGGCAATCGGTTTGGGGGATATCCCGGGACAGGCTGGTCAGCATGCGCACGTCGCTCGCGGCGGCCGTGCGTACCTGTAGAGCCGAGCTTGCTCGGCTGCGTTCTCAGGCAACAGCAGCCGAAGCTCGGCTCTACGAAAGGCCAATCCTTTCCAGGCAACAGCAGCCGATCAAGCCCGGCTCTACGAGATGCCAGGTGGTTTGCCGCGGATCTCCCGGTTACCGGTTACCGGTTACTGGTTACCGGCTCCGCCTGCGTGCCTCTCAGGTACTTTTCCAGCCAGGCGTTGGACTCGGCCAGCATGTGCATGATCGACTCACGTGCACGATAGCCATGCGATTCGTTGGGCAGCATCACCAGGCGTGCGGTGCCGCCCAGGCCCTTGATCGCTGCGTACATGCGCTCGCTCTGGATCGGGAAAGTGCCGGAGTTGTTGTCCTGCTCACCATGGATCATCAACAGCGCATCCTTGATCCTGTGCGCTTGGTTGAACGGCGACATGTCCTGGTACACGTCAGTGGCCTGCCAGTAGTTGCGCTCCTCGGCCTGGAAGCCGAATGGCGTCAAGCTGCGGTTGTAGGCGCCGCTGCGCGCGATGCCGGCCTTGTACAGGCGCGTGTGCGCAAGCAGGTTGGCGGTCATGAAGGCGCCGTACGAATGCCCGCCCACGGCAATGCGGTTCGGATCGGCGACACCGCGACGCACGACCTCGGCCACCGCCGCCGCCGCACTGGCGATCAGCTGCCGCACGTAGGTGTCGTTCGGCTCCTGCTCGCCCTCGCCCACGATCGGCACCGAAAAGTCATCCAGCACGGCATAGCCCATCGACAGGAACGCCAGCGGGCCCCAGTAGCTGACGCGATTGAAGCGGTACGGCGAGTCGGTGACCTGCCCGGCCGCATCGGCTGATTTGAACTCCGCCGGATAGGCCCACATCAGCAGCGGCAATGGACCCTCACTGGCAGGGTCGTGGCCCGGCGGCAGGTACAGCGTCGCGGTGAGGTCGACGCCGTCCTTGCGCGCGTAGCGGATCTGCTCCTTGACCACGTCCTTGAGCTGCGGCGTGGGGTGCGGGAAGGCCGTCAGCGCACGCAGTCCGTCAGCATCGGCGGCCAGGTTGCGCACGTGCAGGTTCGGCGGCTCGGCCGGGGATTCACGTGAGGTCAGGATGACGCTGCCGCTGTCGTCCAGTACCGCGCGCGGCATCTCGTAATGAGGCGCCTGCGAATGGAACAGCCTGGTGGCCTGCAGCGTGCCCAGGTCCTGCCGGTCCAGGAACGGACGGTCGCCTTCGGCCGATGCGCCTTCGCCAATGCGAAAGATCGATTGCCCATCGGCGATCAACAGGCGCTCGAGCCCGTGCTCGTCCGTGACGGTCACCGGCGTGCCGGGGTCGGCGTAGCGGTCCTCGAACGAACCTTCGCGGATCAGCTGGGGCGCACGATCGGGATTATCCGGCGCCAGCCGCCACTCCTTCACCTGCCGGGTCTTCCGCCAGTACTCGCCAAGCAGGGCCAGGTCGCCGCGGCCCCACTGCACGCCGGCGTAGCGCATCGTCAGCGGAGCGAGCGTCACCGGCGGGGTCTTGAAGGGCGCGGCCTGCATCAGCACCAGGTCGCGAACGGCAACCTCGCGCGCAGGGTCGCCTCCATCCTGGGCCTCGGCCCAGACCAGGGTGGCCGGCGCGTCGCTGCGCCAGTCGATGTCGCGCGCGCCCGTGCGCACCGCGTCGTTGCCGACCGGCAGCCCTTCGACCAGCGGCAGCATCGCCACTTCGCGAACCACGTTGCCCTGCGGATCGATCACCTCGATCCGCCGCGGGAAGCTCGACACCGGCACCATGTACGAGAACGGCCGCTCGACCTGCTGCCGCAGGAGGTAGTTGCCATCGGGCGAGGCGGACACCGAAAGAGTCATCGCCGGCTTGCCGACGCGGGTCGTCTTGCCGGCCAGGTCGACCTCCAGCGTCTGCGCGCGCAAGTAGTGCTCGAGGCGCTGGGCGTCGGCTTCGTTCTTCAGCATGTCCTGGTAAGTGCGGATCTGGATCACCCCGCCGCCGGCGCCGGTCTCCTGAACGCTGGGTCCGGTGGGAATGCCCTGGCCGACAGGGGCCTTGCCCTGTCCTTCCGGGCGTACCTGGACGAGCAGCGACTTGCTGTCGGGCATCCAGCTGTAGCCGCGACCGGTGACCGTGTTGAGCGGCTGCGACAGCAGCTTGCGCGCGCGTCGTGACGCCACCTCGACCAGCCACAGCTCATTGCTTCCGCTGGCGGCATCGACCTGGTTGAACGCGATGTGGCGCTGGTCCGGTGACCAGGCGGAGCTGGCGATCGACAGTGGGCTGGGCAAGCCCTGCACGCGCATTTCGCTGCCGCTGGCGATGTCCTGCAGCCACAGGTCGGTGCCGAAGCTGAAGCGGCTCTGCGAGTAGCTGCGTGGATTGATGCGCAGGCCTGCGAGCTTCAGCTCCGGCTGGGCCACCACGTCGATGCCCGGCAGGGTGGGCGACTGGATCAGCGCCAGCAGGTCGCGACGGGGACTCAATGAGGGCTGCGGCGCCAGCGGCGCGTCGACCAGCGCCTGCAGCGGCGGCGGCGGCAGGTGGTAGCCATCCTGCGGCGCAGCCTGAGCGCCCGCCGCGACCGGCAGCAGCACCAGCAGCAGCAACGGAAGGATGCGTCGGAAGATCTGGTGCCTCGGGGAATGCTGCATCGGGTTCGGGGCCGGGGCTTGGTCGAACCTCGAGCGTAGCCGGTCGGGCCGGCATCGCGACAGTTCACGCTGTCAATGACCCGAGGTGCCCCGAACGTTCACGCATATATATCCTTTCATCGCGAAGAAGCGATATAATCACCGTCCCCTCCGCTGAGGGGCGCTGCGACCGAGACATGGGCGGATCATCCGCAACAGCCGCACCCAGGTGCCGGCCGTCACCATCGTCCGGCCAGGCTCGGCGGATGTCCCTGTAAACGGCGCCCGGTCCATCATGCGAACCAATCGCAGGAAATCCGGAGAAAACCAGCCATGAACGCAGTACGCAAGCCCAACGCTTTCGCCGACTACAAGATCGCCGACATCTCGCTCGCCGAGTTCGGCCGCAAGGAAATCGACATCGCCGAGCACGAGATGCCCGGCCTGATGTCGATCCGCCAGAAGTACGCCGCCGAGGCCCCGCTCAAAGACGTGCGCGTCACCGGTTCGCTGCACATGACCATCCAGACCGCGGTGCTGATCGAGACCATGAAGGACATCGGCGCCGACGTGCGCTGGGCCTCGTGCAACATCTTCTCGACCCAGGACCACGCTGCTGCCGCGATCGCCGCCACCGGTACTCCCGTGTTCGCCTGGAAGGGCGAGACGCTCGAGGAATACTGGGACTGCACGCTGGACGCGCTGACCTTCCCGGGCGGCAAGGGCCCGGAAATGGTGATCGACGATGGCGGCGACGTCACCCTGCTGATCCACAAGGGCTATGAGCTGGAGAACGGCTCCAAGTGGGTCGACGAACCCGCTGCCTCGCACGAGGAAGGCGTGATCAAGAAGCTGCTCAAGCGCGTTGCCGCCGAGCGCCCGGGCTTCTGGCACAACGTGGTCAAGGACTGGAAGGGCGTTTCGGAAGAGACCACCACCGGCGTGCACCGCCTGTACCAGATGGTCGAGGCCAAGTCGCTATTGGTACCTGCGATCAACGTCAACGACTCGGTCACCAAGTCCAAGTTCGACAACCTCTACGGCTGCCGCGAGTCGCTGGCCGACGGCCTGAAGCGCGCAATGGACGTGATGCTGGCCGGCAAGGTCGCGGTGGTCTGCGGCTACGGCGACGTGGGCAAGGGCAGCGCCGCGTCGCTGCGTGCCTACGGTGCACGCGTGGTGGTCACCGAGATCGACCCGATTTGCGCGCTGCAGGCGTCGATGGAAGGCTTCGAGGTCAACACCATCGAGAGCACCCTTGGCCGCGGCGACATCTATGTCACCACGACCGGCAACAAGGACATCATCACCGTCGAGCACATGCAGGCGATGAAGGACCAGGCGATCGTGTGCAACATCGGCCACTTCGACAACGAGATCCAGGTCGACGCGCTGGCCGCGATGAAGGACGTCGAGAAGATCAACATCAAGCCGCAGGTCGACAAGTACGTGTTCGCCGGCGGCAACGCGATCTTCCTGCTGGCCGACGGCCGCCTGGTGAACCTGGGCTGCGCCACCGGCCACCCGAGCTTCGTCATGTCCAATTCGTTCTCGAACCAGACCCTGGCCCAGATCGACCTGTGGGCGAACCAGGACAAGTACGAGCCGAAGGTCTACATCCTGCCCAAGAAGCTGGACGAGGAAGTGGCCCGCTTGCACCTGGAAAAGATCGGCGTGAAGCTGACCACGCTGACCACCTCGCAGGCCGAGTACCTGGGCGTTGCCATCGACGGCCCGTACAAGCCCGAGCACTACCGCTACTGAGCAACAGCGGGCGGGCGGCTTCGGCCGCCCGTCTTCTTCCTGCCCATCGACCAGAGAGTGCTGATGGCCGGCGTTCCCGTTTCATTCGAGTTCTACCCGCCCAAGACCGACGAGCAGCGCACCCAGCTCGATCGCACTGCGCGCAAGCTCAAGGCGTTCGCACCGAGCTATGTGTCGTGCACGTTCGGCGCCGGCGGCTCCACGCTCAGCTACACCTCCGAGACGGTGCGCCACCTGCACCAGGAACACCGCTTCGATGCCGCCCCCCATCTTTCCTGCGTTGGCGGAACCCGCGAGGAGATCCGCGAGCTGCTTCACCTGTATCGCCAGCTCGGCTGCAAGCGCATCGTCGCCCTGCGCGGCGACCTGCCTTCGGGCATGGGCCATGCCGGCGACCTGCGCTATGCATCGGAACTGATCCAGTTCATCCGTGCCGAGCACGGCAGTGCCTTCCATATCGAAGTGGGCTGCTATCCAGAGACCCATCCGCAGTCCGACAACGCCATGGCCGACCTGCGCCACTTCAAGGCCAAGGTCGATGCGGGCGCCAACGGCGCCATCACCCAGTACTTCTACAACGCCGATGCGTACTTCCATTTCGTCGATGCGGTGCGCCGGCTGGGGGTGGAGATTCCGATCGTTCCCGGGGTCATGCCGATCTCCAACTTCACCCAGCTGCGGCGCTTCTCCGACGCCTGCGGCGCGGAGATCCCGCGGTGGATCGGCAAGCGCATGCAGTCCATGGGCGACGATGCCGATGCCATCCGCGACTTCGGTGCCGACGTGGTCGCGGGCCTCTGCCAGCGCCTGATCCAGGGGGGCGCACCGGGGCTCCACTTCTACACGCTGAACCTGGCCAAGCCAACGATGAACGTGCTCGCGCGCATGAGCTGAACGGCGGCGGGGATACCCAGGCGAGGTCGCCGAAGTCCGTGCTTCCCTCCGTTCAGCAGACCTCCCTTCCCTACGGTTGTTGCAGCGGGTAGGCTGCGACGGTGCGCCGTTTGCTGCTCATGCTCGTCACACTGTCTGCGCTTTCCTTGTTCATCGAGGCCGCGCCAGCGCAGCAGGGTGGCGCTCGACGCTGCACGATGGTCGATGGCACCACCCTGTATACCGACAAGGCCTGTGCCGACCTTGGGGCCGTGCCTCGCCTGCCGCGCACCAGCGATTCGGACTCCAGGCTCAACCTGTATCGCGGCGGCTGTTCACGGACGCTCAGCGATCTTGTCTACCAGATCACCAGCGCGATCAATGCCGAAGACGTGAACCGGCTCGCCGGTGTGTACGAGTGGAGCGGCGCATCCAATGCCAGCGCGCATCGAACGCTCAACCGCCTCGAAGCGATCGTCAAGCGCCCGCTCGTGGACATCATCGCGGTACGCCCTGCCCCGCCTCCGCTCCTTGACGAAGACGGCCGGATCGTCGACTACAACAGCGACGGCTACTACCCGCGCACAAGCGTCCGCCAGCGCCCGATCGGACTTCGCCTGGAGCAGACGCTGGCCAATGGCAGCACGCCGTCACGTACCGTGTTCGGCCTGCGCCGCCACTACAACTGCTTCTGGGTCACCTTCTAGATCCGTTTCCACCAAGCGCAGCAGACAACGTCACCATCGCAGGTACGATCTGTCCCGCCTACGCCGGCACAGTGAGGACCGCGTGCGGCGCTCGCTGGATGATCGCGGTGGCAGAATGGGGATCACCACAGGAGTGCGCGCATGAAATTCCCCGACAAGATCTGGCACAACGGCGTCATCAAGCCCTGGGCCGAAGCGACGACCCACGTGATGGCGCACGCGATCCACTACGGTTCATCGGTGTTCGAAGGCATCCGCGCTTACGAAACCCCGAAAGGTACGGCGATCTTCCGGCTGGCCGACCATACCAGGCGCCTGTTCCAGTCGGCGAAGATCTACGACATCGAGATTCCCTACACGCCGGACGAGATCAACGCGGCGTGTCGCGACATCGTCAAGGCCAACGGCCTGAGCAAGGCCTACCTGCGCCCGGTCGTGTTCCGCGGCTACGGCGGCATTGGAATCGCCGCCGAGACTCCGATCGACGTGGCGGTGGCGGCAATCGAGTTCGGCAACTACCTGGGCGCTGACGGGATGGAGAAAGGCATCGACGCCTGCGTCTCCAGCTGGCAGCGATTCGCGCCGAACACGCTGCCTGCCGGCGCCAAGGCTGGCGGCAACTACCTGTCAGGCCAGCTGGTGACGCGCGAGGCAAGGCGCCACGGCTACGGCGAAGGCATCGCCCTGGCGTCCAGCGGCCTGCTCAGCGAAGGCGCCGGCGAGAACCTGTTCCTGGTGTTCGAGGGCATGCTGCATACCACCCCGGCCAGCGCTTCGATCCTGGCTGGCATCACCCGCAATTCCATCATCCACCTGGCCCGCGACCAGGGGATCGAGGTGGTGGAGCGCGACATTCCGCGCGAGTACCTCTACCTGTGCGACGAACTGCTGATGTGCGGCACCGCCGCGGAGATCACGCCGCTGCGCTCGGTGGACGGCAAGCCGGTGGGAGACGGCAAGCCGGGGCCTGTGACCCGGCAGATCCAGAAGCTGTTCTTCGGCCTGTTCGACGGCAGCACCGAAGACCGGCGCGGGTGGCTGGAGCACCTCTGACCGAGCGCCGTCTGGGCGCAGCAGGGCCCGAACCAGTCTTCAGGCCACGCGCGCAGGGTTGAAGCCGATCGAAGCGATCACGCCGCGTTCATTGCCAGGCCGCACACCGACCTGCCAGCCATACAGGTCGCAAAGCCGGCTGACGATTGAAAGGCCGATGCCGCCACCTTGTGAGTGGCCTGCATGGGTACCGCGGTAGCCGCGCTCGAACAGTTGCGCCGCATCCTCGGGACTGAGCCCGGGCCCGGAGTCGATCACTTCCACTCCATCGGGCAGCAGCCGCACCACGACCTCGCCCTGGAGGGTGTACTTCACCGCATTGCCGATCAGGTTGCCCAGCGCCACCGACACCGCTGATTCGGGAGCGTCCACGCACAGTCCGCTCTCGCCTTCCAGGCGCAGCACCAGCGGCTTGCTGCCAAGTTGCGCGCGATGCGCATCCAGCAGCTGTTCGGCGACCTTCGCAACCTGCGTGGTGCCCTGCCCGCGCTCATTCCTGGACAACAGCAGCAGCGAGCCGATCAGGTCCGTGCACTGCGCCTCGGCACGCTGGATGCGCAGCAGCCGCTGGCGCACCTTGTCTTCCAGGTTGGGATGCGCGAGCAGCAGTTCGGTTGCACCGCGGATCACGGCCAGCGGCGTGCGCAATTCGTGGCTGACGTCGGCGTTGAATTCGCGATCGCGCTGCACGACCTGGGTCAGCCGAGCCGAGTAATCGTCCAGGGCCTCGGCCAGCTGGCCCACCTCGTCTTCGGCAAAGTGCGGCGCGAGAGGCCGGGGATCGCTCCTGCCGCGGTAGGCGCGCAGTCGCGCGGCGAGTTCGGACACCGGGCTCATCACGCGAGAGGCGGCCCACCAGCCCACCAGCAGCGACAGCAGGGTGAACACCACCACCGAACTGTAGATCGCGCGATTGAACTGGGCCTGCCCGCTGGCCGTCTCGGACATGTCATAGGCCAGGAAGAACCAGGCCTCCGGAGTCTTGCGCACCGCCAGCTTGTAAGCGAACGGCGATCGGTCCTCGTTGACGCCCACGATGTTGTGCAGCCCGTCGGGCAGTTCGTACCAGTCCGGCTCCTCGATGCTCAGCGCCTCGAAGTTGGTCACCACCCGCGCGTACATCTGGGTCACCGGCGCCGAGACGTTCTGGGGATCGCGCGCGAAGCTGCGCGCGTATTCGTCGATGTTGCGGCTCATCAGGTCGGCGATGAGCTGCTCTTCCACGCGTTCGCGCGTCCAGTTGGTGGCGAAGGCGAACAGTGCCGTGAGCCCGAAACCGAGCAGCACGAATGACAGGATGATGCGGCTGCGCAGCCGGCGGCGGAACCGCGCCGGCTGCGGGCCCGTCGCTGAATCGGCTTCAGGCATCCGGCGCGGCGATCCGGTATCCGATTCCGTGGCGGGTCTGGATGAAGGGCGTGTCGAAGGGTTTGTCGACCACGGCGCGCAGGCCGTGGATGTGCACCCTCAACGAATCCGAGTCCGGCAGCTCCTCGCCCCAGACGCGCGTTTCCAGCTCCTGGCGCGTGACCACGGCCGGCGAGGCCTCCATCAGCGATTGCAGGATCTTCAGCGCGGTCGGGTTGAGCTGCAGCAGCTTGCCCTGGCGGCGGACCTCCAGGGTGTCCAGGTTGTACTCCAGCTCGCCGACTTCCAGCACGCGCGTCTGCACGCCCTTGCCGCGGCGCGACAGGGCGTTGAGGCGCACCTCCACTTCCTGCAGCGCGAACGGCTTGATCAGGTAATCGTCGGCGCCCGAATCGAATCCTGCCAGCTTGTTGTCCAGTGTGTCGCGGGCGGTGAGCATCAGCACAGGCGTCTGCTTGCGTGCCTCGTTGCGCAGCTTGCGGCAGACTTCCAGCCCGTCCATGCCGGGCAGGTTCAAGTCCAGCACGATGGCGTCGAAGTCGTGGACCACCGCCAGGTGCAGGCCGGTGACACCGTCAGCGGCGAAATCCACGGTGTGCCCGCGGTCTTCCAGATAGTCGCCCAGGTTGGCGGCGATATCGCTGTTGTCTTCGATTACGAGGATGCGCATAGGGTGCTCTAGTTCGAGGGACGAAGCATCGTACGCTGGCCGCGCCGCAGTTCGCTTTGCGACTGCTCACGAATCTTGCGACGTTGCGCGACGGTTGCGCATTCGGTGGTGGTCCGGTGCGACCCGACTTTCGTCTCGCGCTTGCACACCAGACGGCTGTCTTCGCGGGCAAGCGTAAGGATCGTGTTGACCACTTCCTGGTCATTCATGAGGTCGGCACGCTCTTGCCCAGTCAGCTCGCTGACACTCCCTGCTTCACCCAGCGTCGACTCGATTCGACCGAGCGCCCGCTGGACTTCCGCCTGCTGCTCGCGCGCGATCTCGCTGTAGGTCTCGCCATCGGCGAATTCGGCGCGGATCCGCTCATGCTGCTCGGCAAACGAGGCGGAGACATCGAGGGCGAGGGCGCTCTCCTGTCCCTTTGCAAACGCGGAAGGGGTAACAACGATGGCCAAGGCGACGGCTAACTCTTTGAACATGCTGGACTCTTTGAGAAGGATGGGTGTGGTTCCTGACCATTCAAAGCGGACAGGAGCTTCAACCCTGATTCTTGCACAGCTTCCACGAAGGTAACCGCGGCGGCGGGCTGAAAAAAGGCCCAGGCGGATTGCGCCGCCCGGGCCAAGAGGTTTACCCGATTACCGTAAATCCTGCCCGTCGAAGGACTGACGACCCGAGACGGGAGAGAGCTGCGGTCGGGCAAAGCTACGCGCCGTTCGATTAAACCAGCGTTAAAGGCTGCTCGCCCTCACCCGCTTCGCACTGCGGCGCATGGCCAACACACTGTTTTCGTTGGCTTTCGTTGCCAGATATTCGATCATCTTCCCCGCCACGTCTGCTCCGCTCACCTGCTCTATACCTTCCAGCCCCGGGGTCGAATTGATTTCGAGCACCAGCGGCCCTCGGTCCGACCGGATCAGGTCGACGCCGGCCACGTCCAGCCCCAGCACGTGCGCGGCGCGTATCGCGACCTCCTGTTCGTGCGGCGTGGCCTGCACCGCTTCAGCCGTGCCGCCCCGATGCAGGTTGGAGCGGAAATCGCCCTCCGGCGCCTGTCGACGCATCGAGGCCACCACCCGGTCGCCAACCACGACGCAGCGCAGGTCCGCGCCCTGCGCCTCGGCGATGAATTCCTGCACGACGAAGTTGGCGTACAGCCCGCGCAGCGCCTCCACGACACTGCGCGAGGCCGCCAGCTTTTCGGTCAGCATCACGCCCGCCCCCTGCGTGCCCTCGTTCAACTTGATCACGTGCGGAGGCGGGCCAAGCATCGACAGCAGGTCCACGGTGTCGTCGGGGTTGTCGCCGAATACCGTCACCGGCATGCCGATGCCGTGCGCGGCCAGCATCTGGTGGGCGCGAAGCTTGTCGCGCGCGCGCAGGATGGCGTCGGATGGATTGGGGGTGTAGCTGCCCATGAGTTCGAACTGGCGCAGCACGGCGGTGCCGTAGCGTGTGATCGAGGCACCGATGCGCGGGATCACCGCGTCGTAGCCGGTCAGCGGCCGGCCCTTGTAGTTCATGCTGAAACGGTCGCTGGCCACGCGCATGTAGCAACGCAGCGGGTCCAGCACACGCACGCTGTGGCCGCGCACGCGTGCGGCTTCGGCCAGGCGTCGGGTCGAATAGAGCTTGCTGTTGCGCGACAGGATGGCGAGTTTCATGGGGGCGGGCGACGGCGGGAGCCGCATAGTGCCATGCGCCGATGCCTGTCCGATGCAGCCAGGCGGCGCTGGCCACACGGGACCGGCAGCACCCCGCGAAAAGGACGCCACGCCGCGAATCGAAGAAGTGCTTTGAGCGACGAGGTCGCACACCACGCACGCTGCCGGGGCGGCGCTGGAGCGGGTGAAGGGAATCGAACCCTCGTCAGTAGCTTGGGAAGCTACAGCTCTACCATTGAGCTACACCCGCCGGGCCGACAAGTCTATGTCCGCGGCAATCGCAGATGCAAACGGGGCGCCCGCTGGGCGCCCGGATGCAGTCAGCGCGGTCGCGCAGCGATCAGAAACCGCTGCCCAGGGTGATGAACGCGGTTACCTCATTCGCCGCCTTCTGCCCGACCGTGGAAGTCAGTCCGATATCGGCAGCGAGCCCGAAGGCCTTGGTACGCGCACCCAGCATCACCGTGGTGTAGCCGCGCTCCGGGTTCAGGCCCGGCACCGCGTAGGGTTGCATGTCCGGCATGGTCTGCAGCTGGGCGAACACCTGTTCGGAGGGTTTCTCCAGCTCGCGGTCGTAGGTTGCCCGCACGTAGCCGCGCACGCTGTCGCTGAGGGCGAAGTTGGCCTGCCAGCCGGCGCTGGCAATCAGCGAATCGACTTCCTGGTCCTGGTAGTTCATCGCCGTGGAGCTCAGGTTGTCCTCGGAGTAGCCGTCGATCTCGATGTTCTGCGACAGCAGGCTCACGACAGGCCCATGGCGCAGCGCGCCGTTGCCGAACTCGAAGCCGGCACTGACACCCGCGCTGAGGTTGGTGCCGTCGGTGGATCCGCGGTGACGGCGCGTGGCCGCACCCAGCACCACCTCGCGGTCGATGTCGTAGTCAAGCCAGGTGTAGCTGAGCTGGCCACTCACCCAGGCCTGGTCGCCATACCAGCCCACGAAACCACCCACGGTGGCATCGCGCTGCCTAAACTCGCCGTTGTCGCGGCCCAGCTTGAGCTTGCCGCTGCCGAATCCGCCGTAAGCGCCGAACACCACGTTGCCGCTGGAACGGTCCACGCCGAACAGTCCGGCGGGGGCGACGCCGCGATACGCGTCGCCGTCGAGGTAACGCTGCGAGTCCCCGCGCAGGTTGCCCCACCAGCGCATGCCGTCGCTGTCGGGCTTGGCGCCCACGTGGCCGGCGACACGCTCGGCGCGGGAGCGACCAACAACCGTGGCCGACTGCGGAAGCAGCGCGATCTGCCGCGGCGCCTCGAGCACCGATACGGCGTACTGGCCGATGATGCGGTGGGCGCCGGTGGTCGGGTGCACGCCGTCGGCGAAGGCGTAGGTTTCGGCCGCGCTTGGATCGACCAAGTTGGCGGAGCCGCAGGTAAGCGAGGCGGCAGCACCGCAGGCGGTGCTGGTGACGTTGGTGAAGCCGAACACGCTGGGGGCTGCGGAGACCTCTCGGAACAGGTTGAAGATGTCCAGAGGGATGACTCTATGTCCAGCCGAATTGAGAGCGCCGAACAGTGTCGAGTTGTAGGCCATCGAAAGCTGGGTAATGCCCGCCGAACCGGCGGCGCCCTGCGACAGGCCGAACGGGGTCCTGCCGACATCGGGCAGGGTGGGCACCATGATGTAGCGGGCGCCGGCGCCTTGCAGCGTCGCCACCAGTCCCACCTGCTGGCCTACAGTGGCGAAGAACTGCGCCTGCGTCGTCAGTCCGTTGAGGGTAAAGAACAGGTCATTGGCGCCGCCCCAGACGGTGTAAAGTGCGCCCGGGTCCGCACGGCCGCCGTTGCGGGCAAGGTAGGACCCGATCTGCTGGGACAGGGATGGTGCGAAGCTCGTCGGCGGTGCGGGCGGGAAGCCGGGCTGCAGCGTTACGCGGGCGCCACCGGCGGCGTAGTTGGTGCCCTCGGCGTTGACGACGCCTGTCGTGGTCAGTCCCCATGCCGGCGCTGCGGTCGTGCCGTAGTAGTCGGCGAGGAATTCCGACCAGACCGGGCCGGGGTTGGTGGTGAACCTCCCCAGGCCCCCGGCCAGCGGGTTCTGCTGCACCACGAACGGCCGGTAGAAACCCGAGTCGGTCAGGCTGTCGCCGAAGAAGATGGTGTCCGAGTACTGGCTCTGGGCGAATGCGGGCACGGCTGCAAGGGCGAGCGCCACGGCCAGGGCGGAGCGAATGGGGAGTTTTAGCGACATGGGGAACATCTCCAGGTGGGTGGCGAACAGGCGAGACGGGGTGGATTGCGGGCCAGCGTAGCGTGGAACGTACGCAGGCGTATCGGAAGATGATTTCATCCGCGGTGCCGGCGCTCACGCTGCGCTGCGGCATGAACACCCGATGCGGCAGAATGGCGGCATGCAAATCCACTTGAACGGCGAGCTGCGGCAGATCGCAACCGGCACCACCCTAGCGCTCCTTGTCGATGCCGAAGGGCTGGCAGGTCGTCGCGTCGCCCTCGAATTGAACGGCGAGATCATCCCGCATGCCCGGCACGCGGAGCAGTCGCTCGAAGAGGGTGACCGGGTGGAGATCGTGCACGCTCTCGGCGGCGGCTGAGCCAATCCAGCGCTACTGCGCACCGCGCACTTCGGCAATAATGAGCCGATGGAGCCCAAGACCACACTCGATCCGCTCGTCATAGCGGGCAAGACCTACCGATCGCGCCTGCTCACCGGCACCGGCAAGTTCAGGGATTTCGACGAAACCCGCCGCGCCACAGAGGCCGCCGGGGCGCAGATCGTCACCGTGGCGATCCGTCGCACCAACCTGGGCCAGTCACCCAACGAGCCAAACCTGCTCGACGTCCTGCCGCCGGACCGCTACACCCTGCTGCCCAACACCGCCGGCTGCTACACGGCCGAGGATGCGGTGCGCACCTGCCGGCTGGCGCGCGAACTGCTCGACGGGCACACGCTGGTCAAGCTCGAAGTCCTGGGCAGCGAGCGCACCCTGTTTCCTGACGTGATCGGCACCCTCAAGGCGGCCGAGCAGCTGGTGGCCGAGGGCTTCCAGGTCATGGTCTACACCAGCGACGACCCGATCCTGGCCAAGCGCCTGGAGGAAATCGGCTGCGTGGCGGTGATGCCACTGGCCGCGCCGATCGGCTCGGGCCTGGGCATCCAGAACCGCTACAACCTGCTGGAAATCATCGAGAACGCCAAAGTGCCCATCCTGGTCGATGCCGGCGTCGGCACCGCCTCCGACGCAGCCATCGCCATGGAGCTGGGCTGCGACGGCGTGCTCATGAACACCGCCATCGCCGGCGCTCGCGACCCGGTCCTGATGGCCAGCGCGATGCGCAAGGCGATCGAGGCCGGGCGCGAGGCCTTCCTCGCCGGTCGCATCCCGCGCAAGCGCTACGCCAGCGCGTCCTCTCCGGTCGACGGGCTGATCGGGTGAACGATCCGATCGCCAACAAGCCCTACACCGCAACGCCCGGACGCCGCGAGATACGCAGCTTCGTGCTGCGCCAGGGTCGTTTCACCGAAGCGCAGCAGCGTGCCTTCTCGGAGCAGTGGCCGCGACTCGGGCTGGACTACCTGGGCAAGCCGCGCGACTTCGATTCCGTATTCGGGCGCAGTGCGCCGCGCGTGCTGGAGATCGGTTTCGGCAACGGCGAGGCCCTGCGTTTCGCGGCCCAGCACGATGCGGCGCGCGACTACATTGGCATCGAGGTGCACGCGCCGGGCGTGGGTCGGCTGCTGAACGCCTTGGCCGAGACCGCAACGCAGCACGTGCGCCTGTACCACCACGATGCGGTGGAAGTGCTGCAGAACGAGATTGCCAACGGCTCGCTCGACGAGATCCGCATCTACTTCCCCGATCCGTGGCACAAGAAGCGGCACAACAAGCGTCGCTTGATCCAGCCTGAGTTCGCTGCCCTGCTGGTGAGCAAGCTCGCGTCCGGCGGTCGCCTGCACGTGGCCACAGACTGGTACGACTATGCGGTGCAGATGTGGGAAGTGCTGGACGCCGCGCCCGGGCTGGTCAATCGCGCCGGCCCGCGCGGCCACGTGGCGCGGCCGGAGTGGCGGCCGCAGACGCATTTCGAGACCCGTGGCCAGAAGCTTGGACACGGGGTGTGGGACCTTCTGTACGACCGCTGCTGACATGCACCCTGCCGAGGAAGAAGCAGCGTAATGGAGATGGAAACGGGCCTGACGCTGACCAACGACATGCGCCTGGTACTGGGGCTGGTCGGCTTCACCATGGCGATGTTCCTGTTCCCGCGCATCCGCGCCGACCTGGTCGCGCTGGTGGTGCTGGTGGTGCTGGGCCTGACCGGGCTGATCGCGCCCGAAGAGATTTTCGGCGGCTTCTCCGGCAACGCGGTGATGAGCATCATCGCCACGATGATCCTGGGTGCCGGCCTGGACCGCACCGGCGCCTTGAACCGGCTGGCGTCGTGGCTGCTGCGGCGAGGTCACGGAGTGGAGCAGCGCCTGCTGCTCATGACCAGCGCCATCGCCGCCCTCAACTCCAGCTTCATGCAGAACCCATCGGTCATGGCGCTGTACTTGCCGGTGGCCTCGCGCCTGTCCTCGCGCACCGGGCTTTCGCTGCAGCGCCTGCTGCTGCCGATCGCCGCGGCCATCGTCATGGGCGGCGCCCTGACCATGGTCGGCAACTCGCCGCTGATCCTGCTCAACGACCTGCTGCTGTCGGCCAACAGCAACCTGCCCTCGGGCATGGCCACGATCGAGCCGCTGCGCATGTTCGCGCCGCTGCCGATCGGCATCGCGCTGATCGCCGCGTCGCTGATCTACTTCCGCTTCTTCGGCGACCGCAAACTGCATGAGCTGGGCGAAAGCAGCGTGGTGCCCGCGCGCACCGAGAGCTACTTCGCCAGCGCCTACGGTATCGACGGCGAGGTGTTCGAGCTCACCGTCACCGCCGAGAGCCCGCTGGTGGGCATGTCCCTCAACGATGCCGAAGCGCTGCACGATGCGCCCCTGATGCTGGCCCTGCAGACCGGAAGCGACACGCGACTGTCCCCGCCAGGGGACATGCGTATCTGGGTGGGCAGCGTGCTGGGGGTGATGGGCTCGCGCCAGCTGGTGCAGGATTTCGCCCAGAACCACTTCCTGCGCCTGTCCTCGCGCCTGCGCAACTTCGGCGACCTGTTCAATCCGAGCCGCGCCGGCATTTCCGAAGCCGTGATCCCGCCGACCTCCAAGTTCATCGGCAAGAGCGCGGGCGAGCTGCGACTGCGCAAGCAGTCGGGCATCAGCCTCTTGGCGATCAACCGCGACAAGAAAGTCCTGCGCGAAGACGTACGCGAGGTGCCGCTGCGGGCCGGTGACCTGCTGGTGTTGCACAGCATCTGGCGCGACCTGGCGCAGGCGGCCGAAAGCCGGGACTTCGTGGTGGTGACCGACTATCCCAAGGGCGAGCAGCGCCCGCACAAGTTCAAGATCGCGATGGCGATCTTCGCCCTGACCATCATCATTGCGCTCACCGCGCGGCTGCCTGTGTCGCTGACCCTGATGACCGGCGTGGTCGGCATGCTGCTGACCGGCGTGTTGCGCATGGACGAAGCCTACGCCGCGATCAACTGGAAGACGGTGTTCCTGATGGCCGGGCTGATTCCGCTGGGCTGGGCCATGGACAGCAGCGGCGCCGCCGCCTGGGTTGCCGGGCACACGGTGGAGCGCCTTCCCGAGGCAATCCCGATCTGGGTGCTGGAAATCGCCATCGCGTTGCTCACCACGGCGTTCTCGCTGGTGATCAGCCACGTGGGCGCCACCATCGTGATGGTGCCCATGGCGATCAACCTGGCGCTGGCCGCCGGCGGCAACCCCACCGCCTTCGCGCTGATCGTGGCGCTGTCGGCCTCCAACAACCTGATGACCGCCTCCAATCCCATCATCTCCATGATCACCGGCCCGGCCAACTACACCAACCGCCAGCTGTGGCGCGTGGGCGGGCCGCTTTCGCTGGTCTACACGCTGGTGGTAGTCCTGGCCGTGAACCTGATGTTCTGGTGGAACGCTCGCGGCTGAGAAGGCGGTAGCCACGCTGGCGCCGGTGACGGCGCGAATACCACCGAACCCGGATAATCTGCGGCGCGCAGCAGCGCCGCAACTGCAGGAGCAAGCACAGTGGAAGAGCTATTGGTCGTCACCACCGGCGGCACCATCGACAAGGTGTATTTCGATGACAAGTCCGATTTCCAGGTGGGCGAACCGCAGATCGGACGGATCCTGCAGGAGCTGGGGGTTGCGTTTCGCTTCAACGTCATCCCGATCATCCGCAAGGATTCGCTGCACATCAGCGACGCCGACCGCGAACTGGTGCGCGACACCATCGCCGCGCAGCCGGCGCGGCACGTGCTGATCACCCACGGCACCGACAGCATGGTGCAGACGGCACAGGTGCTGGCGCGGATTCCCGACAAGACCATCGTGCTGACCGGGGCGCTGAACCCGGCCCGCTTCCGTGGTTCGGATGCGGAGTTCAACATCGGCTGCGCGGTGGGCGCGGTGCAGTCGATGCCATGCGGTGTGTACATCGCCATGAACGGTCGCATCTGGGATCCGCTGAAGGTGCGCAAGAACGTCGAGGCGAACCGGTTCGAAGCGATCCGCTGAGCACGCTCCGTTCGAGATTCCCCGCATAAAAACCCCCGGCAACGCCGGGGTTGCCTTTTCTTGCCGCTTCAGATCGATATCAGAATGTGAGGCTCCAGCTGTCGATGTAGCCGGTATCGCCGTTGGCGTTGTCGTTCACCTGCAGGCGCCAGGTGCCGTTCAATGCTTCCGTCGCGAGATTGACGTTGTAGGTCGCATTGATGTTGTCGGCACTGCCGCCGCTGCGGTTGTGCAGCACGTACACGCTGCCGTCAGGCGCCAGCAGATCGACCTTGAGGTCGCCCTTGTAGGTGTGGACGATGTTGACGTTCACCGGCGTCGCGGAAGGCGCATTGCCGCTGCGACCGGAGACACTGATGGAGCTGGTGACGGTGCTGTTGTCCGCAATATTGACATTGGTACCGTTGGTGTAGGTCTGCGCGGTGCCGCCGGTCGCAGCACTGTAGTTGCCGACCAGGCTGACGCCCGAGAACGACGAATAGGCCTTGAGTCGAACGTAGTAGGTACCCGCGCTCGGTGCGGCGATGGTGCAGGTCTCGTTGTTGCCGCCCAGATAAGGCCTGCAGACGTACGTCGTATCGGTGGGTGCGCTGCCGAAGTTGACGTAGAGGTCGCCATCACCAGTGCCACCGGACATCGAGAAAGTCAGGTTGCTGGATCCGGCAGGCACCGCCATCGTGTAGTTGAGTGAAGCTCCGGTCGAAGCGCCGAGGCCTGTCACCGCCACGCCTTTGGTGAGCGTGCCGCCGGTCGGCGGCGGCGGCGTGGTGCTACCACCTGCAGCGTCGACCGCAGCCTTGGCATTGGCGATGCCCGCACCGATGGGCTGGGACGGCGATATGGGGAACGCACGGGCACTGCTCTTCAGCAGCGCCTCGACCTGCGCCGGGGTCAGGGCCAGATTGGCCACCGACTGGATCAGGGCGACCACGCCAGCGACGTGCGGTGCTGCCATGGAAGTACCGCTGTAGGTGGAGTAGCTCTCGCTGCCGGGGCCGGCTGTGCCCGAATTCAGCGTCGACAGGATGCTGGAGCCCGGAGCGGCGAGATCGATCAACGCGCCATAGTTGGAGAAGCTGGAGCGTGCGCCGGTGCTGGTGGTGGACCCTACGGCCACGACGTTGTTGCAGTTCGCCGGAGAGGCGTTGGAGACGTTGACGTTGCTGTTTCCCGCCGCGATCACCAGGGTGCTGCCACGGCCGACCGCGCCGTTGATGGCGCTCTGCATGGCACTGCCGCAGGCACCGCTGCCACCGAGGCTCAGGTTGATGACTTCGGCCGGGTTGGCATTGGCCGGCACGTCGCTGACGGCACCGCCGGAGGACCAGATGATCGCGTCGGCGATGTCCGAGTCATAGCCGCCGCCCTTGCCCAGTGCGCGGACCGGGACGACCTTGGCGTTGTATGCAGTGCCTGCGACGCCTTTGCCGTTGTTGGTGACGGCGGCGACAGTGCCGGCCACGTGCGTGCCGTGCCAGCTGGAGGGCTGACCTCCAGAGGCGTCGCCAGGGTCGCTAGGGTCAGAATCCCGCCCGTTGCCGTCCGCGGCCACGGCCGTGTCGATGATGAAGTCATAGCCCGGCAGCATGTTGGCGTTGAGGTCGCTGTGGTTGGTGATGCCGGTGTCGATCACCGCCACCACCACGCCGGAGCCGCTGGTGATGTCCCAGGCCTCGGTCGCGCGGATGCCTCCGGCGCCGGTGCCGAAACCGAACTGCTGGCCGAAGCTCGGGTCATTGGGAGTCAGCGCAATCTGGTTGAGCTTGTCGACCTCCACGTACTCGACGGCAGGATCGGCGGCGATCTGCCGCATCAGCGACTCCGCCTCGACTCGATCCAGCTTGCGCTCGGTCTTGATCACATCCGCGTCCACCGCAAGACGGCGCACGTGCGAGACGCTCAGGGCGTGCCCGCGAGCCATCGGCATTGCGCGCGCGGCCGCATTCAGTGAAGCCTGCACCTGGGCCACGTTCCCACGAGGCTCACTTCCTTCCAGATACTTCACGATGAAACGGTCAAAGGTGTCCTGCGTGGGGGACTGCAAGCCGCTGGTGTCAATGCGCCCTTGGGCGATGGCTGGCAGGACGGTCATGGAAGAGATGGCGACGGCGGTCGCGGCAGCAAGCGCATGCAGGCGCATGCGGCGGGATGATAAACGTGACATGGAAGTTCCTTCTTTTGAGATTACCGGCCAGAGCGGCTTTAGCCCGTGCAGCAGCCTCACGCTATCGCAGGGGACCGTGGCGGCTGTACGGGTGGGAGGGGATGCGTGCAGCAACAAATGCATCCTTCAGCGAAGTTAGCGGGCGACGGCGCTGCAGCACAAGATGAAGACAGGCTGAAGACAACTCATTGCGACTCACGTCACGCTTTTCATCTGCTCGATGGGCAGGTAATCGTTTTCAGCGCCGACAGAGCTCGCCACCCGGCTTGCCTGTTCAGGAGAGATCGCGCAAACAGCGCAGAAAGTGGCGTTCGGCCCTTGCCCTGCAGCGGCGACTGCGTCAGAGCATGCCCGTTTCCAGCCGCGCCGCTTCGGACATCATGTGCCGGCCCCACGGCGGGTCGAACACCAGCTCGACGTCGGCCTCGGCAATGGTCGGAATCGATTCCAGCTTGTTGCGCACGTCGTCGACCAGGATCTCGCCCATGCCGCAGCCCGGCGCGGTCAGGGTCATCTTCACCTCTACGTCCCGCTGCCCGTCATCGCGCAGGCGCAGGTTCGCCTCGTACACCAGCCCCAGGTCCACGATGTTGAGCGGGATCTCCGGATCGAAGCAGGTGCGCAGTTGTTTCCACACCAGCAGCTCCACATCTCCCTCGCTGGCATCCTCGGGCAGCATCAGCGACTCGGTCGGCTCCTTGCCGATTGCATCGCCATCGGGGCCGGCGATGCGGAACAGGTTCCCTTCCACGAACACGGTGTAGCTGCCGCCAAGCGCCTGGGTGATGTAGCCAAAGCTGCCAGCCGGCAAGGTGACGCTGTCGCCCTGGGGGACCAGGACGGCGGCACAATCGCGTTCGAACTGGACCGGTTCACTGCTGCGCGAGTACATGACAACCAGATGGGGGCGGCGCGGGAGGGCGCAAGCCTGGCATTCTAGCCCGCTTCGGGCGGCACGGTCAGCGTGGACGGCGGCGCCCTCCAGTATCCTTGGCGGTCTTCGATGGAACCACGATGCCCCATACACCCTGCGACACCCGCTCCGCGCGCTGGATCGTGCCGGTCATGCTGCTGCTGGGGAGCGCCTGCTTCGTGCTGGTGTGGACCCTGCTGGCGATCTACCTGGAGAGCCAGAGCAGCTGGATGGCGGTAGTGGGGGCGATCGAATCAGCGTTGCTGCTGCGCCTGGGCGGCATGCGGCCCGGAATCCGCCGCGCCGCGCTGGCCGTGGGTGCCACGGCGGGGATCATCCTGCTGTTCAACTGGGTCATGGTGGCCACCCAGATCGGGATGGTCATGGGCCTGAATCCGCTGGACTCCGCCCTCAAGCTCGGCATGCATCACGCGCAGATCCTCGCCAGCCTGGCCAATGGAGGCGCAGACCTGGCATGGATGGCATTGGCGCTGGTCCTGGCGTGGCTACTGGCCAGGTGACAGCGCCGGTTTCACCACGGCGCGATCAGTGGCTGCCGTCCAGCGCTTTCAGTTCGCTTACCAGAGCAGCGGCCATGTCCGCGCCATCGCCGTACAGCATCCGGGTATTGTCGGCGTAGAACAGCGCGTTTTCGATGCCGGCGAAGCCGGTGCCCTTGCCGCGCTTGATGACGATGGTGTTCTTCGAATTGACCACGTCCAGGATCGGCATGCCGTAGATCGGGCTGGCGGGATCGGTCTTGGCCACCGGATTGACCACGTCGTTGGCGCCGATCACCAGCGCCACGTCGGTGTTGGGAAACTCGGGATTGATGTCGTCCATGTCCACGATCAGGTCGTAGGGCACGCCCGCTTCGGCGAGCAGCACGTTCATGTGCCCGGGCATGCGCCCGGCCACCGGATGGATCGCGAACTTGACCTTGACCCCGCGCTCCATCAGCTTCTGGCTCAGCTCCCAGATCTTGTGCTGAGCCTGGGCCACCGCCAGGCCGTAGCCAGGCACGATCACCACGCGTTCGGCAAAGGCCATCATCGCGGCCACGTCGCCGGCCTCGATGGGCTTCTGTGAGCCGCCAATCTCCTGCATCTCGCCGCTACCGCCGCCGAAGTTGGAGAACAGCACGCCGCTGATCTTGCGGTTCATCGCCTTGGCCATCAGCCGCGTCAGCAGGATACCCGCCGCGCCCACCATCATGCCGGCGATGATCAGGGTCTCGATGCCGAGCACGTAGCCTTCGAAAGCCACGGCCAGTCCGGTCAACGCGTTGTACAGCGAGATCACCACCGGCATGTCGGCGCCGCCGATGGGCAGGGTCATCAGCACGCCCAGCGCCAGCGCGGTCGCGAAGAAGGCGATGATCCACGGCAGGTCGAGCGTCCAGATCGCCATGATCCCGAACAACACGGCGGCCAGCGCGACGGCCGCGTTGAAGATCATCTGCCTGTTGAAGGTGTAGCGCTTGTCCATGCGCCCATCGAGCTTGGCCCATGCAATGACCGAGCCCGAGAGCGAGACCGCACCGATCAGCGAACCCACCGCGGCCAGCACCAGCACCACCATCGAGGGCGAGCCACCATCGGCGGAAAATCGCAGCAGTTCCACCGCGCCGATCGCCGCGGCCGAGCCGCCGCCCATGCCGTTGTACAGCGCCACCATCTGCGGCATGTCGGTGATCGCCACGCGCTGCGCGGAAATCCACGCCGCGGCCGTGCCGATGGCCACGGCCAGGAAGATGAGCAGGTGGTTGTCCAGCCCTGGCATCAGGAACGTCGCCACGGTGGCGATCAGCATGCCCAGGCCAGCCCAGCGGATGCCGCTTCGTGCGGTGACCGGCGAGGCCATGCGCTGAAGGCCGAGCAGGAACAGCGCCGCCGCCACCAGGTAGCTGGCCTTGACCAGCAGGGACAGGAGTTCGGGCGAAGTCCAGTTCATGCCTTGTCGCCCTTGACGACTGGCTTGCGGGAGGACTTGAACATGTCGAGCATGCGCTCGGTCACCACGTAGCCGCCGGCGGCGTTGCCGGCGCCAAGCAGCACGGCGATAAAGCCGATGACCTTCTCGAGGTTGGTGTCGGCGTGTCCCAGCACCACCATGGCGCCGATCAGGACAATGCCGTGGATGAAGTTCGAACCCGACATCAGCGGGGTATGCAGGATCACAGGTACGCGCGAGATGATCACGTGCCCGGCAATGGCCGCCAGCATGAAGATGTACAGGGCCACGAAACCGTCGCTCATCCACTCCCTCCCCGGGCAAAGTGCCCCTGGCGCATCATAACCGCGCACTGAAGCTGGTTGCAGCGTGGTCAACCGCTCATGGCCGCACGCGTTTCCATCCACGCGGCACCCACCTGACGAGGAAGCGACATGACCATCATGCGTGTGTTGGCAATGACCCTGCTGTCGTTCGGCACTGCGGCCGGTAATGCCCAGGCCCGCGATCCGGGTGATCGAATGGACGAGCGGCTGGATCGCAAGGGAGAGCGGATGGCGCAGCGCCTCGACCACCGGGGCGACCGGATCGAAGCCCGCCACCACGGGCGCGCCGCGTGGGCAGCCCGCCACGTCAGGCCCGCACTGGCAAACCGTCTGCAGTCCCATGGTAATCGCATCGATGCCAGGCTCGATCACAGGGGTGAGCACGTCGAGCGACGCTGGGACCGACGCGGCGACCGCCTCGAGCGTCGCTGCGACCGCAGGCACTGAGCCGTGCTGGTGCAGGACAATGCCTGCCTCGGATCCCAACCGGCTCCTGCGATGCCGCATGCGGCCACGCTGGAGCAGTTCCTGGCCGGCGTGGGTACCCGTGCATTCCGTTTCGCCGAGGTCGGGCTGCGCAACCGCGAAGACGCGCTCGATGCGGTGCAGGAGGCCATGATGAAGATGCTCGCCTACCGTTCGCGACCCGCAGCCGAGTGGACGCCGCTGTTCTGGAGCATCCTGCGGCGCAAGATCGTGGACCTCCAGAGGCGCTCGAATTTCAGCCTGCGCTGCCGTGCTCACAGCGGCGGCGGGCGTGAGGAAAGCACGATCGACTGGGCCGAACCGGGCGCTGGCCCCTCGCAGCTCAACGACCAACGCGAGGCGTATTCACGACTGGTGGACGCATTGCGCGCGCTGCCGCGACGACAGCGCGAAGCCTTCACCCTGCGGGTACTCGAAGAGCTTGGCGTGACCGACACGGCGCGCGCCATGGGCTGTTCGGAAGGTTCGGTGAAGACTCATCTGTCGCGCGCGCGCGGCACCCTCAGGAAACGCTTGGAGGAGTTCGCGTGAAATCGCAAAGACCTGAAGACCCGGAGTTCGACCACGCGATGCGTGCCCTCCACCATGCGGCAGGCCACAGCCTGTCGGCGACCACGCTTGCGCGACTTCGAACGGCACGACATTCCCCTCCGGAAAGCCGGTTCGCGAGCCGCCTCGGCAGCCGGTGGCCCTGGTTCGCGGCCAGTCTGGCTTCGCTGGTGCTGCTGGTGGCTGTAGGCGTGCAACCCGGACCGCAAGGCGAACCTGAGCCTACGCAGGCACCGGCACGCCTGGCGGCAGCCGGCTACGTGGACGAGTTCGAATCCGCCTATCCGTCCGCCCTGGCCGCTCTGGACGAGGATCCCGACCTCTACGTGTGGCTGGCTTCCGAGTCCCAACCACTGACACTGGAGCAATAGTGATGAACCTGCTGACCCGCGCACTTCCCCTTATGCTTCTTCTGCTCTCGTCGGCGGCGATGGCGCAGTCCGACGATGCCCTCCCTGACTGGGATCGGCTGACCCCGACGCAGCGCGAGGCGCTGGTCGCGCCGGTGCGCGAACGCTGGAATGCCGAGCCGACACAGCGCGCGCGGATGTTGCGGAACGCGCAGCGCTGGAAGGCGATGACGCCCGGACAGAGACGCGAAGCACGCCAGGGCATGCACCGGTTCCGCGACATGAGTCCGCAGCGGCGCCAGGAGGCACGCGCGTTGTTCGAGAAGATGCGGGCGCTGGAACCGCAAGAGCGCGCGCAGCTGCGGGAGCGCTGGCAGACGATGTCCCCAGAGGAGCGCAAGCAGTGGATGCAGCACAACGCTACGCCGCGATAGTGCCCCCGCCGGCCGCCAGGCCCTTGGCAAGGCGATGTCACGGCACCGACCGGTTTGACTTCAGAAATTCCTCGATGCGAGCGTTTCGGGCGCGCCCGAAACGCAGCGCCAGAGCGAAGACCGGTGCATGAGAGTGCCCTCTTTCCGCCGCGACACCGACTGACTAGGCCAGCATGGCGACCTCGGCTTCCGGCCATCGCGTCTTCGCCAGCAGTTCGTCGTCCCAGTCGAAGTCGATCGCACCTTCCTTGACGAACAGGGACACGAAATTGAACACGTTGCGCGCGTACATCTCACTGGCGTGCACCGCGCCCATGCTGGCGAGGTTCAACGGGCCGGCCACGGTGACGCCGCCATGGTCGATGGTTTCACCCGGGACGGTCGCTTCGCAGTTGCCGCCGGTCTCTGCCGCCAGGTCGACGATGACGCTACCGGGCTTCATGCCGTCGACCATGGCCGTGGTGATGATCCTGGGCGCCTGGCGCCCCGGGACCGCGGCGGTACATACCACCACGTCGATGCCCTTCAGATGCTCGGCCAGGCGACGCTGCTGCTCGGCGCGTTCCTCGTCGGTCAGCTGGCGCGCGTAGCCGCCCTCGCCCGCTGCGCTGACCCCAAGGTCCAGGAAGCGCCCGCCGAGTGATTGGATCTGTTCTCGTGTTTCCGGGCGCACGTCGAAGCCTTCGACCTGCGCACCCAGCCGCCTGGCGGTGGCGATGCCCTGCAGTCCAGCGACGCCCGCACCGATGATCAGTACCTTCGATGGACGGATGGTGCCAGCGGCCGTGGTCAACATCGGGAAAAAGCGCGGCGCCAGCTGCGCGGCGATGAGCACCGCCTTGTAGCCGGCCATGCCGGCCTGGGAACTGAGCACGTCCATGGCCTGCGCGCGGGTGGTGCGAGGCAGCTTCTCCAGCGGGAAAGCCATCAGTCCACGCTCCTGCAGCGCCTGCGCGCGAGCCGGGTCAGCCTGTGGCTGCAGCATCCCGACCAGTGTGGCGCCGTGCTTGAGCAGGCCGATGGACGAGGGGTCGGGGGCCTGCACGCAGAGCACGAGGTCGGCGGCGGCGCGCGTATCGCCGGTAGCCAGTACCGCACCGGCGTCGACGTAAGCCTGATCGATGAATCCCGCGCGCGCGCCGGCACCACTTTCCACGTGCACGCGTGCGCCCCGGGCAACCAGCTTCTTGACCGTCTCGGGAGTGGCGGCCACGCGCCGCTCACCGGGCGCGGTTTCCTTCAACACCAGTACTTCGACCGCCATGTTCGCCCTCGCCGGATGGATGCAGTGCCCGATGCTAGCAAAGGCACGAGCCCGGCGGCGGGATCAGACTTTGGCCGCCGCCGGTCGCGCCGGATCCAGGCGCTCGATCACGCCCTGCATCGCACTGTCGAACGCATCTTCCCGCTGGTGCGTGCGCAGGCGACCCAGTCTCACCATCACCGCCAGTTCCTCGGGCGAGGCCACGCAGAAGCGCACGCCGCGGCGATTGACGAACAGCAATCGCGAGGAGATCGGGCTTATCCACGACAGCTTGCCCGCCTGGAGCCTGTTGTCCTTGTCAATGAAGTCCAGCCAGGTCCCGATGGGCAGCCGACGGAAATGGTCGGCATCGGCACTGTCGAAATCGAGCGTGTCGGTGCCGCCGACCAGCTGCATCGGCGTTTGACCTTCCTCGACCTTCGGAAGCACCACCTGCGGCAGTTCCGGCAGGGACTTCTCCAGGTCGGGGCGGGAGGCCGCCACAGCCTGCAAGGTGTCGTGCAGCGCATCGACAGCCGAGCTTGCCGCGTCCGCGTTCATGCCGACGCTGGCGAACACTTTCTGCAGCGAGGGGCGCCACGCCTGCAGCCAGGGCTTGCCGATGATCTGGCGCTGCGCCTCGGTCAGCTCTTCCAGCACGCCGTCGGCCAACGCCAGTGCATCACGCAGGCCATCAGCGTCCTCGCCTTCGCGGAGCACGGTCATGGTCACGTAATGGGCCCACGGCTGGCGCATGAAGTCATCGATGGCCTGCGGCACGTGGCGTCCATCCAGGCGCGCGGACAGTTCAGCGCTCATGCGCATGCGCGCCGCCTCGAGCCGCTCCTGGCCACTCTGGATCTCGGCGGCCCGCCGCTCGGCTATCTCGATGCGGCGCTTGTGCTGGCCCAGGACGTCGCGGAACTCGCCTTCCAGCGTGAGGAAAATCGCGAGGTTTTCGTTGAACTCGGCCGTCAGCCGGTCCACCACTTCCTCGACCTTGGCCATCAGCGTGCGCTCGGCAGGGCTTTCTCCGCTGTTGCCTTCGCAGGCCTCGGCCAGCACGTTGAGCAGGCGCCGCGCCGGATGGGTCTTCTGCACGAACATGCGGCGGTCCAGGACGGCCACTTTGACGAACGGGACCAGCAGGCGCCCGATCAGCTCGCGCGGCCGGCCCTCCAGGTCACGCTCATCCAGCATCACGTCGAACAGCATGCCCACCAGGTCGATGGCATCCTCGTCCGCGGGCGCGAGCCTGGCACTGGAGACATCGACCCCGAGCTTGGTGGCGCTGTTGAGCACTTCGCTTTTCAGGCGCTGTGCCAGTGACTCGTTATTGTCGCCAATGGCCGCGCGAAGCGAGGCACTGGGCGTGCTCTGGAGGACCGAAAGCACCGACAGCATCTCGTTTTGCGAAAGCGGCCGATTTTCTCCGAAGCCGGAGCCGCGGCGCGGTGGCCGATTCGGGTGGTTGCTGCGCGACTCCTGCAGGAGGTGATGCAGTGCTTCGAGAAGCACCCCCTGTGCGCCGCCAGGAAATCCGGGGTTCTCGCCAGTCCCGCCCTGTCCCATGGACGCCTGCATGCCGCCCTTCATCCCGGCCATCCGGTGGGTGAAGCGTGCGGCCCATGCCGGGGCGCTGGCCTCTTCTTCGTCCACCATCGCGTCGCGTTCGGCGCGCCGGGGCGGATCGGGCAAGCGGCGAGTCGGGCGCGCGGCCATCTCGGGGATCACCCCGGCCTTCTGCAGCAGCTCGTCGAGCGCGTCGTACAGGCGGGCTATGCCCGGCACCAGTTCGCGCTCGCACAGCTTGAAGACGACCAATCGCACCTCGAGCGTCAGCTCGCAGCTCCCGAAGGCCTCGTGCAGGGCGACGCCTACGTGCTCGGGGCCAATCGGATTGTGTTCGCTGTCCAGGGTAAGGTTGCCGGCGATCAATCCGAGGCGTCGGTCCAGGCGCGCCAGCACCAGCTTGCAGTCGCGAAGGATCACCCCGGCAAGGTTGCGCGCTGCAAGGCGCGACTCCAGCTCCTGCTCAGAAACCAGGCTGAGGCCGCGGCCGGAATCGGCTACGGCATTTTCCATCGAAATCGGCTGCCCCGGTCCAGGGAACGCCAAGCCTTGACCAGATGGTCGCGGTAGCGACCACCGATTTCCTGCCGGCGGCGGAGCTCACGCATGCCGTCCAGGAACGCGCCCTGCGAATTGCCAGCGCGCTCGGCCCGGTCGAACAAGGCATCGTCGAAGCGGCCCAGCGCAGTGGCGAAGGCCTCGACCAGGGGCGGCACGATGGACTCGCGTGACTTGTCCAGCAGGGACTGGTTGCGGCCGATGCCGTCGAATTCATGGCTGAAGCTGGACATACGCTATCCATTGCAGTGGGAAGGCAGAAGGGGGAAAGCGGCTCTTCCCGGAACCCTACGCGACAGCTTGTGAAAACCGGGCCCGATCAACTGTGACCCGTTCTGTAGTTTGATGCCCTGCAGCGCAAAAGCAGCCTCCGCACCACTCCTCAGCCCTCCAGTCGGTCGATCGCCCCCTGCATTGCGCTGTAGAAGGCGTCCTCGTCCCGGTGCAGGCGCAGGCGCAGGCGCTCCATCTGCGCCATTGCCGCCAGCTCGCTGGCCCACGCCACGCAGAAGCGCGACCCGCGTCAATTGACGAACATCAGGCGCGCCGAGATTGGTGGGGACGTTCCGGTCGCCAGCTGGCAGCGACGACCGCAGCGCTTGCGGCGCTCCCGATAGGCCGCCGAGGCTGCCGTCGCGTCGTAGGCGGCGGGTTCGAACGCTGCCTCACCGTGCTCGGTAAACATCTCCGCAAGCGGAATCAGCGCCAGTTGTCGCACGTGGTCGAGCAGCTCCGCGTTGTTGACGCGCTCGGCCTCGGGGATGTACGGATTGGCCATGCGTGATCGATACCGGTCGCGATTCGGTCGGGAGGTTTCCCCACGCTTCGTGGATACGCTTTTGGCAATTAACGTGCCGTCACAAGAATGAATGGACAGCGGTCGCCGTCCAAGCGTGGCTCAAGACGCTAAACTTTGGCGTATGAGTCGACTCCCACTGCACGCCACACTGGATCAGCGCCGATCGGTGCCTTCGAAGCAGCTAGGTGAACCGGGTCCAGGGCGCCAGGCGCTGGTGCACATGCTTCAGAGTGCGTCGCGGGTGCCGGACCACGGCAAGCTGGTCCCGTTCCGCTTCATCCGCGTTGCCGGCCAGGCCCGTCATGAACTCGGGGAGTTGCTGGCCGCCAGGACCCTGCAGCGCGATCCGGAAGCCGCGCCGGCTGCGGTGGAAAAGGACCGCTGCCGTTTTTCCCATGCACCGGTGGTCGTGGTGGTGGTGGCGCGCCTCACTGCGGGTCACAAAGTGCCCGAACAGGAGCAGCTGCTGACCGCCGGCAGCGTCTGCTTCGCGCTGCTGCAGGCGGCGCAGGCCCAGGGCTTCGGAGCGCAGTGGCTGACCAGCTGGGCCGCTTATGACCCGGTGATTGCGACCACGCTGGGCTTGCGCGCCGGCGAGAAGGTGGTCGGCTTCATCCACATCGGAACCCCGAAACTGGAAGTGCCGGAGCGCGAGCGTCCCGACGCCCAGGCGCTCCTGAGCGAATGGGTGCCAGGGCCGCTGGAGTCCTCCCCGCGTGGTTGAAGCGGCGCTGCCCCCAGTCGTGCGCACACCGCTGTACCTGGTCGATGCCAGCCTTTACGTCTTCCGCGCCTGGCATTCGATGCCTGACCAATTCCAGGACGCCGAGGGCTGGCCGACCAACGCCGTGCACGGCTTCGCGCGATTCCTGCTTGAACTACTGGAACAGGAACGCCCGACGCATATGACAATTGCGTTCGATGAGGCGCTGGACAGCTGCTTCCGCAATCGGCTGTATCCGGCCTACAAGGGCAATCGCGAGCCTGCACCGGACGAACTGAAGCGCCAGTTCACCCATTGCAAGGCGCTGTGCTCGGCACTTGGACTCAGCGTGCAGGCGCATGGCGAATACGAGGCCGACGACCTGATCGGCAGCGCGCTGCACTACGCGCGCCCGCGCGGCTTCCGCGGGGTGATCGTCTCGGCCGACAAGGACATGTCGCAGCTGCTCCAGACCCATGACGAACAGTGGGATTTCGCGCGCGGCATGCGCTGGGGCATGCCGGGGGTGAAGGCCCGCCACGGCGTGGAGGCGCACCAGATCGCCGACTATCTCGCCCTCACCGGCGATGCGGTGGACAACATTCCCGGCGTGACCGGCATCGGCGCCAAGTCGGCGGCGATCCTGCTCGCCCATTTCGGCACGCTGGACATCCTGCTCAGCCGTATCGACGAAGTAGGATTCCTGCGCCTGCGCGGCGCCGCGCAGATGGCGGTTCGCCTGCGCGAGCAGCGCGACCACGCGCTGTTGTGGCGGCAACTGGCGACCATTGCGCTGGACGCGCCGCTGGACAGCGCCGAGTCCGGTTTCATTCGCGCCGAAGCCGACGCCGATATGCTGTTGGCGCTGGCGCAGGCGCTGCGCTTCGGCCCCATGACCCGGCGACGGATCATGGATGCGGCGGGGCTCGGGGAAGCCGCCCGCTGACATCGGCTCCGCCCTGCTCCATCCCGCTGCCGCTCCACTGGCGCCGGTTTGCGCACCAAATCCAATCCAATGCCGGACGACCCTGAATGAACAACAAGACTGCCGCACCCAAGCTGGTCTACGACGGAAAATTCCTGCGCATGTTCAAGCGCGGCAGCTGGGAATACGTGGAGCGCGCCCATGCGGGCGGCCTGGCCGCGATCATCCTGGCGGTCACGCCGGATGACAACGTGCTGTTCGTGGAGCAGTTTCGCGTGCCGCTGCAGGCGCCGACCATTGAAATGCCGGCCGGGCTGGTGGGCGATGTGCACGCCGGCGAATCGATCGAACTCTCGGCGATCCGTGAGCTGGAAGAGGAAACCGGCTGGACCGCCGAGCACGCGGAAGTGCTGATGATCGGGCCTACCTCGTCAGGGATGTCCAGCGAAAAGATCGCGTTCGTGCGCGCCAGCGGCCTGACGCGAGTAGGCAGCGGCGGCGGTGATGGCGACGAGGACATCCTGGTGCACGAGATCCCCCGCGCGGCCGCGGCCGCATGGCTGGTGAAGAAAATGGCCGAGGGCTTCGAACTCGACGCCAAGCTGTGGGCGGGCCTGTGGATGATCGACCACAACCTCGACGGCACCGAGCGTGGGTGAGCGCCCCCTGCTGCTGGGCAGTGGTGATCCATTGCCGTTTTCAGTGCACCGCGAGAGCGGCGCCTCGCGCATCGTGCTGGTCGCCGACCATGCTGGGCAGCGCGTTCCCTCGGCGCTGGGCAGTCTCGGACTGCCGCAGGGTGAGCTGGACCGGCACATCGGCTGGGACATTGGCATCGATGGAGTCACCCGGCGGCTGGCCGAGCTACTGGACGCGGTGGCGATCCTGCAGCGCTATTCGCGCCTGGTGATCGACTGCAATCGTCCGCCCGGTGCGACCGGCTCCATCGCGCTGGTCAGTGACGGTACCGAAGTTCCGGGCAATGCGGCGCTGTCGACGGGCGATGCCGTGGCGAGGACCCAGGAGATCTTCACGCCCTACCATCGGCGCATCGCGCGGGAACTCGATGCGCGTGATCCCCTGCGGCCACCGATCCTGATCGCGATGCACAGCTTTACGCCAGCGTTCGGCGGACTGGCACGACCGTGGCACGCTGGTGTGCTGTACCAGCGTGACAGGCGCCTCGCCTACCCCTTGCTGGCGGCGCTGCGCGAGGAGCATGGACTGGTGGTCGGCGACAACGAACCCTACGCGGTGAGCGACGCCACCGACTACGCCATCCCGGTGCACGGCGAGCGGCGTGGACTGCTCCACGTCGAGCTGGAGATCCGCCAGGACCTCATCGCCGACGAGCGCGGCCAGGCCGAATGGGCGGCGCGGCTGGCGCGGCTGCTGCCGCCGATCGTGCAGGATTTGACGCGCCAGCCTGCCCAGGCTGTTACAACTGATTGAGCGGCGCGGCCTGCTTGAATGGCATCGCACCGCATAGCTGGTCCCAGGCAGCGGTGCTTCCAGGTCGCTCACGTTCAGGAGTAACTGCAAGCTGATACGCCTCGGTTTCGAGATCACCCACCACTTCCCCGAGCCGACCCCGGTGGTGCTGACGCTGAGCCTGCACGATTCGCGGCGCGCCGACGTGCTGGTCGCGCAGGAGCTGCGCACCACGCCCCAGGTCCCCCTGCACCAGTACCACGACGGTTTCGGCAGCACCTGCACCCGGCTGGTGTCGCCCGCAGGCGCGCTGACGGTGTTCAGCAACGCGGTGGTGGAAGATACGGGGTGGACCGATGAAGTCGTGCCCGCCGCCCAGCAGGTGCGGTGTACCAGCTGCCGGACGAAACGCTGTTGTACCTTGCTGGGGAGCCGCTACTGCGAGACCGACAAGCTGGTGGACAAGGCCTGGTCGCGGTTCGGCCACACGCCGACCGGTTGGGCGAGCGTGCAGGAAATCTGCGACTACGTGCACCACAACGTCCAGTTCGGATACGAGTACGCAGACGCCACCAAGGGCGCGTGGGGCGCGCTTGAGGAAGGACGTGGCGTGCGTCGGGACTTTGCCCACTCCGCCATCGCGCTGTGCCGCTGCATGAACATCCCGGCCCGCTACTGCACCGGCTTCCTTGGCGACATGGCGGTGCCGGCCACCGGGGCCCCTGTCATTACGGGTTCCTGGCGTGGATCGGCGGCGCGACGAGATCAACGCGTCGCGCCTTCAGCCTTCGCTGCCGGCAGCAAAGCGGTCCGTGGCCCCGACCAGCGCATCGATGTTCTCCGGCTCGAACGCCGAATGTCCTGACGCTGGTGAAATCTCCAGCTGCGCTTTTGGCCAGGCCTTGTGCAGCTGCCAGGCGTTGGCCAGCGGACAGACCACGTCGTAGCGACCGTGCACGATCACCCCGGGGATTTCGGAGATGAGGTGCGCGTCGCGCAGCAGCTGGTCTTCGGCTTCGAAGAACCCGCCGTTGACGAAGTAGTGGTTCTCGATCCGGGCGAAGGCCAGCGCGAACTCGGCGTTCAGGTGTCAGCTCACGAAGTCCTCGTCCACGTGCAGGAAACTGGTCGCGCCTTCCCAAACGCTCCAGGCACGCGCGGCGGCCAGCCGGGTGCCGACGTCGTCACTGGTCAGTCGCTGGCGGAACGCCTCGATCAGGTCGCCCCGCTCCTGTTCCGGGATCGGCGCGACGAAGTGCTCCCATGCGTCGGGAAACAGGCGCGATGCCCCTTCCTGGTAGAACCATTTCAGCTCCCAACCGCGCAGCAGGAAGATGCCGCGCAACACCAGTTCGGTGACGCGTCCGGGATGCTTCTGCGCATATGCCAGCGCCAGGGTCGAGCCCCAACTGCCGCCGAATACCTGCCAGGCTTCGATTCCCAGCGTCTCGCGCAGCCGCTCGATGTCGGCCACAAGGTCCCAGGTGGTGTTGTCGATGAGGTCCGCGTGCGGCGTCGACCGACCCGAGCCGCGCTGGTCGAACAGGACGATGCGGTACCTGGCCGGATCGTGGAAGCAGCGCATCTTGGGGCTGCAGCCGCCGCCCGGGCCACCGTGCAGCAGCACCACCGGCTTCCCTTGGGGATTGCCGCACTGTTCGTAGTACAGGACATGCCGATCGTCGACCCGAAGCGTGCCGGTGTCGTAGGGTTCGATCGCTGGGTACAGCGTGCGCATCCGGACCACTCTTCTGCGGTAGGCGCACAGTTTAACGCAGCGGCCGTATTCGCCTTTTTATCTTCGCTCGCCCCGTGATCAGCCTGCGGCGGTGCGTCCGAAGCTGACGCGCTCGCGATGTTCGAGATCGCACGCAGATGCCACGTCCTGGAAGCCCGCAGCTTCCAGCAAGCCACGCACTGACGCGCCCTGTTCCCAGCCGTGCTCGAGCAGCAGCCAGCCCATGTCGAACAGATGGATTCGCGCCTTGCCGACTATTTCACGGATTGCATCCAGTCCGTCGCTTCCCGAAGCAAGCGCCGCGGGCGGCTCGAAGCGCAGGTCGCCCTGCGACAGGTGCGGGTCGCCCTCGGAGATATAAGGGGGATTGCTCGCGATCAGGTCGCACCGCTGCCCATGCAGCGGCGAGTACCAGCTGCCCTGGCGGAACTCGACGTTGCCGATGCCGTGGTCCCGGGCGTTTGCACGCGCCACCTGCAGCGCGGCGGTGCTCGCGTCGGTGGCGATCACGTGCGCACGGGGGCGCTCGCGGGCGATGGCCAGGGCGATGGCGCCGCTGCCGGTGCCGAGATCGGCCACTGCACAGGGCACGTCCATCGGTAGCCGCGCCAGCGCCAGCTCGACCAGCAACTCGGTCTCCGGCCTCGGAACAAGTGTGTCCGGCGTAACCCGCAGGTCCAGGGTCCAGAAGCTGCGCCGGCCAGTCAGATAGGCGATCGGTTCGCCCGCCGCGCGCGCCTGCACAAGCGCATCGAAGCGGGCTGATATGTTGGATGGGAGCGCTTCGTCGCCGTGGGCGAACAGCCATGCCGCCGGCTTTTGCAGGGCATGCGCCATCAGCAGCCTGGCCTCGTTCCGGCCGATTCGACCGGCGGCGCTTTCAAGCAGCGCATCCAGACTGGGTGTTGGCTTCGTAAGCATGTCGTCAATCGTACCGGTAAGGACACATAGCTTGGCTCGACCACCCTGCACCCGATCCATCGCCTCAAAGGCCGCACTGCGCGGCTTTCTGGCCGCCGCGACCGCCATGCTGGTCGCCGGCTGCCAGAGCGTCGTCTTCGCGGTGGCGAACACCGGTTTGCCCCCCGCCGACGCCAGCGTGGTCTACGACCCGGAGCGGGGGCTGGCGCTGGACATCTACCGCCCCGCGCTGGCCGAAAGCAAGACGGCGCCAGTCGTCTTATTCCTCTACGGAGGCGGCTGGAAGATGGGCAGTCGCGACCAGTACCGCTTCGTGGGGCAGCGCCTGGCCGAGCGGGGGATCCTCGCCATCGTCGCCGACTATCGCACCTACCCCGCCACCACCTTCCCCGGGTTCGTCGAGGACGGCGCGCGCGCCGTGGCGTGGGCCCGTCTCCACGCCGCCGAGCACGCGGGCGACCCTGAGCGGCTGTTCGTGGCCGGGCATTCGGCAGGCGCCCAGATAGCCGCCCTGATAGCCACCGACCCGCGCTACCTGGCTGCCGAACAGATGAGACCGTCCGACCTGGCCGGTGTGATCGGCCTTTCCGGGCCTTACGACTTCGTCATCAGCGGCGGCTATCGTCCTGTGTTCGGCCCCCTGCCCTCTGGCCGCAGGCACAGGCGATCAATTACGTCGACGGCAACGAGCCGCCCTTCCTGCTGGTCCACGGAACCGCCGACCGGGTGGTCGAGGCCAAGGACAGCCAGGAGCTTGCCGACAAACTGAGGGCCAACGGCGTGCAGGCGCGGCTGCTGTGGCTGCCTGACGCGGGACACGCCGCGCCGTTGGCCGCGATCTACGCCCCCTCGCGCAACCCGCAGATGCTTGAGGCCATCGTCGACTTCACAGGTGCGGGACAAGGCGACAATTGATAGTTTTTATCTATTTATTATATTTATCCAATCGATTTGAACAATCGATAGGCGGCGCCTAACATGGCGGAGTTGCAGCAACCCTTCCCCCTCAGACAAAAAGATTTCCATGTCCCTTATCAACACCCCCATCAAGCCTTTCAAGGCCAACGCGTTCCACAACGGCAAGTTCATCGAAGTCTCCGATACCGACCTCAAGGGCAAGTGGTCCGTGGTGTTCTTCTACCCGGCCGACTTCACCTTCGTGTGCCCGACCGAACTCGAGGACCTGGCCAAGAACTACGCCGAATTCAGGACGCTCGGCGTGGAGATCTACAGCGTGTCCACCGACACCCACTTCGCGCACAAGGCGTGGCACGACACGTCCGAGGCGATCAAGCAGATCGAGTACGTGATGGTGGGCGACCCCACGCATGTGATCTCGAAGAACTTCGAGGTGTTGATCGAGTCCGACGGCATCGCCGATCGCGGCACCTTCGTCATCGATCCCGAGGGCAACATCCAGATCGTCGAGATCACCGCCGGCGGCATTGGCCGTGACGCGCTCGAGCTGCTGCGCAAGGTCAAGGCGGCCCAGTACGTCGCCGCGCACCCTGACGAGGTCTGCCCGGCCAAGTGGAAGGAAGGCGAGAAGACCCTGGCACCGTCGTTGCACCTGGTCGGCAAGATCTAAGCGCTCGCCAGACGCTGCAAGCCTTTCGACGGGAAAAGCAGTAGTGGGGAGCCTGGCGCTCCCTGTTCCCGGCACACCCCGCGCGCGCGCCGCCCGGGGTGTGCCACCCCCGCTGGACCACGACGCGAGACACACTATGCTTGACGACAACCTCAAAACCCAACTGCAGGCCTACCTGGAGAAAGTGGTGCGCCCGGTCGAGATCGTGGCGTCACTGGACGACAGCGCCAAGTCGCGCGAAATGGTAGAGCTGCTTGGCGAAATCGTGCTGCTCTGCGACAAGATCACCCTGGTCGAACGCCGCGATGCCGATGCGCACACGCCCTCGTTCGCCCTCAACAGCCCCGGCCACGACATCCAGCTGCGCTTCGCAGGGATCCCGATGGGCCATGAATTCACGTCCCTGGTGCTGGCCCTGCTGCAGGTCGGCGGCCACCCCTCACGCACGGCCCAGGATCTGATCGAACAGATCAAGGACCTGGACGGCAGTTACAGGTTCGAAACCTATTTCTCCATGTCGTGCCAGAACTGCCCGGACGTGGTCCAGGCGCTGAACCTGATGGCAGTGCTCAATCCCAATATCGAGCACGTCGCGATCGACGGTGCGCTTTACCAGGACGAAGTGGAGCAGCGCCAGGTCATGTCGGTGCCCACCGTGTTCCTCAACGGCGAGGTCTTCGGGCAAGGGCGAATGGGCATCGAGGAAATCGTCGCCAAACTGGACAAGGGCGCGGCGGCGCGGGATGCGAAGAAGATCGCGGCCAAGGCTCCCTACGAGGTGCTGATCATCGGCGGCGGCCCGGCAGGCGCGGCTGCTGCGATCTATGCGGCACGCAAGGGCATCCGCACGGGCGTGGTGGCCGAACGCTTCGGTGGCCAGGTGCTGGACACCATGGCCATCGAGAACTTCATCTCTGTGCCCGAGACCGAAGGCCCCAGGATGGTCGCGCAGCTCGAACAGCACGTACGCCAGTACGACGTGGACGTGATGAACCTGCAGCGCGCCGAGAAGCTGGTGACCGACGGTGGATTGCTGGAAGTGCAGCTGGCCAACGGTGCGTCGCTGAAGTCCAGGACCGTGATCCTTTCCACCGGCGCGCGCTGGCGGCAGATGAACGTGCCGGGCGAGAACGAGTACCGCAACAAGGGCGTGGCCTATTGCCCGCATTGCGACGGTCCGCTGTACAAGCGCAAGCGCGTGGCGGTGATCGGCGGCGGCAATTCAGGCGTCGAGGCGGCCATCGACCTGGCCGGGATCGCCTTCCACGTCACCCTGATCGAATTCGACCACCAGCTTCGTGCCGACGCGGTCCTGCAGCGCAAGCTGCACAGCCTGCGCAACGTCACGGTCGTCACCTCGGCGCTGACCACGGAGGTGACCGGAGACGGCAGCAAGGTCAGCGGGCTGGCGTACGAGGACCGCGGCAACAACGAGAAGCACACGATCGAACTGGAAGGGATCTTCGTCCAGATCGGGCTGCTGCCCAACACCGAATGGCTGCAGGGAACGGTGGAGCTTTCGCCACGCGGCGAGATCATCGTCGACGAGCGTGGCCAGACCTCGATCCCGGGTGTGTTCGCCGCCGGCGACGTGACCACCGTTCCGTACAAGCAGATCGTGATCGCGGCGGGCGATGGCTCCAAGGCGGCCCTCAGCGCATTCGACCACCTGATCCGAACCTCCGCACCGGCCGAGGAATCGACCGCGAAAGCTGCCTGATCGGCCGTCCAGGATGGACGGTCATGCCCGCAAGGACCCTCGTTCCCCGCCCTGCATAGGATCCAACGTCCCATGAACCTGCGCGATCTCAAGTACCTCGTTGCACTGGCCGACCACAGGCACTTCGGTCGCGCCGCCGCTTCGTGTTTCGTAAGCCAGCCGACACTGTCCACGCAGATCCGCAAACTCGAGGACGAACTCGGCGTGTGCCTGGTGGAGCGGGCGCCGCGCAACGTGATGCTGACACCGTCCGGACTTGATGCGGCCGAGCGCGCGCGCCGCATCGTGGCCGAAGTGGAGCAGATGAAGGAGTCGGCACGGCGCAGCCAGGATCCCGAGGCCGGCACCGTGCGCCTGGGCATCTTCCCCACCCTGGGGCCCTACCTGCTGCCGCACGTGATTCCGCGCATCCGCGAGCGCTTCCCCGACCTGGAGCTGCTGCTGATCGAGGAGAAGAGCGACGTGCTGCTGTCGCGCCTGCGCGAGGGCAAGCTCGATGCGGGCCTGCTGGCCCTCCCGGTGGCGGACGACCAGCTGCACAGCGAACTGCTGTTCGAGGAACCCTTCGTGCTGGCGGTGCCGGAAAGCCATCCGCTGGCGCAGCGTGAATCGCTGAGTCTGGGCGAGCTGTCGAACCAGAAGCTGCTGCTTCTCGAAGACGGCCACTGCCTGCGCGAGCAGGCGCTTGAAGTCTGCCGGCTGTCCGGTGCCAACGAGAAATCCGAATTCCGCGCCACCAGCCTGGAGACGCTGCGGCAGATGGTGGCCGCCAACGTCGGCATCACCCTGCTGCCGACCCTGGCCACCAAGCCGCCGGTGGCGCGCTCGCAGAACATCCACCTGCTGGGCTTCAGCGATTCGCACCCAAGCCGCGAGATCGCGATGCTGTGGCGCAAGAGTTCGGCGATGGCCGCTTTCCTGCTGGAGCTGTCGAAGGTGTTTTCGGAGTTGCCGGCCGAGCTCTTCAGGCCCGACACCGGACGCAAGTCCAGGCCCGTCTGCGAAGCCAGCGTCGAGCGCGACTTCAGTGTGGTGCACTAGCCGGATCAGGTGACCCCCAGACAGGAAGCGGTGCGCCCGGGACGCTCAGGCCTCGAGGCCCAGCTGGCAGCTGACCCCGGTCCCGCCGAGCCCACAGTAGCCTGAAGGATTCTTCGACAGGTACTGCTGATGGCCCTCCTCGGCGTAGAAGAAGCCGGGCGCCGGGTACAGGATTTCAGTGGTGATGTCGCCATGTCCGGCGGCGTGCAGCTGGCGCTGGTAGGCATCGCGGCTGCCAAGTGCCGCGTCGTATTGCTCCTGGGTCTCACAGTAGATCGCCGAGCGGTACTGGGTGCCCCGGTCGTTGCCCTGGGCCATGCCCTGGGTCGGATCGTGGCTTTCCCAGAACACCTGCAGCAGCTTCTCCAGCGAGGTTTCCTTCGGGTCGTACACCACCAGCACCGCCTCGGTATGCCCGGTCTGGCCTGAACACACTTCGTCGTAGCTGGCGTTGGGCGTACTGCCGCCGGCGTAGCCCACGGCGGTGGTGAACACCCCCGGCTGGCTCCAGAACTTGCGCTCCGCTCCCCAGAAGCAGCCCATGCCGAACTGCACCTTGTGCATGCCCGGGAAAGCGCCGCGCAGGGGACGGCCGTGGATGTGGTGGCGATTGGACAGCGGCGTTTCCGCTTCACGTCCCGGCAGCGCATCCTCCGCACGTGGCAGGCGTTGTTTGAAGGCTCCGATACCGAGCATGGTGGCGTCCAGTGACGTGGGGTAGATAGACGAGATGCGACCGCGCCGGTGCGTTTCAAGGCTTGACCGCGCGCTCCCTAGGCCAGGAGGGCGTCGCCGTCAGGCAGCGGATCCTCGCCGTCGCCTTGCGCCAGCACCGACAGGGCGGCCACCGCCTGTTCCTCGTAGCCCTCGGGGACGCACACCCGCAACACGCCGAACATCGGCAGCTCACCGACCCCGCCCAGCAGGGACTCGCCGAACACGAAGGCCGGTACTCCCGCGTCCTCGAGCAGATGCTTGGCGAGGTGCGCATCGACGATGTTGTCGGCCAGGTAGGCGACCTGCATGAATAATTCCTCGTTTTGTGCGTTGGGCTGCGGGGATCCTGGACCTCTGCACCCTGTCCATGTTGGCACGGGTCCGCGAACGTTGGCACCCGCTGCGCTAACGCCCGTCGGCTAAACTGTCGCCCCGTTCATCCGGCCCCGCCCACGCATGTCCGCCGCACCTCCCGATAGCAATGCTTCCACCTCTTTGTTGCACGCAACCGCCGGGGCCGGCGAGAAGCAGGACTTCATCCGTCAGATCGTCCGCGACGACCTGGCGAGCGGGAAGCATGCGGCGATCCGGACGCGCTTCCCGCCCGAGCCCAACGGCTACCTGCACATCGGCCACGCCAAGTCGATCTGCCTGAACTTCGGACTGGCGGGCGAGTTCGGCGGCGTGTGCAACCTGCGCTTCGACGACACCAATCCTGCCAGGGAAGATCCCGAGTTCGTCGCCGCCATCCAGGACGACGTGCGCTGGCTCGGCTTCGACTGGCAGCAGCTGCGCCACGCTTCGGATTATTTCGAGGTGTACTACCTGGCAGCCGAGAAGCTGGTCCGCGACGGCGTGGCCTTCGTGTGCGACCTGAGCGCCGATGAAATGCGTGCCACTCGCGGCACCCTGACCGAAGCCGGTCGCCATTCGCCGCATCGGGACAGGAGCGTGGAGGAAAACCTCGACCTGCTGCGGCGCATGCGCGCAGGACAATTCCCCGACGGCGCACGCACCGTGCGTGCAAAGATCGACATGGCCAGCGGCAACATCAACATGCGCGACCCGGCGCTGTACCGGATCAAGCACGTCGCCCACCAGAACACCGGCAGCGAGTGGCCGATCTATCCGATGTACGACTTCGCCCACGCGCTGGGCGACGCGATAGAAGGCATCACCCACTCGCTGTGCACGCTGGAGTTCGAGGACCACCGCCCGCTGTACGACTGGTGCGTGGACAAGGTGGACCCGGCCGGCACTCCCCAGCTGCTGCAGCCGCTGCTGGCCCGCGGCCTGCCGCTGGAAGCGGCCAAGCCGCGGCAGATCGAGTTCTCGCGCCTCAACATCAACTACACGGTGATGAGCAAGCGCAAGCTGGTCGCGCTGGTGGCCGAAGGGCTGGTCGACGGCTGGGACGACCCGCGGATGCCCGCCCTGCAGGGCCTGCGCCGCCGCGGCTACACGCCGGCGGCGCTGCGCCTGCTGGTCGATCGCGTCGGCATCAGCAAGCAGAATTCGATGATCGACTTCAGCGTGCTCGAAGGCGCGCTGCGCGACGTCCTGGATTCGGCCGCACCGCGACGGATGGCGGTGATCGATCCGATCAAGCTGGTGCTGGCGAACCTGCCCGAGGGCCATGCGGAAACGCTCACATTCTCCAACCATCCCAAGGACGAATCGTTCGGCAAGCGCGAGCTGCCGTTCTCGCGCGAGCTGTGGATCGAGCGCGAGGACTTTGCCGAAGTGCCGCCCAAGGGTTTCAAGCGACTGATTCCGGGTGGCGAAGTCCGGCTACGCGGCGCTGGCATCGTGCGCTGCGACGAAGTGATCAAGGACGATGCGGGCGAGGTGATCGAACTGCGAGGCTGGCTGGATCCGGAGTCACGTCCGGGCATGCCCGGCGCCGAGCGCAAGATCAAGGGCACGATCCACTGGGTCAGCGCTGCGCACGCGGTGGAAGCGGAGTTCCGCCTGTACGACCGGCTGTTCTCGGTCGCCGACCCGGACGACGAGTCCGAAGGCAGGACCTACCGCGACTACCTCAATCCCGAGTCGCGGCGTTCGGTGCGTGGCTATGTGGAGCCGGCCGCGGCCACTGCCGAGCCCGAGCAGTCACTGCAGTTCGAACGCACCGGCTATTTCGTTGCCGATCGTCGCGACCACGGCGGCGAAACGCCGGTTTTCAACCGCAGCGTGACCCTTCGCGACACCTGGGCCGCCAAGGCCTGAGCACCTCGTCGCCACTCCGCCGCGCCTGCCTGCGCAGGCATCGACGCCCCCCGTAAAGGAGAGCTCCAATGAAAACTGCCATGTTCCTGATCCTGATCCTCATGTGTTCGCTGCTGTCCGCCTGCGCGGCACCGCCGCCGACAAGCGCCGAATTGGCGGCCGCCGACACCGCCTCGCCCGCGCCGGACAAGCGCCGCGCCCAGCCGATGTCCACGCCCTATCCGCCACGCGAGGCCAAGCCGCCTGTCCAACTGGACTATGCCTGCGCCAGCAGCGCCGACTGTGCGGTTAAGAACGTGGGCAACTGCTGCGGCATGCAGCCGGCCTGCGTCAACAAGGACAGTCCGACCGATCCCGAAGCGGTGCGCGCGCAGTGCGAGGCGAGCGGCACCATGGGCATCTGCGGCTTCCGCGACATCAGTGCCTGCCAGTGCGTGAGCGGACGCTGCGAGCCAGAATCGTTCGTGCCGGCCGACGGTCCGGCGGTGCGCTGATGCTGTATGCACAGGTCCACCTTACCCTGCCCGTCTGGGTGCACGACCAGGTCGATGCCTCGCGCGCGTATGCAGGCGATGCAGAGAAGGTGGCGCTGGCCATCGAGCTTTCGCGCATCAACATCGAGGCGGCCAGCGGGGGGCCGTTTGGCGCGGTGGTGTTCGGCCCCGACGACCGCATCATCTCGGTCGGGGTGAACCGCGTGCTGCCGCAGAGCACGTCGCTGGCGCACGCCGAGAACATGGCCTACATGCTGGCCCAGCAGCGGCTGCAGACGGCGCGCCTCAACGAGCGCGTGCGCGGCACCGTGACCCTTGCCACCTCGTCACAGCCCTGCTGCCAGTGCTACGGCGCGACAGTGTGGGCCGGCATCGACCGCCTGCTGATCGGCGCCCGCGCCGAGGACGTGATGCGGCTGACCGAGTTCGACGAAGGCCCGCTGCCGGCGGACTGGGTCGGTGAGTTGAACAAGCGCGGCATCGAAGTGGTGCGTGACGTGCACCGCGAGGCCGCGTGCGATGTGCTGCGCGCCTACGGTCTTCAGGGCGGCGAACGCTACTGATGCGCGGCCTTCCGCGATGACGGCCGCCAGCGGACTCCTGTGCTACTGCCGCCAGGGTTTCGAGTCCGAACTGGCGGCTGAACTCACCGATCGCGCCGCTCATATCGACCCCGCCGCTTACGCCAAGGCCGCCCGCAACGACGGCTTTGCGGTGCTGGTGGGCGACAGCCAGGCGCTGCAGCGCGCGCTGCCCTGGCGCAGCCTGATTTTCGCGCGACAGACGCTGCGGCTGATCGCCGAACTGCCCGCGCTGGACCCGAAGGACCGCATTGCTCCCATGCTTGCGGCGCTGCAGGGCCAGAGCCGCTTTGGGGATCTCTGGGTGGAGCACCCGGACTCCGACCTCGCCAAGCCCTTGGCCGGCCTGGCCCGCAGCTTCGGCAATGCGCTGCGTCCGGCGCTGCGCAAGGCGCGGCTGCTGAGCGACAAGGAAAACCCGCACCTGCCGCGACTGCACGTGGTGTTCGTCGGTGGCCAGCATGCGTTCCTGGCCTCCAGCGATCCACTGGAAAGCTCGCCGTGGCCGCTGGGCATCCCCAGGTTGCGCCTGTTGTCGGATGCGCCTTCGCGTTCGGCACTCAAACTGGAGGAAGCGCTGCTGACGCTGCTGACGCCAGCAGAGCGCGAGTCGCTGCTCAAGCCCAGCATGCACGCCGCCGACCTGGGAGCGGCGCCCGGCGGCTGGACCTGGGTGCTGACCCGCAGACACCTGCGTGTCACCAGCGTGGACAACGGTGCGCTGCGGCAGAACGTGATGGACACCGGTCTGGTCGAGCACCTGCGCGCCGACGGATTCCGGTGGAAGCCATCGCAGCCGCTGGACTGGATGGTGTGCGACATGGTGGAGCAGCCGCGGCGCGTGGCCGAACGCATGGCGACGTGGTTTCGCGAAGGCTGGTGCCGCAACGCGGTGTTCAATCTCAAGCTGCCGATGAAGAAGCGCTGGGACGAAACCCGACTGTGCCTTGATCTTTTCACCGAGCAGTCCGAACGGCGTGTGCGCGTCGTCGCCAAGCAGCTGTACCACGACCGTGAGGAAATCACGGTCTTCGCCACGACCCAACCCTAGCGTCCACAGAGAATCCGGAGTCCACATGGCAGCCAGCTGGCTCACCCTCGCTGCACCCTATATCCCCGAAATCCTGCGCCTTGCCAGGCCGCTGTTTACCCATACGCCGCCGCCCCAGGCCGACGCCGGGCAGCGCATGCGCGTGGATCTGATGTCCGACCAGATCGACGAGCTGCAGGAGGCAGCCACGCAGAATGCAGAATCGATCCGGCTGCTGGCCACCGACATGCAGAAGACCATCGAGCTGCTGCAGGCCAATACCGAGCGCATGGAAAAGCGCCTGATCACGGCGCAGCGCCTGGCACTGGTGGCCAGCACGGCAGCGGCGCTCGCGTTCTGCCTGGCCGCCGTGGCGCTGGCGCTGCGCTGAATCGGCGAGGCGTTCCGTGACCGCCGCCATCGCGCGTCTCAACCCGTGCAACGTGTTTCCGGGATGCTGGCGACCTGTCCAGGAACCTCGCCATGCAGCCGATCAAACTGAAGGACCCCGCGTGGTTCGCCAATGAATTCCTGCGCCTGACCCTGACGCA
>JBDNHW010000084.1:0-12503 GCA_041688625.1 Pseudoxanthomonas sp.
GGCGTGACCGTGGACCCGCGCGGCGCGCTGATCGTGGCCGATGATCTGTCGAACACGATCTGGCGGGTGACACCGCGCTAGAGGCAGGGCCGCATTGACTGCGGCGCAAGCCGCAGCCGCAAGCGGCCTGACCTCATCGTGCGCTTCGCGAAACCAAGCGCCGCGAGTCGATCCGCCAGGATCAGGGCAGCGTCAACGGCTTTCCGGAAGCAGCTTTCAAATTCGCGTCGCGTCGCATCGTGTCGCCGCGCCGCAGATCGTTCTCGCCGACGTGTTCGGCCAGTTACGCTTTGCCAGCCCGGAGCAAGCGTCAATTGACGCGTGACACTGCCGCACAAGCGCAGCGAAAGCTGGTTCACGAACATCAGCGGCGCGCGTAGCCGATCCATGCGAACAGTTGGTTGCCCATCAGCCAGCTGGTGACCGAAAGCATCGTCACCGCGCCGACGTGCCACAGCAGGCCCATCAACGCGGTTTCCTGCCCATGGAAGATGCTCACCGCCGCGGCCGACACGGCTGCGGCGCTGAGCGCGGCCAGCAGCGCGGTGGGGCCCGGCCGCACCACGCCCGCGTGGCGGACCATCACCAGCACGACCAGCCCCAGCGGCACGCTGGTGAAAGTGATGGCAAGGCGCCGATGGTGCGGGCCGAGAGTCGCTCCTGCGACCTGCCCATGGACAACACCGGGTTTCGGTGTCGCCGGCGTCGAGCCGCCGATCCGCCACGTCGCGCGCGTGTAAAGGGCACGGCGCCGGACGCGCAGGCCGGGAGTGGCCGAAGTGATCCAGTCCAGCGGCTTCGGCACGGGCAGCCGCGTGGCAGAGACGACGTTCAACCTTGTCCTGGAAGCGCGCAAACACGCACACCGGAGATGCAGCCAGGACTCCAGCGCTTTACCAGCAGGCCCACTCGAGCGCCTGGTCGCCACGCTGGCAGGCGGGTCCGGCGATAATGCGCGCCTCGGCCAATCGCGCCGCGCGACTCCAGGGACTGCATGCCGCATCCAATCAGCACCATGGAGCTGTTCCTGATCGCCATGGCGATCATCTTCAGCCTGCCCTACCTGGTCTGGCGCCTTGGGCGAACGGAATACTTCGCTCCGCTGGTGGTAGTGCAGATCCTTGTGGGCATTGCGCTGGGTCCGGGCGTGCTCGGCACGCTCGCACCGGAGTACCACGCGTTCGTCTTCACCAGCGAGGTGATCCAGATCCTGAACGGCCTTGGCGCGTGGGCGGTGATGCTGTTCGTGCTCATTGCCGGCATCGAACTGGACGTGCGCCAGGCCTGGGCGAACCGCCGCGACAGCGGCATCACGGCGGGGATGGCGCTGGGCGTGCCGCTGCTGACCGGATGCATCGCGGCGCTGGGCATGCTGGCATTCCCCGGCTGGATCGGCGCATCCGGACAGCCGTGGCAGTTCGTGGTCGGCGTGGGCATGGCCTGCGCGGTGACCGCGCTGCCGATCCTGATCCTGCTGATGGAAAAGCTCGAGATCCTGCGCCAGCCGCTGGGACAGCGGATCCTGCGCTACGCCAGCCTCGACGACGTCGCCATCTGGGGCGTGCTTGCGCTGGTGCTGATGGACTGGGACCGCATGGGCCGCCAGGTCGGATTCCTGCTGGGCTTCGTGGTCGCCTGCGTCGCCTTCCGCAAGCTGATGCGCTGGCTGCCGCAGCGCGACCGCTGGTACGTGATGTTGCTGTGGCTGGCGGTGTGCGCGTTCGGCGCAGACTGGTCCGGGCTGCACTTCATGGTCGGCGCGTTCCTGGCCGGCGTGGTGATGGATTCGGACTGGTTCGACCAGGCGCAGATGGACTGGCTGCGCCATCACGTAATGCTGGTGCTGATGCCGGTGTTCTTCCTCAGTACCGGCCTGCGTACCGAATGGAGCGTCGGCGGGCTGGCCGTGTTCGTCGCCGCGGCCGTGCTGCTGGTGGCCTCGGTATCCGGCAAGCTGCTGGGCGTGCAGATTGCGGGGCGTCTGCTCAAGTGGAAAGCAGGAGACGCCTGGCTGATCGGCTGGCTGCTGCAGACCAAGGCGCTGATCATGATCATCTTCGCCAACGTGCTGCTGGACAAGGCGATCATCACCAGCGCCACCTTCACCGCGCTGCTGTTGATGGCGGTGGCCAGCACCATGCTCACCATCCCGATGGTGACGCCGCGGCTGAAGCGCCTGCAGTCCCTTCCGCCCCGGCCTGGCGCGCAATGAGCGTGCCGGCTGCGGATCGAATGTTGCTGGCGCTGCGTTCGCCACTGGCGATGGCGGCGGCGTGGGTAGTCGTGGTGCTGGTCAACCTGCCGGGCGGCAACCTGGCCGATACGACCGGGCTGCCACCTCCCGGCGACGGCAGGCTGGCGTGGGACCTGGGCGTGGTGCAGGCGGCCCCCAAAAAATGAAGGCCACCGCGAGCGATCGCGATGGCCTTGGCCTCGCATCCAATCAGCCGTTGGCCAGCGCGCTCAGCCGCCCAGCAGCACCCGGTTGAGGCGCTGCACGAACGCGGCCGGATCCGGCAGCTGCGCACCTGCCGAGATCTCGGCCTGCTCCAGCAGCAGCATTGCCAGGTCGCGGGCCTGCGACTCGTCGTCCTCCGACGCGACGCGCTTGAGCAGGGCGTGCTCGGGATTGATCTCCAGGGTCGGCTTGCTGTCCGGCAGCTCCTGGCCGGCCTCGCGCAGCAGTCGTGCCAGGTGCGGTGCCATCTCGTAGTCACTCAGCGCCAGGCACGAAGGGGATTCGGTCAGCCGTGCCGAGACCTTGACCTCGCCCACGCGATCGCCCAGCAGCTCCTTGATCTTCTTCAGCAGCGGCTCGGCGGCCTTGCTGGCTTCGTCCTGTTTCGCCTTCTCTGCGTCGTCCAGCGGCAGCTCGCCCTTGGCCACGTTCCTCATCGGCTTGCCGTCGTACTGGGTCAGCGAGCCGAGCATCCATTCGTCGATGCGGTCGAACATCAACAGCACCTCGACGCCCTTGGCACGGAACGCCTCCAGCTGCGGACTGCCGGCGGCTGCGGCGAATGTGTCGGCGGTGATGTACCAGAGCGTGTCCTGGCCTTCACCCATGCGCGCGATGTAGTCGTCCAATGAGGTGGTCTGCGCGGCGCCGTCGACCTTGGTCGAGGCGAAGCGCAGCAGCTTGGCGATGCGCTCCTTGTTGCCCATGTCTTCGGCGATGCCTTCCTTGAGCGTGTTGCCGAAGGCCTTGTAGAAGATGGCGAATTTCTCCGGCTCGTCGCGCGCAAGTTTCTCGATCAGGTCGAGCACACGCTTCACGCAGGCGGCCTTGATTCGCTCAAGCTGGCGGTTCTGCTGCAGCAGTTCGCGGCTGACGTTGAGCGGCAGGTCGTCGGCGTCCACCACGCCACGCACGAAGCGCAGGTAGTTGGGCAGCAGCTCCTCGGCCGCGTCCATCACGAACACGCGCTTGATGTAGAGCTTGAGCCCCTTGCGCTCGTCGCGCCCGCCCATCATCAGGTCGAACGGCGGCTGCGAGGGCAGGTAGAGCAGGGTGGTGAAGCTCTGGTTGCCCTCGACGCGATTGTGGCTCCAGGCCAGGGGTTCGTTGAAGTCGTGGCCGAGCGAGGTGTAGAAATTCCGGTAGGCCTCGTCGCTGATTTCCGATTTGGGTTTGCTCCACAGCGCGGAGGCGGCGTTGACCGTCGTCCACTCGTCCCGCGGCGCCGTCTCGTCGTCGGCCAGGTCAGACTTGTCGGCCGGCATGCGGATCGGGAACGCCACGTGGTCCGAATATTGGGTCACCAGCGAGCGCAGCTTCCACGGCTTGAGGAACTCGTCTTCATCGGCCTTGAGGTGCAGGATCACGGCAGTGCCGCGCTCGGGCATCTCGAGGGCTTCGAGCGTGTACTCGCCGCGTCCGTCGCTCTCCCACTTCACCCCCTCACTGGCTGGCGCGACGGCGCGACGGGTGAGCACGGTCACTCGGTCGGCCACCACGAAGGCCGAGTAGAAGCCGACGCCGAACTGGCCGATCAGGCGGGCATCGGCCTTCTGCTCGCCGGACATCGCCTCGAGGAAGCGGCGCGTGCCGGAGCTGGCGATGGTGCCGATGTTGGCGATGACCTCCTCGCGGGTCATGCCGATGCCGTTGTCGCGCACGGTGATGGTGCGGGCCTGTTCGTCCCAGCTGACGTCGATATGCAGTTCGCTGTCGCCGCTGGACAGCGCCGGGTTGGCGATCGATTCGAAGCGCAGCTTGTCGCAGGCGTCCGATGCGTTGGAGATGAGCTCGCGCAGGAAGATTTCCTTGTGCGAGTACAGCGAATGCGTGACCAGGTGCAGGACCTGGGCGACTTCGGCTTCGAATTTGAGGGTTTCGGCGGGTGCATTCATGGGCAAGGGTCCGGTGCTGCGTGGATGGAGATGCGCTGGATATGGGACTGGACGGTGTTCAAATCAACAGGAGCTGCCAGCGCTCCGGAATGGGTCAAGGTCGTGGCAGTGGCGGGACGGAGACAGCCTTCGCTGCAGCGCAGCAGGCTGTGGTCCCCAACCAGGCGCCAGCGGCACGGCAGTGGCGATACCCGGCTGCGGCTGCGGCTGCGGCAGCGCCGCTTCCGTCGCCAAAGACTTGCAGGTGAGCGGAGCCGGCGGGTAAGGAACGTTCGGCGGACCGTTCAGACGCAGTGAACCGGGGTCGCCGCCACCGAGGGTAGCCTCGTCGTCGCCCGCCACTGCTCATCCCGATCGGCTATTCCGATACGCGAGTCACCGGCATCGTGCAGAACTTCGACGCCACGGCCAGGACCATCACGGTCAATCAGGGCGCAGCCCAAGTACTGGTCGACCTCTCGCAGCTGCCGTACAACCCGCTTGACGACCATGACTACCAGCAGATCGAGGAGGGCGATCGCGTCCTGGTGGCTGGTGACATGCAATCGGGCTTCTTCGAGTCGGGCAAGGCCTCGGCGGTGGACCAGAAGCGTCGCGGCATCATCGCGAACACGGTCGTGACGCTGCGCGAGGATGTGCGGATGGCCCGCTGATCGTGGGACGGTTGCGGTCGCGCCGGTGATCGGGATCGATCACGCTCGGTCGCCTGCTTGAACTGGAGGCCCGGGCAATCTCGAAAAGGTTGCCCGGGCCTTGTCATGCCCGCAGCCAGTTGGTGGGTGGCGAGCGCCAATGCGGGGGTGGAAATTACTCCACAAGCTGCCGCGCCACACCGGTGCGCTGCAGCATCTGGTTCATGCGGTCGCAGACGTAATGGCGCTCTTCGGTGCTGCTGGCGATCCTGCGCATGGAGTCTGCCTCGCCGGAAAACCACATCCAGAAGCCGGTCTCGTCCGAGTAGTCGCGAAACATGCGAGGCACGTGACCCTCCAACTCGTTGATCATCGCCTCCAGGTTTGCGTTGCCCATGACTCCAGCCTGTGATCGCGGCGCGACCCTTCAAGATGCTGCGGTTGCCGGCGCGCATCATCGGGTACAGGGCGTGACGCCTGTGTCGGTGCGCGCCCATGCAGGAACGTGACTACGCGCCGGCGTCGACGCGGTGTTCGCGAAAATGGCGCCAGCTGCAGGCGCGGCCTGGGCCGGCTGCCCCATCGCCCTGGGCGGGTCCTCTGCTGCTGCCATTGAGTGCACGGCGATCTCCTGCAGGCTTGTGCCCACTTTGGCGCTCCACGGATGAAGAGAGCGTGGAATGACGCTTGGCGCACGATTTCCAACTGGGTCGCGCCGTTCAACGTGCGGTATTGCTCCGGTAGCGCAGGGTGAGCCCCTTCAGGAAGTTGCGCAGGATCTGGTCGCCACACAGGCGGAAGTGCTTGTGATCGGCCTGGCGGAACAGCGCGGTTAGCTCCGGCTTGGACAGTGGAAACCCGGCCTCCTGGAAAATCTGGTGCATGTCCACGTCCTTGAGCTGGAACGCGACCCGGAGCTTCTTCAGCACCACGTTGTTGGTCACCCGCGCTTCCACTGGCCGCTGCGGAATACTCTCGTCACGGCCCCGGTAATACACCACAAGACCGTCCAGGAAATGGGCCAGCACCCGGTTGCTGCAGGGCAGGAACCCCTCTTCGTCCTCCTTCCTGAGGAACGCCTGCATGTCGGCCTGCTCGATCGGGAACGTCGGGTCGGGCAGCCGCGTGATCTCCATTAGCTTGCCGTCGCTGAGATCCAGCATGTAGCGGATGCTGCGCAACACGTCATTGTTGATCATGGGAATCCTTCGCGCCCTGGCGTGTGCGCTCTCACGCCTATTCTAGTGACCAAGCCTGGGCGATGCCGACGCTTGTGTCGTTCGCATCCAGCTAATGCGGTTGCCGGTAGGCTGAAAACGAGAAATCGTCCGTGCGAGTTTCCGGCGTACGCCGCTGTGCAAAAGCGATTGCCACCGGCTCAGGTATCTCGGCCCCGGGAACCTGAAAGTTGTGAAACCGCGGCGCAATCCGCCATCAGAAATGGAGATTGAAATGAGCCAGTCAACGCGATATCGCCTGCGCACCGCGACCACGTCGCCGCGCCTGCTGGCGTGCGGCGCCTTGGTCCTGCTTGCCGCGTGCAGCGGCGATGACCAGGACGCCAGCCCGGCCGCAGTGCCGATCACCGTCCCCGGAAGCGCGAGCCAGGTGGAGACCGATGTTGGCGATGCCTCGGTGACCGCAGTGGCGATCCAGACCTCGCAGATTCCTGCCGTGGTCGCTGCCGAGCATGGAATCGAGCAGCGCGACGATCTGATCATGCTGCGGGTTTCACCGCGGCAGGGCGAAATCGGAAGCATGTCAACGGCGCCGACGGAGGTGCGGGCAACGGTGACCGACCTGCGTGGCGAGACCCGCTCGCTCGAACTGGAGGAGCAGGTGGTGGCCGGCCTGGTGGATCATGTGGGGACGGTGCAGGTGACGCTTCCGGAAACACTGCGCTTCAACGTCACAGCGGTCTCGCAACAGGGGGAGACCGAGACTCTCGAGATCTCGCGCGAGTTCCGCGCCCGCTGATCCTTACCGGCCCTCCACCGGGCCACGGGGCCACGGGGCACCAGGCGGACCGCCGAGCGGCCCCGGAGGCAAGGCTGGCGCCAACACTGCATTCCATGGACATCCTCGGCGGCGCCGTGGCCGGTGGCATCATGGCCCCCGACATCTTCCAGTGAGTCCGTCATGCGCACGCGAGACATTGCCCGCTCAATGCTGTTGATCGCGGCGCTGCCGCTGGGGGCCTCGGCCCAGGATTTCAGCAAGGTGGAAATCAAGACCACGCCGCTGCGGGGTGGCGCCTACCTGCTGACCGGCGCCGGCGGCAACATGGTGGCCAGCACCGGAGACGACGGCACCTTCCTGATCGATGACCAGTACGCGCCGCTCAACGAGAAGATCAGTACCGCGCTGCGGGAGATCGGGCCGCTGCCGCTGCGCTTCGTGATCAACACCCACTGGCACGGCGACCATACCGGCGGCAACGAAGCTTTTGGCAAGGACGGCGCGGTCATCATTGCCCACGCCAACGTGCGCAAGCGCATGAGCAGCGAGCAGTTCATTGCGGCATTTGGCAGCAAGGTCGACGCCTCGCCCAAGGCCGCGCTGCCGGTGATCACCTTCACCCGCGACATCACGCTGCACCTCAACGGCAACCAGGTCGACGTGGTGCACGTGGCCGACGCCCACACCGACGGCGACGCACTGGTGAAATTCGACAGCGCCAACGTGCTGCACATGGGCGACACCTGGTTCAACGGCGGCTATCCCTTCATCGACCTCAGCTCCGGAGGAAGCATCGACGGCCTCATCGCCGCGCTCGATCGTGGGCTGGAACTGAGCGATGCCCAGACCCAGATCGTGCCGGGCCACGGCGCCCTGGGCGATCGGGCGGCGCTGCAGGCCTACCGCGACCTCATGCAGGGCGCCCGCGACCGCGTCGTCGCACTCAAGGCCGGTGGCCGAACCCGCGAGGACGTGATCGCCGCAACGCCCACGGCGCAGTGGGACGCGACCTATGGCAAGGGCTTCATCAAGCCAGCGCAGTTCATCGGCTTCGTCTACGACTCGCTGCCTCCTGCCGGAAAGTAGCTCGCACCGGGCGGCGTTCATCGCGCGCGCCGCCCCGACCCTGACGTGCTGCACCACAGTGCCCATGTATAAAAGGGTCCCCTGATCGAAAGGACAGTTCATGCACACCATTGGATACGCCGCCGCCTCCGTTGGCGCCTCCCTCGAGCCCATGCCGTTCGAACGCCGCGAGCTGCGGCCCGAGGATGTCGCCATCGAGATCCTGTTCTGCGGCGTGTGCCACTCGGACCTGCACCAGGTGCGCGACGACTGGAAGAACGCGAAGTATCCGATGATCCCCGGCCACGAGATCATCGGCCGGGTGGCCGCGGCGGGCTCCGGAGTAAGCAGATTCAAGGCCGGCGACGCGGTGGGCGTAGGCTGCCTGGTCGACAGCTGCCTGGAGTGCGACCAGTGTCGGAAGGGCGAGGAGCAGCTGTGTCGCAAGCGCGCCACGCAGACCTACAACGATGTCGACCGCAATACCGGGGAGCCGACCTTCGGCGGGTACTCGCAGGCCATCGTGGTGCGCGAGGAGTTCGTGCTCAAGGTGTCGGACAAGGTGGATCTCGCGCGCGTGGCGCCGCTGCTGTGCGCCGGCATCACCACCTATTCGCCGCTCAAGCGCTGGAACGCAGGCCCGGGAACGCGGCTGGGCGTGGTCGGCCTGGGAGGCCTGGGGCACATGGCGGTGAAGCTTGGCGTGGCGCTGGGCTGCGATGTCACGGTGATCACAACCTCCGAATCCAAGAGCACCGACGCACGCGCGCTCGGCGCGCAACACGTGCTGGTTTCAAAGGACGAGGATGCGATGAAGGCGGCGATGAGCTCGATGGACCTGATCATCGACACGGTGCCGGTAGCCCATGACCTGGCGCCCTACATCATGCTGCTCGACGTGGATGGCAGCCTGGTAATCGTCGGTGCGATCGACATGATGCCGCCCTTTCATTCGGGCCTGCTGCTGGGCGGGCGCAAGCGCGTGTCTGGATCGCCCATCGGCGGAATCCAGGAGACCCAGGAGCTGCTCGACCTGTGCGCCGAACACGGCATCCATGCCGACTGCGAGACCATCGCCATGCAGGACATCCAGGCGGCCTATGCGCGCATGGACAAGTCGGACGTGAAATACCGCTTCGTGATCGACATGTCGACGCTCGCCAAAGACGCCGTTTGATCCCGCGGCAGCGGTGCTCGCTGTACACGGCGCCTAGGCTTTCGAACACCCTGATGTCCAGCAGGCGTGCAGCGCGTCTGCATGGGCTGGCGCAGAGCAACGCCGACCGGGCTGGCTGCCGGTGGTGGCAAGCCCTTCCCCCACAGGGCGAGCCCTGGTCGACGTCAGCTTTGGCTCACGATGGTTGCCGCGGCGCGCAGGCCAGGGCCCTTACCCAAGTGCCGAACCGGCCTTGCTCTGTTGCGCTGCATAGTCGGGCACGGGCTGCAGCGAATGCTCCGGTAGTGTTCCCTCCACCACGACGCGATTGCGCCCTTCGCGCTTGGCCCGGTACATGGCGGCGTCCGCGCGGGACAGGAAGTCCGCCGTGCTCTCGCCCGGGATGAACCAGGTGGCGCCGATGGACACGGTGACGGCCTTGCCGTTGCAGCTCACCTCGTCCTCCACCGTGGCGCGCAGCTTTTCGGCAATCATGCGCAGTGATTCGCCGTCGGCACCGGGTACCAGCAGGCCGAACTCTTCGCCCCCGGAACGGAAGAAGCGGTCCCCTCGCCGCGTCGACCTGCGGGTCACTTGGGCCGTCTGCACGAGCACGGCGTCGCCTGCTTCGTGTCCGAGTGAGTCGTTGATCGTCTTGAAGTGGTCCAGGTCGAAGACCATCAGTCCCAACGGAACGCGGTTTCGCACGCTATTGGCGATGGCAATCTCCAGCTCCACGTCCATGCCTCGGCGGTTGTATGCCCCGGTCAGCGCGTCGTGGGCGGCAATCGATTCCAGCTGCAGGCGCTGTTGCTCCGAGCGCGACGCAAACACATAGGCAAAGAGGCTGACCACGAAGGCGCTGGTGACGAACATTAATTTCTCCTCCAGGCCGGGAAGCGCGACCTTGCTCATGAACACTGCCGCTATGGCGACCGTGGATACAAGCACCGCAGTCCCGCGGCCCAGAAGCAGGAAATTCGCCAGCAGCACCGGGTAGACCCACAGCAAGCCTGAGAGCCCGGCAACGTGTGCGACACCGATGCAGCCCGCGGTGTAGGTGGCAGCCGCGAAGCGGGCCGCGCCTTCGGTCCTGCCGGTGCGCCACGCATGGAGGGTAGCGGCGGTGATGCACATGACGATCAGCAGGTCGAGCATCCCGGCCATGGTCTGTCCAATCGCGAACCGGTAGATGGCGAAGGGCGTCACGCCCAGCACGGTGATGCTGCCGAAGAGCACGATCAATGCCAGCCTGAAGTTGTTGCGGAGCCTGGACAGCATGTGGTGCTCGCTCGGCCGCTGGTCGGCATGATGGATCGAAGCATGCAGCGGTGCTGACGCACGGGCTGCTGGAAGATTACGTGCGCAAGATGTCGCAGATCGGCCTATTCCACCAACGCCCCCCCAGGCATTGCGAGCGAAGCATTGCGCTTCCTTTGTTCCAGTATCACCTCGCTGGCGTGATTATCAAGAGAGGCCTTCGTCCTGCGCACCGGCTGCGCAGCATGCGCAGCCGGTTGCCGCGACTACGGCGGCCGGTCAGGCAGCAGCATTCCCACCCCGCAGGTGGCGGTCGAACAGGTCGACGGTGAGGCGCCAGGCTTCGGCCGCGGCTTCCTCGTCGTAACGTGGCGTGGCGTCGTTGTGGAAGCCGTGCTGGGTCCCCTGGGGCTGGAATAGGGAATGGGTAATGCCGGCCTTCTCCAGCGCCTGCTTGTAGCCCGGCCATGTGGAATTGACCCGCTCGTCGTTGTCGGCCAGCACCACCAGCATCTCCGCGCCGATGCAGCAGACGTCCTCCAGCGCCGGAGCGCTGCCGTAGAACGGTGCCGCCGCCGCCAGGTCGGGCAGGCGCGTGGCCAGCATGTTGGCGATGGCGCCGCCGTAACAGAAGCCGACCACGCTGAGCTTGCCGCTGCCGCCTTCCAGCCCGTGCATCAGGTGCGCTGCAGCCACGAAGTCCTCGCGTGTCTTCGATTGATCGAGCTGTCCGAACAGCTTGCATGCCGCATCCTCGTCACCTGCATAGCCACCAAGCGTGAACAGCGCATCAGGTGCGAAGGCGATGCAGCCCTCCAGCGCCATGCGCCTGGCCACGTCCTCGATGTGCGGATTCAAGCCCCGGTTTTCGTGCACCACCATCACCACCGGCAGCGGCCCGGTCGCGACCGCCGGCCGAACCAGATAGCCGCGGCCCCTGCCGTTTCCCTGCGGAGAATTGAACTCGAGGTGCGAGGTGACCAGGCGAGAATCATCCGGCCGTACCTGCTGGGCGGCGGCGAACTGCGGGCTCAAAGCGGCAAGCAGTCCCAGGGCGCCGCTCGCACCGACGGCAAAGCGCCCGGCGCCTGCGAGAAAGCCGCGGCGGTCGATCACTCCATGCACGTACTGGTCGAAGAGCCGCATGACATCAGGGTCGAAATCATTGGCAGAGGAGCGGTGGCCCGGCTTGGTCATGTCAGGACTCCGATCGCGCTGCTGGACGACGAGAGTAACGCGCACCAGGCGCAGCGCACGCCGCACATGAAAGTGGATGGCGAATTCAGCGTTCCAAGAAAACGCCTATGGCCACGGGTCCTGGAGGACGATAGAGCCCTCACGTTCAGGTGGATTAAATCGTGTTCACAGTCCGCGGTCGACACTCCACTCCCGCTCCCAACAACCGAGAAGCAACCATGAACACAGTCAGGAAGCTTGGCCTCACCCTCGCAGTGGCGATCGCGCTCGGTGCCAGTTCCGCCGCATCTGCGCAGACCATCGGCTACAACACGCGCACCGGCGACGTCTGGGTCGACAGCCGCCTGGGCGAAATCAACGACTATGGCCGCCAGTACCGCGATCCCTTCATCGGCGAGATGACCGGCTATTACGGTGCGCCCCGCAGCCTGGTCACCGAACTGCTCGACCAGCGTCGCTGGAGCCCGGGCGACGTGTACTACGCCTGTGCCATCGCCAGCGTGCTGAATCTGCCGTGCCGCGACGTGGTGCGCGAGTACGACCGCAATCCTGGCCAGGGCTGGGGCAACATCGCCAAGCGCATGGGCATCAAGCCCGGCTCACCGCAGTTCCACGCGCTGAAGCGCGGCACCGCCAACACCTATGACCGCTGGGGCTATCCGATCTCGATCGATCGCAACGTCCGCGTGGACTGGTCGAAGCACGGGCCGGGCAAGGGCAAGGGCGGCGACAAGGCAGGCAAGGGCAAGGCCGCTGCGGCGCACTACGACGGAATGGACCATGGCCCCGGAAACTCCGCGAAAGGCCACGGCCCGGACAAGGGCAAGGGCCAAGGCCCAGGCCAAGGCCAAGGCCAAGGCCAAGGCCAAGGCCAAGGCCAA
>JBDNHW010000085.1:0-45443 GCA_041688625.1 Pseudoxanthomonas sp.
AGCAGCGACCGCAGCATCGTGCGGAGCTCCATTGAAGCCTTCATGGAGCAGCTGCGCGCTGACGACAAGCTCCTGCACGTCCTGCTGCGCGAAGGCACGGTGGGATCGGATGCGTTCAAGCAGGCGGTGGACCGCGAGCTCAACTTCTTCGAAGAGGAGCTGCGCATCGACCTGATCCGGCTGGCGGCGGCGGACAACTCCACCTTGCACGAGCCGGCGCTGGTGGCCAAGGCGATCACCCGACTGGTGTTCGCCATGGGCGCCACCGCGATGGACCTGCCGCCGGAGAAGGACCCGGAGCTGGTGGAGCAGCTTTCGCAGATGGTGCGGATGATCATTACCGGGTCGCGGGCACTGAGCGAAGTGCGCTAGCGACTCCTGCCACCGGCGCGCGGCGTAGTGATCGAGGGGTTATCTGGCCTTGACGCGCGGCCGATGAGAACCCAGCACGAACGGCTGTGCCTCCTCCCTTGCGCAGCAGGGGAGGATCGAGGAGGGGTGCTCCTGATCTTGGCCTGGAGCCGTCGTTCAAGAAGGAAATCCAGCCCCGCGCCAAGCGCACCCCTCCCCAGCCCTCCCCTTGCTTCGCAAAGGGAGGTGGCAGAGCAGGAGCCCATCAGCCTGCGCACCGCGAACCCCAGACACACCAAACCCTTCGCCACAGCTGAGACAGCGCCCGGCTTTGCCTCCTCCCTTGCGCAGCAGGGGAGGATCGAGGAGGGGTGCTCCTGATCTTGACTTGGGGCCACGGTCAACAATGATGGCCAGCCCCACGCCAACGGCGCCCCTCCCCAGCCCTCCCCTTGCTACGCAAAGCCGCAGGCTTCGTGGCGTGAGCAGTGGAACGGCTGGCGCCAGCGGCACGCCGGTGTACGCATGGTTGCCATCGCCGGCAACCACGACCGAGCGCTGGCCCAGACGCCCCTGGGCCTGGAGCTGGTGGACGAATGCGTGGAGGAAGGCCCGTTCGCCTTGCGTCACGAACCGGTCCGGCACCCGCGCCTGCACGTGATCTGTGGCCACCTGCACCCGCTTGCGGCGATGCCGGGGATGCGCCGGCGCTGGCCAGCCTTCTGGCTGCGCCCTGGACTCACGGTCCTGCCCGCGTTCTCGTACTTCACCGCTGGCGTGGTGGCCGAGCCGGCGGCAGGGGAGCAGCTCGTGGCGTGCGTCGACGGAGATGCAATCCCGCTTCCGTTGCGTTGACGCCACGCGCCAGGCGCCCTCACCCGGCCTGCGGCCACCCTCTCCCGCAGGTAGGAGAGGGGTTGGGTCAGCGCTCTCCTCGAAGTGTTGCCGTCACTTGCGGGAATGTGCTCGCTGCACCGGTAGCGTGCGTGCTGGAGCAGCAACGCGTTTCGGTAGCGGGAGCGCGTCGTCTGGAAACTGCGGCTGTGATTGTCGGCGTGCAAGACGAAGAACCCTTCTTCCGCCTGCGGGGCAGCTGCCCGTACGGCTTGACCACGCATGCTGCGGTCAGGGAGGGGACAACCAAAGCAAGCGCGCGTGCCATGCGGCGCGCTCGCGACTGTCCTGGGGCCTCGTGCTTGGTTCTGCAGGCGCACTCGCCCCGCCAGCCTGCGACCGCCATCCAATGCAGACGGGAGCGGCGTGGGCGGTTTGAGCATTGCATGCGCCCAAAGAAAAACCCCGCCGTGGCGGGGTTCAAGGAGAACCAGTTGTTCGAATCAGGCAGCGGGCTCGATGTTCGAGGCCTGCGCACCCTTGGGGCCCTGGGTCAGCTCGTAGCTGACACGCTGGCCTTCCTGCAGGCTGCGAAAGCCCTTGGTGTTGATGGCTGAGTGGTGCGCGAACACATCGGCGCTGCCATCTTCAGGCGCGATGAATCCGAAGCCCTTGGCGTCGTTGAACCATTTCACGGTACCGGTCGGCATAACTCTGGCATTTCCTATGTTGGTGCGGGTAGTGGTGTTTGCGGCGGGCCGCAGGGCGAGTATGCAAACACAGCGCCGCGTTGACAATCACCTGCGTGCCAGCGTGCCGATCAGTCCGGGCAGTGCACGGAAGGCGACCTCCACGTTGTCCAGCACTTCGGCCATGGTGATCTCGCGGTCATCGCCGCAGCCGGCGGCCCAGTTGGCGACGATGGCCAGGCACGCGTAGTCCAGCCCGAGTTCGCGTGCCAGCGCGGCTTCGGGCATCCCGGTCATGCCCACCAGGTCGCAACCATCGCGCTGCAGGCGTCGCACTTCGGCTCGGGTCTCCAGGCGCGGGCCCTGGGTGGCGCCATAGCAGCCGCCGTCCACGACCTCCACTCCCGAAGCCTGCGCTGCGGCCAGCACGCCCTGTCGAAGGGCAGCCGTGTAGGGATCTCCGAAGTCGACATGCAGCGGCCCGTCCACCATCTCGCCGCGTACATCGGGCTCCCATAGCGTCGAGATGCGGCCCCAGGTGTAGTCGATCAGCTGGTCTGGGCAGGCCAGCACGCGTGGCCCGAAGCGCTCGCCGATGCCGCCTACCGTATTGATCGCCAGCACCGTCGATGCGCCGAGCGCCTTCAGCGCGGCCAGGTTGGCGCGGTAGTTGATGCGGTGCGGTGCGACCGAATGCCCTTCACCGTGGCGCGCCAGGAACGCGACACGCGCACCATGCAGCGTCCCCACGCGCACCGGACCCGACGGCGTGCCGAAACGCGTCTGCACCTCGTGCGACTGGTCGTCCTGCAGCTCCGCCAGGCGGTACACACCGGTGCCGCCGATCACCGCCAGCGCGATATCGTTCACCCTCACTCCTTCAACGCATAGATGCCGGGCAGGTTGCGGCCCTGCTCGTGGTAGTCCATGCCGAAGCCGAACACGTAGCGATCCGGCACCTCAAGGCCGACGTACTGGGCCTCGATGCCCTCGATCACGCGGTCGTGCCGCTTCACTGCCAGCGCGGCAATGCGCACGTCGGTGGCGCCCTGTTCCATGCACCACTGGCGCACGGCGGTAAGCGTGTAGCCTTCATCGAGAATGTCGTCGACCAGCAGCACGCGGCGCCCGTAGAGTGCGGTCGCCGGTCGATGCTTCCACACCAGTTCGCCACCGGTGGTCTGGCCGCGATAGCGCGTGGCGTGCAGGTAGTCGAACGTCAGATCCAGGCCCAGCACGCCGAGCTCGAGCGACAGCTGGCCCGCAAACTGCAGGCCTCCGTGCATGACCGTGAGGTACACCGGCACCTCGCCGGCGTAGTCGCGCGCGATCGGCGCGGCCATTTCGACGATGGCCGCATCGATGGTGGCGCGGTCGATCAGGAGTTCGGAATTGGCCAGCGCGGCCGACAGCGGATGCGAGGTGCTCACGCGATCGACCCCAGGCTGCCGAAAAGGCGCGACTCCAGCCCTCCGTGGCGCTGGTCGGCGAGCAGCCCATCCCAGCCCAGGCCACCGCGCCCGATCAGGCCCAGCAGCGCCGCGGTATTCGAGGTGCGACCCTGCATTGCCGCCAGAGACTCTTGCACCAGTTTGGGTGCGCACACCAGCACCACGTCGCAGCCAGCGTCCAGATGGTCATCGATGCGTGCCTTGATCCCACCGGCCGAGCCAGCCGCGGCCATGCCGATGTCATCGGAAAACACGACGCCGCGGAAACCCATTTCCTCGCGCAGCACCTGCTGGATCCAGAACGGCGAATAGCCGGCCGGCTCTGGCGCCACCGCCGGATAGGTGACGTGCGCCAGCATGACGGCGTCCGCGCCGGCATCGATGCCGGCCACAAACGGCACCAGGTCCTGGTCGCGCAGTTCTTCGAGCGTGCGCGGATCCACTGCGTCGTCGAAATGCGTGTCTTCCAGCACCGTGCCGTGACCCGGGAAGTGCTTGAGCGTCGCGGCCATGCCGACGCTGTGCATGCCGCGGACATAGGCGCGGGTGAAGTCGGCCACCACCCTTGGATCCGGGCTGAAGGCGCGATCGCCGATGGCGCGGTTGCCGCGGGCCAGGTCGATCACCGGGGCAAAGCTCAGGTCGACGCCGCAGGCGCGCACCTCGCTGGCCATCAGCCAGGCGTGCGCTTCGGCCAGCTGCAGCGCAGCCTCGGGATCCTGGCGATACAGCGCATCGAAACCGGCCAGCGCCGGCAGCGCGCTGAAGCCTTCGCGAAAGCGCTGCACGCGCCCGCCTTCCTGGTCCACGCAGATCAGCTGCGGGCGCGGCGTGGCCTCGCGGATCGACGCGCACAGCTGGACCAGCTGCGCGCGCGAGGCGTAGTTGCGGGTGAACAGGATCACCCCGGCCGTGGCGTCGTTCTGCAGCCAGTCTCGCTCCTGCGCATTCAATTCGGTGCCATGGATTCCGATTACGAGCATGTGTTGGTTACCTTCAGGGAATATCGGCGGCGACGCGTTCGTCGTCCGTCCATTGCGAATACGGACGCGAGGCCAGCGCCAGATTGTAGTAGCGCAGTGAGTCGGTCACCTGACGACCTGCCCACGGTGGCATTTCGAAGCCCTCATCGGCGCTTTCCAGCTCGATTTCGGCGACCACCAGGCCGGCATTGGCGCCGAGGAACTCGTCCACTTCCCACAGGTGACCGCCGTGCTGGACGTAGTGGCGCCGCTTGTCGACCAGCCCCCCGACGCAAAGCGCCAGCAGTTCTCGTGCCTCGTCCACCGGGATCGGGTAGTTGAATTCCTGGCGCGTGTGGCCGCGCTGGCGCGACTTGAGGTTGAGGAAGGCGTGGTCGCCCTCGATGCGCACGCGCACCGACGCCTTCTGCGCGCCACCCTCGACCATGGCCAGGTCGTTGACGTAGCCCTGCGCCATCGGAACGACCTTGTGCGCCGCCTCGCGCCAGCCTTCGCTGGTGACGAGGAATTTGCGTTCTATTTCGATGCCCATCCCATTCGCCTGTGTCGGGTCCCTGTGGATCCGGGCTCGCCCGGATGCTCTGGATCTGATGCGGAAAGCATCCGGGCAAGCCCGGATCCAACAGGAGAAGCATCCGGGCAAGCCCGGATCCACGGAACCCAATCCTACTTTGCCTCGAACAGCGCGATGCTTTCGACGTGGCCGGTGTGCGGGAACATGTCCATCACACCTGCCGCCTTCAACACGTAGCCCCGCTCGTTGACCAGATAGCCCGCATCTCGCGCAAGCGAAGCAGGATGGCAGCTGACGTACACGATCCGCTCGATGCCCTTGAGCGGCAGCTGCTTGAGCACTTCGTCGGCGCCCGAGCGCGGCGGATCGAGCAGCAGCTTGTTGAAGCCCTGGCGCATCCAGGCGGTGCCGCGCTGGTCCTGGGCCAGGTCAGCTGCGTGGAAGTGGGCATTCTCCAGGCCGTTGCGCTGCGCGTTCTCACGCGCGCGCAGCACCAGCCCGGCCTCGCCCTCCACGCCCACCACTTCGCCGGCCAGTCGCGCCATCGGCAGGGTGAAGTTTCCCAGGCCGCAGAACAGGTCGAGGATCCGGTCGGCGCGCTGCGGATCCAGCAGCGAAAACGCGTGCGCGATCATCTTCTGGTTGAGGTCCGCGTTGACCTGGATGAAGTCCAGCGGCCGGAACTGCAGTTCGACATTCCACTGCGGCAGCGCGAAAGCCAGCTTCGGCTCCGGCGGCCACAGCGGCACCACCGTGTCCACGCCGCCGGACTGCAGGTAGATGGCGAAATCGTGCTGGGTTGCGAAGGCCACCAGCGCGGCGCGATCACCCTCGCCCAGCGGCTGCATGTGGCGGAACACCAGCGCCACCGTCTCATCGCCGGCGATGAACTCGATCTGCGGGATGTCGGACCTCGCCTCCAGGCTGTCGACGAGCTGCGACAGCGCCTGCACGCGCGAGCCGATGTGCGGAATGACGGTGTGGCACTCGTGCAAATCGGCCACGAAGCGTGGGTCGGTCTCGCGGAACCCCACCAGCGTCTTGCCCTTCTTGTCCACGCGTCGCACCGAGAAACGGCCCTTGCGGCGATAGCCCCAGCTGGACCCGGTCAGCGGCGGCAGCACGGTCGCTGCGCTGACGTGACCGATACGCTCCAGGTTCTCCAGCAGCACCCGCTGCTTGAGCAGGATCTGCTGGTCTTCGGCGAGGTGTTGCAGCACGCAGCCGCCACAGGTGCCGAAATGGGGGCAGCGAGGCTCCACGCGATGTTCGGAGGCCTGCAGCACCTGCAGCGTGCGCGCCTCGTCGAAATGCCGGTTCTTTGCGGTCTGCTCGGCGACGACGCGTTCGCCCGGGAGCGCGCCGGCGACGAACACGGTCTTGCCCTCGCGCCGGGCGACACCTCGGCCATCGTGGCTGTGGTCGACGATGTCAGCTTCGAACGGCGATTTGTCGATGCGGGGAAGGCGGTGTCGTGCCAAAGTGCGGCGCTGCGGTCATTTGCGGGGCGCCATTGTCGCAGATGCGGCCGGCCGGCTGCCAAGGCGCCGGTCCGGCCTTGTTCGAAGGCTATTTCTGCTTCCAGCTGCCGTCGGCCGCCTGGTACCACCAGCCGCTGCGCGCGCTGGCGATCCACTGCGCGGCAAAGGTCTCGCGGATCTTAGACTCCCACTCCGGGTGGCCGTTGGCCACCGCGACCTCGCGGTACACCGCCTTGCGGTCGCGGTTGTCATCGGCCACGGCCTGGGTCGTCGCCACGCGGTCCTTCAGCGACAGCTTCGAAGGATCGCGCAACTCGACCATGCCGTCCTGGGTCAGGCCCAGCGCGCCCGCATCGAAGCCGGCCTGGAGCTGGGCCTGGAAGCGCTTGGCCATGCGGTCCTGGAGCGACTGGATCGCGGGGCTGCTGAGGCTGATGTCGGCACGTTCCTGCGCCTGCGCCGTGCCGATGCCCACCAAGACAAGCCAGTCGAATGAGCGCTGGGGAGCGATGGATGCGCTGCCACCACCAGGGGCAGGCGGGGTCGCGCCCGGCTCCTCGCCAATGACCTTCTCCACGAACTCGCGCGCCGCCTCCTGTGCTTCAGCGGCCGGGAAGTAGACATTGATAGTGACGCAGGCACTCAACAGCAGCGCGGCGGCGAAGGTGGAACCGATCCAACGGTACATATGCTTCTCCTGGGAAATCATTCGATGATCGGTGTGCTCTCACCCTGGGTGACCGCGACCAGCCGGTCCACCAGGACCGGCCAATCGACCCGCCGGTTGAAGCCGACGACGCTCAGGCGTGGCAGCCCCGAGCCCTGCACGATACTAAAGCCCGCGCCCACTGAACCAAGCCCGTCCATCACGCAAACCTCGTTGGCGAGCCTGCAGCTGATGCCGATGTGCCGGTAGCCGAAGTCGTCGAACAGCTTCAGCGCCTGCGCCTGCAGGCTGTTGCCCAAGCCTCCGGCGCCGCCGACGCTGGACAGGTCCTGCACGGCGCGCTGGCTGATCCGACGACGGCCTTTCCAGGCATCGTCGGTACGCAGCTGCGCGTCGAACGCTTGCGCCGACCAGTCGACCAGTCGCAGGCCGCGCACGCTGCCGTCCAGCGCACCGGTGATTTCGCCGAAACCGAACACGCTGGTGAGGGCCTGCAGGTCCATGTCGTCGAAGACGATGTCGGCCTCCAGGGTCGGCGCCGGACCGAACGGGCGCTCCATCGTGAGCCCGGATACCTCCACGGTCCCGCCAAAGGTCTGGGCGGCCAGCGTGCCTTCGAATGTCAGCCGATCGTTTGCATAACGCGCTTTCGGCACGCCGCCGTCGAGGCGACCGCTGAACGCGGGCCAGTCCATGGCGCCGGCCAGTTGCGCCACGTCCAGCGAATCGAGGGCCAGGCCGAACTCGATCTCCAACCCGCGATCACCGGCAGGCGGCCTCACGTCCAGGGCTTCCAGCGCCAGTTCGCCGCCCAGAACGGGTACGCGGACCTGCTTGCGGAGACCGATGAGCCCATCGCCACTGCGCAGCGGCAGGTCTGCGCTGCCGAAGCCGACTTCGCCAATCTGCCCTCCCTCCCAGCGCAGGCCGCTTTGCTCGACGGCACCGTCGGAGAAGGTCGCCGTTCCGGCGATTCCGTTGAGCCCGAATCGGCCTTTGGCATCCTGCATCGAGACGCTCCGCAACGTCGCGTCGGCGCGCGCCAATCCACCGGCTTCGACCACGACATCCGCCTGCACTTCGCCACCCAGCTCCATCCCGGCCAGACCCCACTGGCCAAACCACCCCGAGAGATAGCGCGGCCCGAGCAGGTCCAGACGCGTGCTGGCGATGTCGAGCTCGGCCTGATCCAGTTCCAGGTCGTTGCCGAAACCCAGGCTTCCGTTCACTCTCAGCGCCTCTCCATCGTCCCAGGCCAGGGCAGGCACCGCCCAGCCGTCGCCGTCCTGCCGGACTGCTGCCAGCGAGACAAGGGCTGGCCGCCCCTCCAGGGCGAAGTAGGCGTTTCCCCAGAGGACTTCCCCTTCGCCGATCTCGCCATGCACCGTGACCAGGGTTCGATCGTCGAACTTGAGGTAGTCGATGTCGATCCGCGCGGCGAGGCCTTCGGCGGCAACACGGCCATCAGGCGTATCCAGTCCCAGGCCGCGCACGTTGAGACCTCCTTGCACATGCAGGGGGCCCCGGTCGGGCACCTCGACTCGCAGTGGCCCGGTGACCGTGCCCTTGGTGAGCACCGCCTCCGGCCATGCCTGCGCCAGCAGCGCCTGCACCCACGGCAGCGGGACACGCGTCAGATCCAGCCGGGTCATGTCAGGGATGGCGGCACGGCGCTGCAGGGCAACGCTGGCAGCGGCGCTGGAGAGGACCACGTCGGTACTGGCATCGGAAAGGTCCACTGCCAGCTGCAGCGTGCCGCGGCCGTTGCTGTCGACCGGGCCCTCGCAGTGCCACTCGCGCTGCAGGCGGCAGCGCCAGGCCACCCGGTCGAACGCATAGCCAAGGTCCGGTGCCACCACCCGGCGCGCCTCCAGGCGGAGCTCGCCATGGGTGGCGCCGACCGGCCACTTCAGGTGGATGCGCACGTCGTGCAGCGTGGCCACGCCCGTGGTGATCCTGTCGATCCGAGCGTCCATGACCCGCGCCTGCGCAGGCGCCGCCAGCGTTGCCGATAGCAGCAGGAGCAGCGTTAAGATGCGTCGGCACATGGAAGGCAGGATAGCGATGTCGATCGAACATGGAATGAAACCGCGGTTGCTCCTGGTGGAGGACGATCCCACCAGCCGCCAGTTCATGCGCGCGGTGCTGGAGGCGTTGCCCTCACAGGTCGACGGCGCCGGGTCGATCGCCGAGGCGCTGGCGGTGGATGCCGGTGCGGGCCACGATCTCTGGCTGGTGGATGTCAACCTGCCCGATGGCACCGGCAGCGAGCTGCTTGCGCAGCTGCGCTCGCGCCAGCCACACGTCGGCGAGACTCCAGCCGGCCCGCTTCGCGGCACGCGCGTGCCTGCTATCGCGCACACCGCAGACGATTCACCCGAGCTACGCGCACGGCTGCTCTGCGACGGCTTCGTGGACGTGCTGCTCAAGCCGCTGACGGCAGCCAGCCTCAGCGCTGTGTTGCGCCACTGGCTTGGGCAGCCGGCGCGCGCGCCCCAGCTGCGGATTGCGGAGCCGGCAGCGCTCATCCCTCTTTGGGACCACGCCGCCGCACTGGCCGCGCTCAACGGCAGTCACTCGAACCTGTCAGCGCTTCGACAGATCTTCCTGGTCGAAGTGGTGCGCCAGCATGCGGCCATCATGGCGGCTATCGCCAGCAGGGAACTCGCTGCCGCCGCGCAGCCGCTGCACCAGCTCAAGGCGAGCAGCGGCTTCGTGGGCGCCCGCCGGTTGCAGGTGGCAACGGCGGCGCTGGGCGACAGTCTGCTGGATCCAGAGTTGGCGAAAGCCTTTGAAACAGTACTGCAGGAGACGATCTCAGCCGCCTGACGGCGGCGCAGGATCCGGCGGCTTCATGCGCCCCAGCTCGCCCAACATCTCCCACGACTTCAGGCCGCGCCCGCCCAGGTGATGGCTGATCACGCTGCGCAGCACCAGGCGCAGGCTGGCGAGGTCTTCGGCGCCCGGCAGTCGATCCGCCGCCAGGGCGAGCAGCGCGCTGCCGGTGGCGGCGGTGCTGCGCTGGTCGCGGCCGCGGTCGCTCAGCAGGCGCTGCGGCCCCTGCTCCGGGTCCAGCAGGTAGCGCGCTGCCGGGTCGACGGCTTCGCCCTCACCGTCGTGTTGCAGATCGAAGCCCGAACCGAGCGCCTGCAGCAGGTCGCGCTCGAAACGGCGCAGGGTCCAGGCCAGCGCATCGCACGCCGCCAGCCGCCCGCGCACCAGGGCATAGGCAGCGAACAGCTCCGGCTGTGGGTCCTGGCGCGGTGCTAGGCGCATCACCAGCTCGTTGACGTAGAAAGCGGCCAGCGCGGCCTCACCCGGTAGGCGTGGCGCCGCATCCAGCGCTTCTGCCGCCACCAGGGTCGCGAGCTCACCACGCAGCAGCGCGTCCAGACGGATGTGCTGCAGCGGCTGCAGCGCGGCACGCAACACCTGTCGCTTCGGGCCCTGGACGCCACGCGCGACCAGGCCGATCCGACCGTGGTTTTCGGTCAGGACCTCGACCAGCAGACTGGTTTCGCGCCAGGCGCGCGCATGCAGAACGAAGGCGCGCTCGTCGGTTATGCGCATGGGGCGGGGAGCGGGGAACGGGGAACTGGGAACAGGGAACGAAGTGGCGACGCGGGACAGGCGGCGCGAATGCAGCACGGTTTCAAGATGATGACTTCCTTGCGGCATGTGATTCGAAGTGACCAGCGAAGCAAAGAGATCGAAGCCGAGATCGAGCGCCAGCCGGTCCGTGGAAAGAACGCCTCATTCCCCGTTCGCCGTTCCCGTTCCCGCCCCTCAAGCCTCACCCGTCGCCGTAGCCGAACGCCTTCAGCGCGGATTCGTCGCCTGACCAGCCCTCGCGTACGCGCACCCAGGTCTCCAGAAAGACCTTGCGGCCGAACAGGCGCTCCATCTGGATCCGAGACTTGCTGCCGATCTCCTTCAGCCGAGCGCCGCCCTTGCCGATGACGATGGCCTTCTGGCTTTCGCGCTCGACCCAGATGACCGCGCCGATGCGCAGCAGCGCGCCGTCCTCGGCGAAGCGTTCGATCTCGGCCGTGGTGGCGTACGGAAGCTCGGCGCCCAGCAGGCGCATGAGCTGTTCGCGCAGCAGCTCACCGGCGAGGAATCGCTCGCTGCGGTCGGTGATTTCATCCTCTCCGAACATCGGCGGCGCGATTGGCAGCAACTGCAGCAACTCCTTCACCAGTACGTCCAGGCCGTTGCGCTTGAGGGCCGAGATCGGATGCACGGCAGCGAATTCGCGCCCGTCCGTGGCCTTGGCCAGGTACGGCAGCAGCTCGCCCTTGTCGCGCAGCCGATCGATCTTGTTGACGCACAGCACGACCGGGATGCAGGTGTCGTGCAAGACCTTGTATGCGGTGGAATCCTCGTCGTCCCAGCGCCCGGCTTCGACCACCAGCAGGCCTGCGTCCACGCCTTCCAGCGCGCCGCGCGCGGTGCGGTTCATCACCCTGCTCATCGCCGAGGCCGAAAACTTGCCCTGCTGACGATGCAGGCCCGGAGTATCCACCAGCGCGATCTGGCCTTCCGGGAACGTTGCGATACCCAGCAGCCGGTGGCGCGTGGTTTGCGGTCGGTTCGAGACGATGCTGACCTTGGCCCCGACCAGCGCGTTGACCAGGGTCGACTTGCCCACGTTGGGGCGGCCGATGACGGCGATGCTGCCGCTGCGATGGCCGCTGCCACCGGGAGAGTTTTCGTTCATTTCATACCATCCAGATGTTCGAGAACCGCTGCGGCCGCCGCCTGTTCGGCCGCTCGCCGCGAACTGCCGTCGCCCTCGGCAGCCAACGGTGGCTCGCCGATGGTGCAGGACACGCGAAACGACTTTTCGTGGTCGTCGCCGCTTTCCAGCACCAGTTCGTACGCGGGCAGCGGGCGCTGCCTGCCCTGCAGCCATTCCTGCAGGCGGGTCTTGGGGTCCTTGCCGGGCTTGCCGACGGGCAGTGCAGCCAGCGCCGTCTCGAACCACGGCAGCACCACGGCCCGGCAGCCGTCGAAACCGCAGTCCAGATGGATCGCCGCAACCACCGCCTCCAGCGCATCGGCGAGGATGGAATCGCGGCGGTGGCCTCCGGACTTCATTTCCCCTGGTCCCATGATCAGCCGCGGGCCGAGCGCCAGCGTCCTCGCAATGGTGGCCAGCGAAGCTTCTCGCACCAGTTCTGCACGGGCCCGCGTCAGGGCGCCTTCATCGGCCTTGGGCCACCGCTGGTAGAGCACCTCGGCCACCAGCAGGTTGACGATGCCGTCACCGAGGAATTCCAGCCGCTCGTTGTGCGGCGCGCCCGCGCTGCGATGGGTCAGGGCCTGAATGAGCAGGCCCTGATCGGTGAACCGGTAGCCGTCCACCTCGCCTGCGCGTGGGTTCAGCTCAATCGGTCTCACCCTGCCGCGTCAGGTCCTGCGATACGTCAAACACTCCGACGACATCCAAGTTGCCCACCAGGGAGCGACGCACCTCGTAGTTGACCTTCATGTTCCAGCCGCCTTCGATGCGATCGATCTTGACGTTCTCCGGCTTCACGTTTTCAGAGTAGTTGATGTACAGGCGACGGAAGAACAGGTCCTCGATCTTGGAGGGGTCCATGTTGGCTACTCCCGGCTCACCGGCCAGGCTCTTGGCGGCCGAGCGCACCGAGTAATATTCCTGGTACATCGGAAACAGCTTCATCGCGACGTACGCGCCGAAGCCTACGACAGCCAGGACCACCACGAAGCTCATCAGGGTCATGCCCTGTTGCGACTTGTTCGATTGCAGCTTGAGATTCATATCCCCACTCCGATCTGGTAATTCGGACTATTGAATCCGGATCCCGACCCTGGATGGATCGAAACTTCCCTTGCAGAACCATCCCTCGCAATTGAGCCACACCAGGAACGCCTTGCCCCGCAGGTTTTCCTCGGGCAGGAAATTGGTCTGCGGCCAAAGCCTACCGTCCTCGCTATTATCCCGATTGTCGCCCATCACGAAATAGTGACCCTGCGGCACTTCCCATATCCCCTGCCCTACCTCATCCAGACCCTCAAGGACCTCGTGTGCGTGACCCGGGAGCTGCTCGACCAGCAGGCTGGCGCCGCCGCCGGGCACGCCGCGGCCGCTGAAGGTTCCCAGCTCTTCGTATTCGGCCGGCTTGCCATTGATTGCCACGGCGTTGCCAGCGAAGGAGATCGTGTCGCCCGGCAGTCCGATCACGCGCTTGATCCAGTTGTTCTGCGGATCATGCGGCGGCTTGAACACGACGACGTCGCCGCGCTCCGGTTCGCCCAACGACACGAACTTTTCATTGGTGATCGGCAGGCGCAGCCCGTAGGTGAACTTGTTGACCAGGATGAAGTCGCCGATCAACAGACTCGGCATCATCGAGGCAGACGGAATCTTGTAGGGCTCGGCGATGAAGCTGCGCAGCACCAGCACGATGGCCAGCACCGGGAAGAACGCACGCGAATAGTCGACCAGCACCGGCTCGTCTTCCAGCAGTCCGCCCGAAGCAGCGCGCTTCCTGGCGAAGAACAGCCGGTCCGCCAGCCAGATCAGGCCGGTCAGCAGGGTGAGCACCACCAGGATTGTTTCAAACCAGACCATGTTTTTTCCTAGAATCGGGAACGGGGAACAGGGCAGCGGAAATGAAGGATTACGGAGAGCCAGGCGTTCACGCCCGCAGCGTGCATTCCCCGCTCCCCGTTGCCCGTTCCCCGCTTCACTTGTTGTCCATCTGCAGCACGGCGAGGAAGGCCTCCTGCGGGATCTCCACATTGCCGACCTGCTTCATGCGCTTCTTGCCGGCCTTCTGCTTTTCAAGAAGCTTCTTCTTGCGGCTGATATCGCCGCCGTAGCACTTGGCCAGCACGTTCTTGCGCATCGCCTTGACCGTACTGCGGGCGATCACCTGGGCACCAACGGCGGCCTGGATGGCGACGTCGAACATCTGCCGCGGGATCAGTTCGCGCATCTTTTCGGTCAGTTCGCGCCCGCGGCGGTCGGCGTGCTGGCGGTGCACGATCAGCGACAACGCGTCGACCTTGTCGCCGTTGATCAGCGTATCGATGCGCACGAACGGGCCGGCTTCGAAACGCAGGAAGTGGTAGTCCAGGGACGCATAGCCACGCGAGACCGATTTCAACCGGTCGAAGAAATCCAGCACCACTTCGGCCATCGGCAGCTCATAGCTGATCTGCACCTGCGAACCCAGGTAGCTGATACTGATCTGACTGCCGCGCTTCTCTTCGCACAGGGTGATGACGTTGCCCACGTAATCGGGCGGCGTGAGGATATTGGCGCGGATGATGGGTTCGCGGATTTCATCGACCAGGTTGGCCTGCGGCAGCTTGGACGGATTGTCCAGGCTGAGGATGGTGCCGTCGGTCTTAAGCACTTCGTACACCACGGTGGGCGCGGTGCTGATCAGGTTGAGGTCGTACTCGCGCTCCAGGCGCTCCTGCACGATCTCCATGTGCAGCATGCCGAGGAAGCCGCAGCGGAAGCCGAAGCCCATCGCCTCGGAGCTCTCCGGCTCGAAACGCAAGGCTGCGTCGTTGAGCCGCAGCTTTTCCAGCGCCTCACGCAGGCTCGGGTAGTCGTCGGCGTCGACCGGGAACAGGCCGGCGAACACGCGCGGCTGCATTTCCTGGAAGCCTGGCAGCGGCCTGTCGGCGGGGTCGCTGGCCAGGGTCAGGGTGTCGCCGACCGGCGCGCCGTGCACGTCCTTGATCGAGGCGTTGATCCAGCCCACTTCTCCGGCGCCGAGCTTCTTGAGTTCCTTGCGCTTGGGGGTGAACACGCCAACCTTGTCCACCAGGTGCGTGCGGCCGGTGGACATCACCAGCATCTTGGTACCCGGCACGATCTCGCCCTGCATCACGCGCACCAGCGAGACCACGCCGAGGTAGTTGTCGAACCACGAATCGATGATCAGCGCCTGCAGCTTGTCGGTGTCGCGCGGTCGCGGCGGCGGGATGCGCTCGACGATGGCTTCAAGCACGTCCACCACGTTGAGGCCGGTCTTGGCGCTGATGGCCACGGCATCCTCGGCGTCGATGCCGATGACCGCTTCGATCTCGGCCTTGACCTTCTCGATGTCGGCCGTCGGCAGATCGATCTTGTTGAGCACCGGCACCACTTCCAGGCCCTGCTCCACCGCGGTGTAGCAGTTGGCGACCGACTGGGCTTCTACTCCCTGCGCCGCATCGACCACCAGCAGCGCGCCTTCGCAGGCGGCCAGCGACCGCGACACCTCGTAGCTGAAGTCCACGTGGCCCGGCGTGTCGATGAAGTTGAGCTGGTAGGTCGTCCCGTTCCTTGCCGTATACGGCAAGGAGACCGACTGGGCCTTGATGGTGATGCCGCGTTCGCGCTCGATCGGGTTCGAATCGAGCACCTGCGCCTCCATCTCGCGCGCCTCGAGGCCCCCGCAAAGCTGGATGATGCGATCGGCCAAGGTCGACTTTCCGTGGTCGACGTGGGCGATGATCGAGAAATTGCGGATATTCCGCATGGACGCGGGAACTTCGGGCTGCATGGGGCCGGCCTGGCGGCCTCGGTCTGGATTAACGCGCAATTATCGCATGCCCGCGACCCACCGCGACCTTGCAGCGGCGCGGCAGGCCGTCAAGGCCGGGGCTTATCCGGGCTCTCCGGCCGTGACCGCTACGAATTGCGTCGCTCCGCTGCGAGGGCTGCGGACCAGCAGCATCACCACGTCCCCGGCCTTGACCGGGCGCAGCGCCTGGTTGAACCCGGCGACGCTCCCCACACGGGTGCGGCCGACCTGGAGAATGACCAGACCTTCCTGCAGCATCGCCTCGCGTGCGCTGGCTCCGTCAGCGCGCGCGATCAGCACGCCTTCATCGGCCTGCAGGCCGAGTTGGCGACGGGTGGCGGCGTCGAGCTCGGCCACCGCGATCCCGAGCAGCCTGGAGACCAGCGGCGCCGTCGGTGCCTGGGGCGTACCGGTCGATGGCCGGCCCGGAACCGCAGCGAATTCCTCCTGCAGGGCGGTCAGGGTGACGCTGGCTTCGCGCTCCCTTCCCTCGCGGATGTAGCCCACCTTGACCCGCGCGCCAGGCGGCATCGCGCCTATGAGCGGCGGCAGGTCGCTGGACTCGTTGATGTCCACGTCGTTGATCGACCGGATCACGTCGCCCGGTTCCAGTCCGGCCTTTTCGGCCGCACTGCCTGGAACCACGTCGTTGACCAGTGCGCCCCGGGTATCCGGCAATCCCAGGCCTTTCGCATCCTGCGCGGACAGCCCGCGCACCTGCACGCCGAGCTGGCCACGACTCACCTTGCCCGTCGCCTTCAACTGCTCAACGGCGCTCATCGCCAGGTCGATCGGGATTGCAAAACTGATCCCCATGTACCCGCCCGACGCAGAGAAAATCTGCGAGTTGATGCCGACCACTTCGCCGCTGGTGTTGAGCAGAGGACCACCCGAGTTGCCCTGGTTGATGGCGACGTCAGTCTGGATGAAAGGCACGTAGCGCTGGTCGGCGAACTGATTGGCCCGACCGGTGGCGCTCACGATGCCGGCGGTGACCGAGTTCTCGAACCCGAACGGCGAGCCGATGGCCACGACCCACTGTCCCGCCCTCAGGTCCGACGAGTTGCCGAGGCGGATCGAAGGCAGGTCCTTGGCGTCGATCTTCAGCAGCGCCACGTCGTACTGCTGGTCGCTTCCAACGACTTCGGCGGTCAGCTCGCGGCGGTCCGACAGGCGCACGGTGACTTTGTCGGCACCAACCACCACGTGGTGGTTGGTCAGCACGTAACCATCGGGCGAAATGATGAAACCGGTGCCTTGCGACGCACCTGGTCCTCGCGGCCGCGGCCCACCCGGACCCTGCTGGCCTGGCGGCATCTGCTGGCCTGGCGGCATCTGGAAGTCGGGCCCCAGGAAGCGGCGGAGGATCTCCGGGATCTCGTCGGCACCGGAACCCTGCTGCGGCCGCTCTACGGCCCGGCGCCCGCTGCTGATGGCTTCGATGTTAACCACGCCTGGACCGACCTGCTCCACCAGTCGGGTGAAGTCGGGAAGGCCGGTGACGATCTGCGGCGCACTGCTCTGCGCCAGAGACGGCACGGCCCCGTCCGAGGCTGCCGCGCCACTCGGCTGTTGCGCACAGGCGGCCAGGGGCAAGGTCAGGACCAGAAGGCCCAGCAGGCCATTGCGATGACGAGGGTTCATGCGTGGATGCCTCTGGATGTTGAGGAGTTGGCTGTGTGCTTTTTGCGCAAGGCACGAGTCATTGATCGTCACCGGGCACGGAGACGGGCGGCGCGAGGGGCAAAGCCGCCGGCAGCTTCGGATCGAACGGATAGAACTCGAGCGCAGCGCGGTCAACCGGGTAGGCCGCGCTGAAGGCGCCGCTGGAATACTGCGGCAGCATCGTGCGCGGCCACGGACGTGCAGCAGGTGGATCCAGGCGCACGTTGGCGAAGGGATTGCTGACACCGGTCCCTGGCGGGGCCACTTCGATGGAGTGGATCACCGGAAGCGGCGCATTCGCCACCGCGCGTTCTGGAGCCTTCGCGGCTATGGCAGCCGGTCGCGCCGCCTGCCGGGTCCGCGTCGCACTGCGGCGCGCCAGGTTGCCTGGCGGCGGCGGCGCGGCGGTGGTTGCCGCTGTCGTCTCGGCAGCCGAGGCGCCGGTCGCCGGCGCATTCGCAGTGCGCGGCGATACCGGTTCGGGAACGGCGGGTTGTGTGGCAACCACTGGCGACGGCACGTAATCGCTCTCATCGGGCACCTGCGGCACCGCGATGAAAAACGCGACCGCTGCCACCGAAGCCGCAATCGCTCCACCGCCCCACATCGCCCTGCGGCGATACCCTGCTTTCCGAGGCAGGCCAGTGACCTGCGCCTGTGCAGCGACCGCTACGGCCACGCGCGCCGAAAAACCTTCCGGCGCAGGGGCGATCGCGTCGCCGCGCAAGACATCGCCCAGCATCTGCCAGCGGCCGACGCACCCGGCAAGCTCATCATCGTGCTGCAGCCGGCGCAACAGGAAACGCGCCTGGTCGGGCGCAAGTTCGCCGTCGACCAGCGCCGAAAGCTGCTGGTGGTAATGGAGGTCGATTTTTTCAGTGCTCATGGCCGTTGACGCTCGCGGGTGGCGCTGGGGGTGTCGATCAAGGGGCGTAGCAACTCGTCGATGGCTCCGCGCGCTCGAAAGATGCGTGAGCGCACGGTGCCGATGGGGCAATCCATCTTCAGGGCGATTTCCTCATAGCTCATGCCATCGACCTCGCGCATGCTGATCGCGGCGCGCAGCTCCTCTGGAAGTCCCTCCACCGCCTTCATGACCGTGCGCTCCATTTCCTGGCGCATGAGTTCGCGCTCCGGCGTGTCGGTGTCACGCAGGCGCGCGCCACTGTCGAACTGCTCGGCGTCGGCAGCATCGACGTCCGCGTTGGGCGGCCGCCGGTTGCTGGCGACCAGGTGGTTTTTGGCTGTATTCACTGCTATCCGGTGTAACCATGTGTAGAACTGCGCATCGCCTCTGAAGTTCCCGAGCGCGCGATACGCGCGCATGAAGGTGTCCTGGGCCACGTCCTGGCATTCGCTCCAGTCGTGGATGTAGCGGCCGATCAACGCGATGATCCGGTGCTGGTACTTGCGCACCAGAAGATCGAACGCCGCGCTGTCGCCGGCCTGCACCCGCTTGACCAGCTCGAGGTCCAGTTCCTGCGGCGTCCCTGTTTTCTCGTCAACATCGGCCATGCCGGGCCGCACTCCTGTCGTCTCGGCGGCTGGCCGAGCCCTGTGACCGCAACTGCGGAGGAAAGTTCCAGTGCAAGCGCCAGGCGCCTTCACTTGACCGTATTGCGCTCCATCTGAGCCGCAGCGACTTTCAAAAAGCCGCCACTTCCTCAGTGGGGATTTGACGTGGGTTAAACAACCTCGGGATGATAGTCACCTATTCCATACGCAAACGGATGGTCAGGTCATGGCGGCAAGCTTCGATGGACTTCGATTCAGTCACTGGCAGACGGAGCTGCGCGCCGACGGAATCGTGGTGCTCAGCCTTGACCGCCAGGAGGCATCGGTCAACGCGCTGTCGCAGGATGTCTTGATCGAGTTGGGTGACCTGGTGGAACGCATCCATATCGATCCGCCCAAGGGCGTGGTCATTCGTTCGGCGAAAAGCGCGGGATTCATTGTCGGTGCCGACCTCAAGGAATTCCAGGCGTTCGACCGCAAAGGCACGGTGAACGATGCGATCCGGCGCGGCCAGCAGGTGTTCCAGAAGCTGGCCGAGCTGCCGTGCCCCACCGTCGCGGCGATCCATGGCCACTGCATGGGCGGTGGCACGGAGATCGCCTTGGCCTGCCGCTACCGCGTGGCATCCAACGACGGTTCGACCCGCCTCGGCTTGCCCGAAGTGAAGCTCGGCATCTTCCCGGGCTGGGGTGGCACCGCCCGCTTGCCTCATCTGATTGGCGCGCCGGCTGCCATGGACCTGATGCTCACCGGAAAAACCATCTCCGCTTCGGCGGCGAAGGCAATGGGCCTTGTGGACAGGGTGGTGGAGCCTGCACTGCTTCTGGATGCGGCGGCTGCGCTCGCGCAGAAAGGAACGCAGCGCTCCTTCCGGCAGCGCTCGCTGGGCTGGCTCAGCAACACGTGGCCGGCACGCCAGGTGTTGGCGCCGCAGATGGCCAAGCAGGTCTCGCGCAAGGCGCGCAAGGAGCATTACCCCGCGCCCTACGCCCTGATCGACATGTGGCAGCGCAGCGGCGGCAGCGGCATCGAGTCGCGGCTGGATGCGGAGCGTCGCGCCGTGGTCAAGCTGGCAAGCACCCCGACCGCGCGCAACCTGATTCGCATCTTCTTCCTGACCGAGCGCCTGAAGGCGCTCGGCGGCAAGGATCACGGGATCACCCGCGTGCACGTGGTCGGCGCCGGCGTGATGGGGGGCGACATTGCAGCATGGTCGGCCTACAAGGGTTTCGAGGTCACGCTGCAGGATCGCGAGCAGCGTTTCATCGATCCGGCCATCGAGCGCGCGCAGGCGCTGTTTTCGAAGCGGGTCAAGGACGAGTCCAGGCGACCGGCGGTGGCGGCACGGCTCAAGTCGGACCTGGAGGGTAGCGGCGTGGCGGACGCCGACCTGGTGATCGAGGCCATCATCGAGAATCCGGAGGCCAAGCGCGAGCTGTACCAGACCCTGGAGCCACGCATGAAGCCGGACGCGCTCCTGACCACCAACACCTCGTCGATCCCGCTGACCGAACTGCGCGGGCACATCCAACGCCCGGCGCAGTTCGCCGGCCTGCACTACTTCAATCCGGTCGCGCTGATGCCGCTGGTGGAGATCATCCACCACGACGGCATGGACGCAGCGACCGAGAAACGCCTGGCTGCGTTCTGCAAGGCGCTGGACAAGCTGCCGGTGCCGGTGGCGGGAACGCCCGGCTTCCTGGTCAACCGGGTGCTGTTCCCGTACATGCTCGAGGCCGTCACGGCGTGGTCCGAAGGCATTCCCGGTGCGGTGATCGACAAGGCCGCGGTGAAGTTCGGCATGCCCATGGGACCGATCGAGCTCATCGATACCGTTGGCCTGGACGTGGCTTCCGGAGTCGGCAAGGAACTGGCCCCTTTTCTGGGCTTGCCGATCCCGGCTGCGCTGGATACCCCGCCCGAGCAGGGCAAGCGTGGCAAGAAGGATGGACAGGGTCTGTACAAGTGGGGGGACGGCAAGCCAGTCAAGCCCGAGGTCCCCAAGGACTATCAGGCGCCTGCGGACCTGGAGGACCGGTTGATCCTGCCACTGCTCAACGAGGCGGTGGCCTGCCTGCACGACGAGGTCGTGGCGGATGGCGACCTGCTCGACGCGGGCGTGATCTTCGGTACCGGCTTCGCTCCCTTCCGCGGCGGTCCCATCCAATACATCAAGGCCACGGGTGCCGATGCGCTGTTGGAGAAGCTGCGCGCGCTGCAGGGGCGCTACGGCAACCGCTTCGCGCCGCGCCAAGGATGGGATTCACCGGTCCTGCGCGAGCCCGCCGCCTGATCGGACCACGTCCGCGATTCTGCGGGCTTGGCCAACGCACTCCGAGGCGAAGAACCCTTCTCCGGCTAGTGCGGGTAGATGCCCGACAGCGCGGGAGGGGGCGGCTCTTTGCGCGCGGCCTCAGCTCGGCAGGAGCCCGCGGGCATAATCACGCTCCCCGCTCCTGCAGGGCAGTGCTGCGTGATATCGAGGTTTACGGCAGTTGCGCGCAACGCCGCCGCTGGATCCTGTCCCCGAGCCGGCAGCCATCAGGTGTCAAGTGATCGAATGGCCGGTGGCGAGGCAACGGCCGGCTCGTCACATGGTGTGGGTGGGCTTGTCCGCGCCGAGCGTGCCGGCCAGCAGGGTTTCGATCCTGTTCTTCACTGCTTCGCCTTCGCCGGTGTCGGCGAACTGCACGCCTATGCCCGCCACTCGGGCGCCCTGCGCGCCCACGGGAGTGACCCAGATGACCTTGCCGGCCACCGGGAGTCGTTCACTGGAGTCGGGCAGCGTCAACAGCAGGAAGACTTCGTCACCCAGAAAATAACGCTTGGGAGTGGGTACGAAGATGCCGCCATTCTTCACGTACGGGATGTAAGCGTTGTACAGCGCCGCCTTGTCCTTGACCGCCAGGGAAAGAATGCCCTGCCGACCGCCACCTGCCACTGCATTCATCCAACCTCTCCGTTACCGGCCTGCGCATGAGTTCCCTCGCGCCAGGCCAAGAGTAGGTCTGCCATCGCCAGGTCGCCGCGCACCGTGGTGCGGAGCAGGTCCCGGGTGCGATTGGCAGCATCGAACCAGGCTGCCAGCTTGTTCAATCGCGTGTGATCGGTCAAGCCGTACGCACTGGCCTGCACCAGCGCCAGGTCGGCCGCGTGACGAAGCCGCAGGTCGGCATGCTCGTCGGCCGCCCATTTCTGCGCCGTGTCCACCACGCCCAGTTCGCCTCGCCGAAGCTTCTCCAGGTCGAGCGCCACGCTCTTGCGCAAGCTCATGCCACCTTCACGTAGCCATTCATCGGCCAACCCCGGGTGTCCGCGCGAAGCTGCCAGCGCCTCGGCCGAAGCCGCGGGCGAATGACCCTGCTGGGCCAGCCAGCCCAGGGACTCGTCGAAGGGCGGCAATCGAAACTCCAGCCTCTGGCAACGACTGCGGATGGTGGCCGGAAGGCGCGAAGGCTGGTCGCTCACCAGCCACAGGAAACGGCCGGAGGCCGGTTCCTCGAGTGTCTTCAGCAGTGCATTGCAGGCGGCGCGGTTGACCGCGTCGGCGGGGCTGATGATCGCCACTTGCGCCACGCCGTACTGCGGCGTCATCGAAAATTTCTGCGACAGCGCGCGGATCTGCTCGATGATGATCTCCGTGCGCAGCCGTGTCCCTTCCTTGTTGAAGATGAAAGACACCAGCGACAGGTCCGGATGCGTGCCGGCCGCGATCAGCTGCGCGTTGCGGCTCGAAGGATCCGGATCGCCACCGCACAGCACGTGGTGCGCGAGGCGCTCGGCCACGGCGTCTTTTCCCAGACCCGCAGGCCCGCATATCAGCAGGCCGTGGGCGAGGCGGCCGGCTTCCAGCGTCGACACCGCGTGGTCGAAAGCCCGTTGCTGCCAGGGGGCGAACGCGGCCGTCACTGCGCCTGCTCCAGCCAGTGGCTCACCGCTGCAGTCACCGATCGGGCGACCTCTTCCGGCGACAGGCTGGCATCGATCACGCGGAACCGCTGCGGCTCGGCCAGGGCGCGCCTGCGGAAGCCCTCGCGCACGCGCTCGAAGAAGTCGTCCTGCTCGCTCTCGATGCGGTCGGGCCACAGGTCGCGACCGGTGGTGCGCGCGCGCCCCACGCGGACGTCCAGGTCGAGCAGCAGGGTCAGGCCCGGCTTGAGTCCGACGACCGACCGCTCGAGCGATTCCACCAGGGCATGTTCCAGCCCACGCCCGTCGGCCTGGTAGGCGTAACTGGAGTCGGTGAAGCGGTCGCTGACGACGTAAGCGCCACGCTGTAGCGCCGGGCGCACCACCTCGCGCACGTGCTGCGCACGCGAGGCGAACATCAGCAGGAGCTCGGTTTCCGGCGCAAGCGGCTCTTCGCGCGGACTCAGCAGCAGGTCTCGAATGCGTTCGGCCAGCGGCGTGCCTCCCGGCTCGCGCGTCAGCAGGACCTCACGGCCACGGCCCTGGAGCAGCTCGCGGATCGCGGACAGCGCGCTGCTCTTGCCGGCGCCTTCGCCGCCTTCCAGACTGATCAGCCGAGGGTGCTGGAGCACGGACTGGGTCATCGGGGGCTCCTCTCTTCCAGCACTCTCGACTGGCGAAGCTGGCGCAGGTAGCGGGCCACGGCCGCATTGTGTTCGGCCAGCGTGGCCGAAAACGCATGCCGGCCGCTGCCGTCGCCGACGGCCACGAAATACAGCGCGTCGCCCGGCGCCGGGTTCACCGCGGCGCGCAGCGCATCCACGCCAGGCATGGCAATCGGGGTGGGCGTCAGTCCGGCACGGGTGTAGGTGTTGTACGGGGTGTCGGTCACCAGGTCGCGGCGGCGGATGTTGCCGTCGTAGGCGCTGCCGATGCCGTAGATCACGGTGGGATCGGTCTGCAGGCGCATGCCCAGCTTCAGGCGCCGCGCAAAAACCCCGGCGATCTGCGGCCGCTCCGATGCGACGCCGGTTTCCTTCTCGATGATCGAAGCCAGAATCAGCGCCTCCTCCGGCGTCTGCAGCGGAACGTCAGGGTTGCGCGCTTCCCAGGCATCGGCCAGCGCCGACTCCATGGCCTGGTACGCGCGCGCCAGCAGGTCCAGGTCGCTGTCGCCGCTCGAATAGACGTAGGTCTCCGGGAGGAATCGTCCTTCCGGATGCTGGTCCGGATGACCCAGCCGTTGCATCAGCCCGGAGTCGTCAACGTCGCCAGTCTCCTGCGCCAGCGGCGTCGCGGCGGCCAGCGCAGTGCGCAGCTGGCGGATATTCCAGCCTTCAACGATGGTGAAGCGGTAGCTGATGACTTTGCCTTCGCGCATCATCACCAGTAGATCGCGCGGGGTGATCTCCGGTTCCAGCGCGTACTGGCCCACCTTCAAGCTGCCCGCCGCGCCCAGCCGCCGCGCCAGCAGGCGCCACTGCAGGTCATGGCCTTCATCGACCCCGGCTTCCCGCAGCTTGCGCAGCACCGAAGCGAACGAGTCCCCTTGCGCCACCTGCAGCGTGCCGCCAGCCTCGAGCCCCGCGATGGGCTGATCAGCGAAGTCGAGATAGCCTTTCCACGTCCACGCGGCCACCGCAGCGGCCACCATGGCGGTCACGATGAGGCCGACAACGACGACGCGACAGCCGCGCTTGCTACTTTTCACTGGAAGGCGATGCTCTGCGGGGTTGGTTGCCTAGGATACCTTGCAGGCAAGCAGGCGATCCCGGCCGCGACCGCCGCCCTTGCCGTCACACCCATGTGAGTGCGCGCGCCCATCAATCGCGCAGCGCTGCGAGCATGCCCCGCGCCTTCGCACGTGTTTCCTCGAGCTCACGCACGGGATCGGAGTCAGCGACGATCCCGGCGCCGGTGCGGAATCGAACCTCCGCCCCGGCGTCGGTGGCCACCACCTCGGCGCTGCGGATCAGGATATTCAGGTCGAGGTCGCCGTCGCGGTTGAGCCAGCCGAACGCGCCCGTGTAGGCACCGCGTGGGCGGCCTTCGAGTTCGGCGATGATCTGCATGCAGCGGACCTTTGGACAGCCGGTGATGGTGCCGCCCGGGAAGGTCGCGGCAATCACGTCTCCCGGGGTGGCGTTGCGGCGCAGGCGACCGCGCACGTTGCTCACGATGTGGTGAACGTGCGCGTAGGTCTCCACGCTCATCAGTTCGTCCACCTGCACGCTTCCGGCCTCGCACACGCGGCCCAGGTCGTTGCGCTCCAGGTCGATCAACATCACGTGCTCGGCCCGCTCCTTCGGGTGCGCCGCCAGTTCGCGCACCTGCTGCGCATCGTCGTCGCCATGGGTGCGCGGGCGCGTCCCGGCGATGGGTCGGGTCTCGACCACGTCGCCGCGCACCGACACCAGGCGCTCGGGAGAGGCGCTGGCCACGGCCCAGCCATCGCCTGCGAACAGCCCGGCAAACGGTGCCGGGTTGGCCACCCGCAGCCGCGCGTACAGGTCCGCCGCCTGCAGCGGGCGCTCGAAACGGGCGCACCACGCACGCGACAGGTTGACCTGGAACACGTCGCCGGCGGCGAGATACTCGAGGACCCGCCCGACGCCTTGCAGGAACCGCGACGGATCTTCCTCATCGATCGCCTTCGGCCCTTGCCACTGCGCCGGCGCAGTGGCTTCGACGGCGGAATCGTGGGCATCCCTGGCGATGGTTTCGAGGATCGACTCGTGTCCGGCTTCGGCCAGCGCCACGCATTCCCCGGTCACGCGGTCGCGCAGGACGGCAGCGGGACAGCGCACCGCCACGGCGACCGGCCGTTGCGCAGGCCCCTTTGCAAGATTCAGCACCGGCTCGACCTGTGCGGCAAGTTCATAGTTGAGCAGCAGCGCCCAGCCACCACGAAACGGCCATCGCGGCTCGTCCCGCGGAACCCGGCGTTCGAGCCACTGCGCATCCAGCGCCTGCAGGAAGCTGCCGGCCACAGGTACGCCCACCAGGGTCGAGGTAGCACCGTCCGCGCCCAGCTGCAGGCCTTCCCCGGAAGCGGCAAGCAGCATGTCCCAGCGGCCCTGCGCCGTGCCCGATGCAACCGACTCCAGCAGCAGCGGGTACCGCGCCGGCGCATGCCGATGCAGTCCCAGCAGGTCGGTGTCGAAAGGCAACGGGCAGGAAAGTATCAATGCATCGGCTCGGGGGCACGCGCCTGCACGCTTCTTCCTCCGAAACTGTGGAGAAGACCGTTCAGATGCGCTTGAAAACGAGGGTGCCGTTGGTACCGCCGAAGCCAAAACCATTCGACATCGCCACGTCGATCTTCTTCTCGCGCGCCACGTTCGGGACATAGTCCAGGTCGCAGCCCTCGCCCGGCTCGTGCAGGTTGATGGTCGGCGGGATGATGCCGCGATCGAGCGCGAGCACCGAGAAGATGGCTTCCACGCCGCCTGCCGCGCCGAGCAGGTGCCCGGTCATGGACTTGGTCGAACTGACCATGGTCTTGTAGGCGTGATCGCCCAGCGCGCGCTTCATCGCCAGGGTCTCGGCCAGGTCGCCCAGCGGCGTCGAAGTACCGTGCGCATTGAGGTAGTCGACCTGGTCGGGGTTGAGCCCCGCATCCTTCAGCGCAGACCTCATGCAGCGTGCCGGCCCTTCGCCGTTCTCACTTGGCGCGGTCATGTGGTACGCATCGGAACTGGCGCCGAAGCCGGCAAGCTCGCAGTAGATGCGCGCGCCGCGGGCCTTGGCGTGTTCGTACTCCTCGATCACCAGGATGCCGGCGCCGTCGCCCAGCACGAAGCCGTCGCGCTCCTTGTCCCAGGGCCGCGAGGCGCCCTGCGGATCGTCGTTGCGCGTGGACATGGCCTTCATCGAGCAGAACCCGCCAACCGAGGTCGGCGAGGAACCGCGCTCGGCCCCGCCGGCGATCATGACGTCGGCATCGCCGTACTGGATCATGCGCATGGCCATGCCGATCGAATGGTTGGAGGTGGCGCAGGCGGATACCGCCGAGAAATTCGGGCCCTTGATGCCTTTCATGATGCTCAGGTGCCCAGGCAGCATGTTGATGATGGTCGCGGGGATGTAGAACGGCGAAATCTTGCGCGGGCCACCTTCGAGGTATTTCGCGGTCTGCTCCTCGATGCCCAGGATGCCGCCGATTCCGGCGCCAATGATCGCTCCGATGCGCTCGGCGTTCTGCTCGGTCACTTCCAGGCCCGAATCCTCCATCGCCATCAGCGAGGCCGCGATGCCGTAATGGATGAAAGCATCCATCTTCTTGACGTCCTTTGCCGCGATGAAGGCGGTCGGATCGAAGCCGCGGATCTCGCCGGCGATGCGCGTGCTGAATGCCGAGGCATCGAACAGCGTGATCGGCCCCAGCCCCGAGCGTCCGTTGACGATCGAGTCCCAACTGCTTTCCAGATCGTTGCCCAGCGGCGACACCATGCCCATTCCGGTAACGACGACGCGACGCTGGTTCATCTCTGACTCCTGGCAATTCTTCTGTTGGACCCTACGCAGGCGCACTGTGCTCTGGCCACAAATGCACGGGGCCGCATGCGCGGCCCCTGCATCATCCGGCGACAGCCCAGGCTCAGGCCTTGACGTGGGCCTTCACGTAATCGATGGCCTGCTGCACGGAGGTGATCTTTTCCGCGTCTTCGTCCGGGATTTCGCACTCGAACTCTTCTTCCAGCGCCATGACCAGTTCGACGGTATCCAGCGAATCGGCGCCGAGGTCATCGACGAACGATGCACTGGTGGTGACTTCTTCTTCTTTGACGCCAAGTTGTTCGACGACGATCTTCTTGACGCGTTCTTCGATGCTGCTCATTGGATTTGGCTCCAGACGGAGTTGAGTGAACGGGGGGTAGTTTAGTGGAAAGCGACGGGCACGGGCAGTTCTGGTCGAAATCAGTGTGATCAGGGAGCTTGGCACCCCTTGATCACGCCATGTACATGCCGCCGTTGACGTGCAGGGTCTCGCCGGTGATGTAGCTGCCGGCAGGTCCAGCCAGGAATGCCACCGCCCGGGCAATGTCACTCGGCTCGCCGAGCCTGCCAAGCGCGATCTGGGCCACCAGCGCCGCCTTGGCGTCTTCGGGAAGCGAGCGGGTCATGTCGGTGTCGATGAACCCGGGGGCCACCACGTTGACGGTGACGCCACGACTGCCGATTTCCTTGGCCAGCGACTTGGAGAAGGCGATGATCCCGGCCTTGGCCGCGGCGTAGTTGGCCTGCCCGGCATTGCCGGTCACGCCCACCACCGAGGCGATGTTGATGATGCGCCCCTTGCGCGCCTTCATCATCCCGCGCATGACCGCCTTGCTGGTGCGGAACACGCTGGTGAGGTTGGTGTCCATGATCGCCTGCCAGTCCTCTTCCTTCATGCGCATCAGCAGGCTGTCGCGGGTGATGCCCGCGTTGTTGACCAGGATCGAGATCGTCCCGAATTCCTTGCCCGCCTCCTCGATCAGCTTGTCGACCGCAGCAGCATCGGTGACGTCAAGCGCACGGCCCTGCCCACCCATCGAGGCCAACCGGTCGCTGATCGCCTGCGCGCCGCCTTCGGTGGTGGCCGTGCCGATGACGGTCGCGCCTCGCGCCGCCAGCTCGTCGGCGATGGCGGCGCCGATGCCGCGACTTGCGCCGGTGACCAGCGCGATTTCACCTTCCAGGAACCGTTCCACGTTCATGCCTTGCTCCATTGTTCCAGGGCCAGATCGAGATCATCGGGAGCACCCAGCGAACGCACCTCGATGGATTTGTCGATTCGCTTCACCAGGCCCGAAAGCACCCTGCCGGGGCCGCATTCGGCCACCCGGACCACGCCACGCAACGCCAGCGCCTGCACGCACTGTGTCCAGCGCACCGGCAGGTACAGCTGGCGCACCAGGCCGTCACGCACCGAAGCCAGATCGTCCTGCACCCGCGCATCCACGTTCTGCACCACCGGAAGCGCCGTGCTGCTCCAGGCCATATCCTCCATCGCTTCGGCCAGCCGCTGGGCGGCCTCGCGCATCAATGGCGTGTGCGAGGGCACGCTGACGGCTAGCTTGACCACCTTGCGCACGCCGCGTTCGCTAAGCAATGTGATCGCGCGATCGACGGCCTGCGTGTTGCCGCCAATGACGGTCTGCCCGGGCGAATTGAAATTGGCCGGGACCACGACGCCGTCGACCGATGCCTGCGCGCACACCTCCGCAATCAACTCGTCTTCGGCCCCAATGACCGCCGCCATCGCGCCGAAGCCGGCCGGTGCGGCCTGCTGCATCAACTGGCCGCGAAGGCGGACCAGGCGTGCCCCGTCGTGCAGGGAGAGAGCGCCAGCAGCCACCAGCGCCGTGTACTCACCCAGGCTGTGGCCGGCCAGCACGCTCGGCTGCGCACCGGAGCGCGCCTGCCACACGCGCCAGACCGCCACTCCGGCGGCCAGCAAGGCCGGCTGGGTGAACTCGGTCTGGTTGAGCACGTTGTCCGGTCCGTCCTGCGAAATCGTCCACAGGTCGACGCCGGCGCCTGCGGATGCTTCCGAGAAAGCGGCGCGGACTTCAGGCTGGGACTGCGCCAGTTCCGACAGCATCCCCAGCGACTGGGAACCCTGCCCCGGGAACACGAAGGCGAGCTGCGTCGATGTCGGGTCGGCTGATGTCGAGTCGGCTGATGTCGAGTCGGCTGATGTCGAGTCGGCTGAAGTCACGCGATCTTCCGGCAGAAAAAGCAGCGGAGATGATAAGCGTGAACCCTTCGATACGTCTGTACCAGGGCGTATGCAGATCAGTAGCGAATCAGCGCCGAGCCCCAGGTGAAGCCGCCACCGAAGGCTTCCAGCAGCAGGAGTTGGCCACGCTGCACGCGGCCCGAGCGCACCGCCTCGTCCAGCGCCATCGGCACCGATGCGGCGGACGTGTTGCCATGTCGATCGACGGTCACCACCACGCGGTCCATGGGCATTTCGAGGCGCTTGGCGGTGGCCTCGATGATCCTCAGGTTGGCCTGGTGCGGGATCAGCCAGTCGACGTCGTGCTGGGTGAGACCATGCGCCTCCAGCGTTTCATCCACCACGCTGTCGAGCGCCTTCACCGCGTATTTGAAGACGTCGTTGCCCTTCATTTGGATCAAGGCGCCGCCGTTGGGCTTGTCCTTGTCAAAACCCGTGGACACGCCAACCGGGCTCCAGAGCAGTTCCTTCTTGCTGCCATCGGCATGCAGGTGCGTGCTGAGGATGCCGGTCCCGGAATCGGCCTTGAGCACGACCGCGCCGGCGCCATCGCCGAACAGCACGGATGTGGTGCGGTCGGACCAGTCCAGGATGCGGCTCAGGGTCTCTGCGCCGACCACGAGCACCGTGCGCGCGTCGCCGCAGCGGATGAACTTGTCTGCCACGCTCAAGGCATAGATGAACCCGGAGCAGGCCGCGTTGACGTCGAACGCCGCGCAGCCGGCGGCGCCCAGCCGCGCCTGGATCAGGCAGGCGGTGGAGGGAAATATGAGGTCGGGCGTGGTGGTGCCCACGACGATCATGTCCAGTTCGTCGGCGCTGACGCCGGCGGCGGCCATCGCACGCAGGGCTGCCTCGTATCCGAGGTCGCCGGTGGTCTGGCCTTCGGCGGCGACATGGCGCTGGCCGATGCCGGTGCGGCTGCGGATCCACTCGTCGCTGGTGTCGACCCGCTGCGCGAGATCATCGTTGGTGACGACGTTTTCCGGCAGGAAGCTGCCGGTGCCGGCAATCCGGGAGAACACCTGCCCGTCGCGGACTGGGCCGCTGGAATTCCGTTCGCTCATGACTGCTCCCCTGACTGGCCCGCCAGGGGCCCGGAGTGATCCGCGTGGATCATTGGACCGTGCTGCGCAACGCGCAGATGCGCGACGGGATCAATCTTCCTCGACGACGACATCGGCCTTGGTCGCGATGACCTTCTTGCCGCGGTAGTACCCGTCGGCGGTGACGTGGTGGCGCAGGTGAGTTTCACCGGTGGTCGGATCGGTGGCCAGTTGCTTGGCGTCCAGGCTGTCGTGCGAACGACGCTGGCCACGACGGGACGGGGTGACGCGGGATTTCTGGACTGCCATGGGATTGCTCCAAACTTGTTCTGGTGACTTGTCGATGATGCCAACCGCGAGCGGTCAGTTTTTTTTCAGTGAAGCCAGCGCCGCGAACGGGCTGGCTTTCGCCAATTCTTCTTCCGGTGCCGGCCAGTCGCGCTCCACTGCCTCGCCGGTCGGATCCATCGGCACGGCGGGGATCGCCAGCACCAATTCGTCCTCCACCATGTCCAGCGGCCGCAGCATGCCGTCTTCCGGCACCAGCAGCGCTTCGAACTCCGGTGGTAGTCCCGCCTCGCCAGCCTCGTCCCTGATCAGCCCCAGCCGCTGCACGATGTTCACCGGGAACAGGAACCGCTGTAGGCTGCGCTGGCATTCCAGCGGCAGCTCTGCATCGATCTTCAGCTCCACGTAGGGCACCTTCAGCAGTGGATCACTGTCGAACTGCAGGGCGAATCGGACCTCCCCTTGCACGTCCACCAGCAGTCCTTCGAGCCGGGCCAAAGCGCTCAGCGGCAGGCGGCCTTCAAAACTGCGCCTGGCCGCAACCATGCGCCAGGCATCCACCATCTCGGGCACGTTCGCGGACATAAGCCGCTGATTATTAAGGATGGTGCCCCATGCTGTCAAACCAAGACGCCAGCAACCGTTGCCTGCGCTGGCCGGCGGACGCCAGAATGCCGCCTTCGCCTATGCCACCTTGCTTAGACCAGAGCCGACCATGCCGCTGATCCTGGCTTCGACCTCCCGCTACCGCCGCGAGCTGCTGGAGCGACTGCGGCTGCCTTTCCACACGGCGCGGCCGCTGGTCGACGAGGACCCGCGCCCGGGGGAACTGCCCGAGGCGCTGGCGCGGCGGCTGGCCGGTGCAAAGGCGCTCGCTGTCTCGACGTCCAACCCCGACGCGTGGGTCCTGGGTTCGGACCAGGTGGCCGCGTTGGGTCTGGCACTGCTGGGCAAGCCTGGCACGCGGGAGGTCGCCATGGCGCAGCTGGCCGCCATGTCCGGCCGCGAAGTGCACTTCCACACGGCGGCGGCGTTGCGGCGGGGTCAAGTGGTCTTCGAAGTGCTGGACACGACCGTGGTGCGATTTCGCAAGCTGCAGGACATGGAAATCGCCCGCTACCTCGACACCGAGCTGCCGCTGGACTGTGCCGGCAGCTTCAAGGCCGAAGGGCTTGGCATCAGCCTGTTCGAGAGCATCCATTCGAGCGATCCCACCGCCCTGGTGGGGCTGCCGCTGATCGCGGTGGCGCGGATGCTGCGCCAGGCAGGCTACGAACTGCCCTGAATCACATTCGCCACGGCCGGATTTCTATCTCCTGATTTCAATCGCCTGTTCCGGCCAGTCCTCCACGCTTCCGTCGAGGGCATGCAGCCGCAGCCCCAGCCAGTGCCTTCCCGCCGCAATCGAGCCGGCATCGACGCTTGCGGTGAAGCCGACGTCGGGGTGGTTGGGGTCGGTGGAGATCTTCCAGTAGTCGGCGGTTCCGGGGCTCGGTAACCCGTATTGGGCCTGGGCAACCACCTTTCCATCGACAAGCACCTCCACTCGCTCCAGCCCGACGCCATCCTTGAACGCCCAGCCGCTGATTTCGAAGTTCGGTCCCACGCGCTCCTTCTCCACCGGACTGTCGATCCAGGCCATCGCCGGCGCCTGGCACGGCCCTTCGACCGGCTTCGGTGGCAGCGCGAAAAGAAGAAAGCGCTGGCGTCCGTGGTCCACACTGACCACGCGCGGGGTCGGCAGCGGGCCAAGCATGCGGCACAGCCCGTGGTAGTGCTCCAGCAGGGACCGGTACCGCACTTCGGAAGGCGTCACCACCAACAGCAACGGGCCGTCCCGGCTGCCGTCGCTCTGCAATCCCCAGAGCTGAAGCTGGGGTGCACGGCCGTGCTTGTGGTTGAGCGGATGGTCCAGGACTGCGATACGCGGATCACCCAGCGCGAACCCCAGTTCGGCGCCGGTCTTGAAGTTGCCGGCCAGCACCTCGGTGCTCTCGGGCATTTGCGCCAGCTCTTCGCGCACCGCTGACCCGAGTTCGTTCCATCCGGCGAAGTTGGAAGGATAGAACTTCTCCGCTGCCATCTTCGCGCGCAGGGACGGCATCGACAGGACCATGTAGTAGGCCAGGATGATCGCCAGCCCCGCCCCCGCAAGCCACCATGTGGCAATGCGCCAGTCCCGGGGCCAACTGCGCAGCAGCACCGGAACGGCGATCACCAGCGCCAGGTACCCCGGTAGCGGCCAATGGAAGCTGACTCGATCGACGTCCGCAAAGAAGCCCAAAGCGAAGAAGCCGACCGTCGAGATGCCGCCGAGCAGGCCAAAATAGCGCCACTGGACAGGCATCTCACCGGACCCGCGGAAGGCGCGCAGGAACACCCCGACCAAGGCCACGAACAGCAGCGGGGTCACCAGCAAGGCCTGGATCAGCAGGAACCAGGCGCCCTCGCCCTGGAACGACCACGGGTGCCGGTCCACCAGTTGGAAACGCAAGCCCGACTCGGCGTGCTCCAGGTTCCAGGCCACCAGCGGCGCCCACGCCGCCGCGCCCAGCGCCAACGCCACCCACACACGGGGATCCCGCAGCACCAGGCGGCCCGGCGGCAACAGCAGCAGCGCAAGGAAACCGACACCAATGACGCCTACGAACCGGTAGTGGCTGAGCGCCCCGATCGCCAGCCCCAGGCCAAGCTCGGCTGCGGACGCGGCGTCCACTTTGCGCAGCAGCCGCCCCCCCGCATCAATGCACACGACCGTGGCCAGCGCCATCGGGACGTCCGGCAGTGCCAGCAGGCCCAGGCTGCCGGCCAGCGGCATCAGTACCGTCAGGCTTCCGGCCCGCCAGCCCGCTTCGTCGTCGAACCACCGCGCGCCAATGTGCGCCACCAGCCAAGGCAGCAGCGCCGCGATCAGCAGGAAGGGCGCGCGCAGCGCCAGGACATGCGGCCCGCCAATCTCGGTGCCCAGGCGGGTCAGCCACGCCGTGAGGCCCGGGAGGTCCGAATACGCCGCCGCCAGGTGCTGGCCTTCCTGCCAATAGAACGCTTCATCGACGAACAACGGAAGTCGCGCCGCGATCAGGATCTTGATCGCGGTCACCACTGTCCACAGCCACAGGAAGGTCTGTCGCGCGCGTTGCTGGTCGTGCATGTGCCGTTAAACTGACCGAAACCAAGACGGAAACGCGATGCTCGTCGAAGCCCACGCCGACAAGATGCTACCTGATGCGCTGCAGCGGGCACTGAAGGACGCGCAGCAGCAGGTCAATTCCCTGGTCCTGGGCAAGAGCCACGAGGTCCGCCTTGCGTTCGTGGCGCTGCTGTCCGGAGGCCATCTGCTGATCGAGGATCTTCCCGGACTGGGGAAGACGACACTAGCCCATGCGCTGGCTGCAACGCTGGGACTGGTCTTCCAGCGCGTCCAGTTCACCTCGGACCTGCTTCCGGCCGATGTCCTGGGCGTCTCGGTCTACGATGCGCAGACCCGCCAGTTCCAGTTCCACCCCGGACCTGTCTTCACCAACGTACTGCTGGCCGACGAGATCAACCGCGCCCCGCCCAGGACCCAGAGCGCCCTGCTCGAGGCCATGGCCGAGCACCAGGTGACCCTGGACGGCACGACCCGTTCCCTTCCCGACCCGTTCTTCGTCATTGCCACGCAGAATCCAGTGGACTTGTCCGGCACTTACCCGCTACCGGACTCGCAGCTGGATCGGTTCCTGCTGCGGCTGACGCTCGGCTACCCGAACGTGGAATCGGAACGCGCACTCCTCGCCGGCATCGACCGCAGGCAACTGATCGCCCAGGCCCGGCCGTTGCTGTCAGCGGCGCAGGTCGTCGCGCTGCGGGATGCCGTCGGCCAAGTGCACACCAGCGAGGCGCTCGTGAGCTACGTGCAGGGGCTGCTGACTCGAAGCCGACAGCATCCCGGGGTGAGGGTCGGGCTGTCCCCGCGGGCCGGGATCGCCCTGCTGCGTGCCGCGCGAGCCTACGCCCTGCTGCTGGGCCGCCGGCATGTACTGCCCGAAGACGTGCAGGCCCTATTTGCCACCGTCGCCGCGCACCGCCTGGTGGCCGAGGCCGAGGGCGTGTCCGCACCCACCCTGGCCAAGGCGATCCTGCACGCGGTGTCCGTGGACTGATTCGCATGCCAAGGAGCACGCGCGACCGATTCGCCTCGCGGCTGGCGCTGCTCGGACGGCCGCGCGCCCCCGAAACCCTGCCCGCCCGGCTCGACCGGCGCCGTGTCTACATCCTGCCCACGCGCTTCGGCCTGTTCTTCGCCGTACTGCTGCTCGCCATGACCGTCGGCGCACTGAACTACAACAACAATCCGGCTTTGCTGTTGGCACTGTTGCTTGGGGCCACGGGCCTGGCCAGCCTGATCTGGACGCACCTGCAGCTTTCCGGCCTGGTGATCCAGGCCGTCTCGGCCGAACCGGTGCCGGCAGGCTCGCTCATGCTGCTGCACGTCGCCGTCTCCGCCGTCGACCATCGCACCCGCCCCACCCTGCGCTTGTGCTGCAACGACGCGCACGCCACCTCACCGCCACTGATCGCCGGGGAACCGGTGGTCGCCCAGCTGGAGCTCCCGACCGTGCAGCGTGGCTGGTTGGACCTCGGCCGGATCCGCATCGCTACCACCCAGCCCCTCGGGCTCGCCATGGCGTGGTCGTGGGCGTGGCCGGACTTGCCGATGCTGGTGTATCCGGTCGCGGAAACAGACGGACCTGCGCTGCCCGGCGGCGAAGGAAGCTCGGGCAGCGCTCGTCTGCACCCCACCGGCGAGGAACTGCATCATTTGCGCGCCTATCGGGCCGGCGATCCACGCCGCGCAATCGCCTGGAAGCCGTCGGCGCGGCGCGACCAGCTGCTGGTTCGCGAATTCGAAGAGCCGTTGGCCGCCGAGATCGCGCTGGAGTGGCGATCATTGGCAGCGCTGCAGTACGAGCACCGCATCCGGAGGCTCGCTCACTGGGTCGATCTGGCCGAGCGCCAGAGTCGCCGCTACAGCGTGCATCTGCCAGCACAATCTGCAATCGGGCCTGGCCAGGGATCGGCGCACCGCCACCTGTGCCTGCGCGCCCTCGCGCTGATGCCCCAAGTCCAGGACGATTGAGCCGGTGCAATCGATAGACCCAGGCAGCCGCGCCTGGACCCTGGCGGCCGGAGCGCTCGCACTGCTGCCGTTGCTGCTGCAGCTGCCCCTGCCATTGGCGATCGGGATCGGTGTCACGGCCGTGCTGACCGCCACTCTTGCCTGGCGCAAGCCGATGCCGGCATGGCTACTCTTCGGGCTGGCGATCGCGGTGATCGCAGTCGTGTTCTCGCAGATGGGCCTGCGCTTCGGTCGCGACACCGGCTGCGCCCTGCTGGCCGCGATGCTGGCAATCAAGCCCTCCGAAACCTCGACCCTGCGCGATGCGCGCAGCCTGATCGGCTTTGCCCTGTTTGCGCCGTTCGCTTCATTCCTCCTGGACCAGGGCACTTTGACCATGGTGCTGGGGCTCTTGGCGGTCCTGGGCGCGCTGGTGACGCTGCAGCGGCTCGCCGACGTGGAGGCGCGGTCCCTCGCAGCGATGGCCACGCTGCTGCCTAGCCTGGCCGCCACTGGCAAGCTGGTCGGCATCGGCCTGCCGCTGGCGCTGGCCGCATTCTGGCTGTTCCCGCGCCTGGATTCGCCGCTATGGGGAGTGCCGGAACGTGCGCTGGCCAGGTCGGGCCTCTCCGACACGATGTCGCCAGGCCAGTGGCTGGACCTGCTGAGCGACGACCGCCCCGCCTTGCGCGCGGAGTTCTTTGGTCCGGTTCCGGCACCGCAGCAGATGTACTGGCGCGGGCCCGTCATGTGGGATTTCGACGGGCGCACGTGGGCACAGCCACGATGGCTGGCAGGTCTTCCCGCGGAGCCGTTCGTCTCCACGGGCACGGCGTGGGACTACGAGATCGAGATGGAACCAACGGATCGGCGGCAGCTGGTGGCACTGGACCTGCCTGTCGATGCCCCTGAAGGCACGCGTCTGTCCAGGGACTACGGGTTGTACGCGGCACGTCCGTTGGCCGCCCTCACACGCTGGCGCCTGCAGTCGGCGCCCCCGGCCGTATTCGAGTTGGCGCTGCCCGCTGCACTCCGCCAGCGTGCCTTGGCGCTACCGGCTGGTTACAACCCCCGGTCGGTGGCCCTGGCACGGCAGTGGCGACTGGAGGCGGGGAACGACGACGCGATGATCGTCCAGCGCGCGCTGGCCTGGGTGTCGCGGGACTTTGGCTACACGCTGGACACGCCCCTGCCGGGTCGCCATGCGGTGGACGAGTTCCTGTTCGATGAACAGCAGGGCTTCTGCCAGCACTTCAGTTCCTCGTTCGTTGTCCTGATGCGCGCCGCCGGCGTCCCCGCCCGGGTCGTGACCGGCTACGCGGGCGGCTATCGCAACCGCTTCGGGAATTACTGGGTCGTGCGGCGCATGGACGCGCACGCCTGGGCCGAAGCATGGCTCCCGCAGCGAGGATGGGTGCGCGTGGACCCGACCGCTGCCGTGGCGCCGGAGCGGATCTACGACACGCTGGAAGACCGGATCGGAGCGGCCGGCGGCGGCTTCGCGCAACTCTCCAGGCTCGGCGAATTCGGCGACTGGATGCGGCGCGGGTGGAATGACATGGTGCTGGGTTTCGATGCCGACCGGCAGCAGCGTCTGCTGCAGCCGTTCGGCATCGATAAACTGGATTCCTCACGGCTTGGCGTGCTGTTCACCTTGTTCGCCGGGTTCACTTTGGGATGGATGGCCTGGCTGCTCGCTCGCGGCGAGCGCGATCGCGACCCGCTGCTGCGGGCCTGGCACCGGCTGGACCGCCGCTACCGCCGCCTGGGCCTCCAGCGCCTGCCGCATGAACCGCCGATTGCATGGGCAGACCGCGTGGCGAGCGCCCGCCAGGACGGGGATCGAGCGCTGGTTTCACTCAGCCGGCGTTTCGCCGCTGCGCGCTACGATGTATCGGTCGAAGATGACGAACTGCAGGACGACCTGCGTCGGCATCGCCCCTGATTCCGGAGATCCGCCATGAAGATCAGAGTCCTTCCCGTCGCGCTCGCCGCCGGCACGCTCCTGCTGGCTTCGTGCGCGACCGCTCCGAAGCCGCTGCAGGGCAGCTTCGCGCCAGTCACCCCTCGTGAAGCGGTGGCCGCGGGAAGCGCCACCGGCGCACCCGTGCGCTGGGGCGGCAGCATCATCGAGACAAGGCCGCAGCAGGACAGGACCTGCTTTGAACTGGTATCGCGTTCGCTCGGTTCGAGCGGCCGCCCCCTGGGCAACGCGCCAGACGCAGATAGCGGCCGCTTCATTGCCTGTCGCGCCGGTTTCTATGACCCGGCCGTTTTCACGAAAGGCCGCGAGGTGACCTTCATCGGTCGCATAGACGGTGTGGAAACCACACGTATCGGAGAATACGATTACCGCCTGCCGCGCATGACGGCCGATGTGGTCTACCTGTGGCCCGAGGAGATTGAAGTGCGGGTACAGCCATCGCCCTTCTACGACCCATTCTGGGGTCCGCGCTGGGGTCGCCGGGGCTGGTGGTGAACACCGCCCGCAAGTGAACGACGAAACGCCGCCTCGAGGGCGGCGTCTTCTTTCATGGCGTACCGAAACGTCCCAGCTGGGCCCCGGCCAGTAAGTGCAGGTGGACGTGGTACACCGTCTGTCCGCCATGGTCACGGCAGTTCATGACCATCCGGTAGCCGTCGCTCGCCAGACCCTCGGTGCGAGCATGGGCCGACGCTGCGATCACCAGTTTGCCGATCAGCTCCGCATGCCCCGGCTGCAGGTCGTCGAGGGTCGGAATGACCTGGTTCTTCGGAATGAAAAGAACGTGCACCGGCGCCTGCGGACTGATGTCCTCGAAGCCGAGGATGTCCGCGTCCTCGTAGACGATCGTGGCCGGGATTTCGCGGCGGATGATCTTGCCGAAGATACTGTCGTCGCTCATGCGGGGCCTCCTGATACGAATGGATGTGTGTGCGCGGGACAGTGGCTGCCCGCGAGGCTTACAGCGGCATGACGCTGCGGGTGCCGAACGCGTGATTGAGCGTGCCGCGGTCGACGTATTCGAGTTCGCCACCGAGCGGGACGCCGTGGGTCAGCCGGCTGGCCTGCACGCCATGCTGCCGGGCCAACTGCGCCAGGTAGTGCGCGGTCGCCTCGCCTTCCACGGTCGGGCTCGAAGCCACGATCAGTTCGCGCACCTCCCCCTGCGCCAGCAGCGCTGCCAGCGCATCCAGGCCCAACTCACGCGGACCGATGCCGTCGAGCGGCGACAGCCTGCCCTGGAGGATGAAATAGAGACCGCGGAAACCGGTGGCCTGTTCGATGGCGAGGCGGTCTGCCGGAGACTCGACCGCGCACAGCAGCTGGCGATCACGGCTGCTGTTGGCGCATATCGGACACAGCTCGGTTTCGGTGAAATCACGGCAGCGCATACAGTGACCGATGCGATCCAGTGCCTCACCGAGCACGTGTGCCAGGCGCTTTCCACCCTCGCGTTCGCGCTCCAGCAGCTGGTACGCCATGCGCTGCGCGGTCTTCTGGCCCACGCCCGGCAACACGCGCAGCGACTCGACCAGCTGCTCCAGCAGCGAGGCGCTCACCTGGCGTACTCCCGCAACGGCGTCGAGGGGCCCGACTGCATCAGAAAGGCAGCTTCATCCCGGGCGGCATCGGCATGCCGGCGGTCGCCGCGCCCATCTTTTCCTTCGATGCGGCGTCAACCTTGTTGGATGCGTCGTTGAAGGCGGCGGCGATCAGGTCCTCGGCCATCTCCGGGTCGGCCAGCACGCTCGGATCGATACGCACCTTGCGGCACTCCTTGGCGCCGGTGAGGGTCACACTGACCATGCCGCCGCCGGCGTTGCCGGTGACCTCAATCTGGGCCAGCTCTTCCTGCGCACGCTGCATGTTTTCCTGCATCTTCTGCGCCTGCTGCATGAGCTGGGCAATGTTTCCACGCATGTTGTCTCACTCCTCGAGGGGACGGATGGAATCGGGAACGACCTTGGCGCCGTGCTGCTGGATGAGCCGCTGCACGTCCGGGTTGCTCATGAAATGCTCTTCGGCCGCTGCCTGGCGTAAAGTCCTTTGCCGCTGGCTGCGCTGCTGCAGGGTTTCGGCCGCTGCGCGGCCGGTTTCGAACACCAGTCTCGGCGCCGTACCGAGTTTCTGCGCCAGCTCCGCGCCCAGCTCCCCGAGCGTGCGGTCCGAGCGGAGATAGTCGAAACCCGCGTCCAGCGAAAGCCTCAGCACACCCCCGGCGCAGCCGAGGAAGCCGGAGTTTTCAGCAAGCTGCCGCGCCGCGCCTTTCAATCCACTCCCTGCCGCAAACTCGAGCCATTCTTCCGCGCTTGCAAGCGGTTCGGTCCCCGCCAGGGAATGCGGCGCAGATACGCGCTGCGCCGCCGGTGCCGGTGCCGGTGCCGGTTCCGCTTCCAGGGGCGCCGCGGCTGCCACTGGCGCAGGTGCAGCTATCATGGCGGGAGCGGCATGTTCGGCACGGGCCGGCGCAGAAAGCGTCGCGGCGGGGGTGGGTGCCGCCACTGCATGCTTGTCCGGCACTTGAACCTGACCGCCGTCGACCGGGCGAAACGCAAGCATGCGGAGCACGCTCATTTCGAAACCAGCGCGACCACTGGGCGCATGGAACAGGTCGCGACGCCCGTTCAAGGCCATCTGGTACCAGAGCTGCACGACTTCGGGTCGCAGCCGCGCGGCGAAATCACTCGCATCGAAATCGTCGGACTCCACCTCGGCCAGAGGGACCAGCTGCCGGACCTGTATCCGGTGCAGGGCTTCGGCCAGCGCCTCCAGCACCGCACCCCAGTCGGGCGAAAATTCAGCCAGCGAGGCCACGGTCGAGAGCAATCCGGCGCCGTCACCATCGGCAAGCGACGTCAACATGCTGGCGACCTGGGTGCGGTCAACCGTGCCCAGCATCGCCTGTACCGCGTCGCCGTGCACGGCGCCACCGGTGTAGGCAATGGCCTGGTCGAGCAGCGACAGCCCGTCGCGCAGGCTGCCGTCGGCGGCCTTGGCGATCTGGCGCACGGCCGAATCATCCGTCTCGATCGCTTCGGCCTGCAGGATCATGCTGATCTGGCCGGAAATCTGGTCCTCATCGAGGCGCTTGAGGTTGAACTGCAGGCAGCGCGAGAGCACCGTCACGGGCAGCTTCTGCGGGTCGGTGGTGGCCAGCAGGAACTTCACGTGGCCCGGCGGCTCTTCCAGCGTCTTGAGCAGCGCGTTGAACGCCGCCTTGGAGAGCATGTGCACCTCATCGATGAGGTACACCTTGTACTTGCCGCGGGAAGGCATGTACTGCGCGTTCTCGATCACTCCGCGCACGTCGTCCACGCCGGTATTGGACGCGGCGTCGATCTCCAGCAGGTCGAGATAGCGGCCGGCGTCGATGTCCAGGCAGGTCGAGCACGTGCCGCAGGGCTCGGCGCTCACGCCCTCCTCGCAATTCAGCGATTTGGCGAAGATACGGGCGATGGTGGTCTTGCCGACGCCACGGGTTCCGGTGAACAGGAAGGCGTGGTGGACGCGACCGGTATCCAGCGCGTTGCTCAGCGCACGCACCACGTGTTCCTGCCCGACCAGCTCTGAAAAACGCTTCGGGCGCCACTTTCGGGCAAGGACCAGGTAGGACATCGGAACGCCGTTTTACTCAGGACCTTCATTGTGCCACGGGGCGTCCGGGGCACCGTGCAAGCACTGCTGAACATGGCCGCGGCGGTGGCGCTCGCAATATGCCGGCGCGGCAGCTAGACTTTGCGCCCCTGCAGGCAGCCGAAAAGCCGCATGCAGGTTCCGGAGAGGTGTCCGAGTGGTTGAAGGAGCACGCCTGGAAAGTGTGTAAGCGTCTAAACCGCGCTTCGGGGGTTCGAATCCCCCTCTCTCCGCCATACTCCAAGAAAGTTTAAGTGCGTCGCCAGATGCACAGTCCTATGGTGGCCCCGTCGGCCCCTCGCGACGCTAGGTTGAAAACTCCGCCAGGGCCGGAAGGCAGCAACGGTATTGACTGATGCGGGTGCCGAGGCAAGCCGGCGGGGTTGCCACTCTTCAGGCCATCGCCGGCACGTCGCGCAAAGGCCGACCGGGCGTGTCCTGCACCAGTCTCTGCACCTGCGCCCGTCTGATCACGGCGAGTCGGCGCGTGCCGCCGTGGTTTCAGCCAGTTGCAGCAGCTGCCCGGGTCTGGCGATCGCGTACCCGCGAGCCTCGAGAGCCGCTCCGTCCTCGGCGCTGGCGTAGTGATAGAGCACACAGCGCTGGAGCAACTCCGGCGCGTACTCGCGTTCCAAGTCCTGGATGCCGCTATGGCTGGGGTTTCCGTGGAGACCGCAGTCGTGAGCCACCAGTTCGCCGGCGTCGGCGAAACGCGCCAGCACGTCGGGGATCGGTCGCGTGTCGCCGGTCCACACCACGCTGCCGCGAAGGCGCAACCCGTAGGCGGTTTCCGGCCAGTGGTGGCGAACGGCAAGAACCTCGAGCCGGATCCCCTCGTGCCAGAACGAGCCGCCGACCGGAATCACCTGGAAGGCATCCCAGAAATTCACCCCGCCCTCGGCGAGCGCATTGGGGTAGTCGCCTATCCGCTGGTGCAGGAGCGGCAGAACCGGAGCCGGAACGTAGACCTTGACCTTGCCCCGCCGCATCGGATCGAACCAGGTGCCCACGAACAGGCGCTCGAAGCCGCCCACGTGATCCAGGTGCACGTGGGTGACGAACACCGCGTTGGGCAAGCCGCCGTAATGCGAGAGGTAGGCGCTGAGACCTTCGCCGCCGCAGTCGATGGTGAGCCACGGCTTGCCATCGTGCTCGATGGTGGCGTTGGATGAGCCCAGCTCCACGGCCGAGGCGTTGCCGACACCCAGGAAGCGCAGGGCCCAGCCCATCAGTAGCCGCGCTCCCACGCCAGGTCATAGGCACGCCGCAGTCTTGCGAAATCACTGGACACCTCCTCGACGCTGCGCGCTCCACGAAGCTTCAGCAGAGAGCGCTTCAGTCGAGAGAGATTGCCCTGGCGCCAGGCGGTTTCCGGAATGCGCAACTGGCCACGATCGAAATCGATCATCCATCCCTGGCCCTGCGCATTGAACAGCAGGTTGTGGGCGTTGAGATCGGGGTGGTCCAGCCCGGCGCGATGGAATTTCGCGACCAGTCGGCCCGTCTCTTCCCAGGGCGCGTCCTTGCCCGCGACCTGTGCACGATCGGCCAGCGTGCGCACGTCGGGGAGGCGCTCCAGCAGGATCGCAGCCTGATAGTGCACTCCCGTGCGGACGTAGCTTGCAGCGATCGGGCGGGGAACCGGCAAGCCGCGCGAGAGCAGGTCGCGGGTGAGGCGAAACTCGGCGAAGCTCCGCGTTTGATTCGCGCCACGCCAGATGTACTTGTCGCGACTGAGCAAGGCGGCCCAGCCGCCCCGCAGGTACAGTCGCAGCAGGCTTGGACCGAAGGGAGCATCGATGTACCAGGCGCCACCCCGCCCGCCGCTATCCACCGGCCGCGCGCGCTCGCCCCACTTTGCTGGCGAGAAGATATCCCCATCGGCTTGCCGAAGCTGCGTTCGATCGAACAGAATCGCGCCCAGGCCGCGGGTTTCGCGGAACGGCGTCAGTGCTTCGGCGGCGTCGAATGCAACCATTCCGCGAGTCTAACAACACTTGTCCAATATTCCCGCCTCGCTATGCCTGCTCCGACTGTCCGCACTGGGCGACGTCACCCATGTGGTTCCGCTGGTGCGCACACTGCAGGGATCCTGGCCAGAAGCGCAGCTGCACTGGGTGATCGACAGGGCTGGTGAGAAGCTTCTCGAGGGGCTCGAGGGCGTGGTCTTCCATGTCTACGACAAGCGTTCCGGACTGGTTGGCATGCGCGCGTTGCGCAAGCAGCTTCCGCCTGTCGACTTCGACGTGCTGCTGCAGATGCAGGTCGCATTGCGCGCCAACGTCCTGTCAGCCTTCATTCCCGCGCATCGGCGTATCGGCTACGACCGCGCCCGCTCGCGCGACCTGCATGGCCTCTTCATCGACGAGCGCATTCCCGATCGCCCGGGCATCCATGTACTGGATGCGATCGGGAGTTTCTGTGAGCCGCTTGGCCTCAGTCAGGCGCAGGTAACGTGGGACCTGCCGGTGCCCGAAGCAGCCCGGGAGTGGGCCCGCGCGCAGTGGCCTGCCGATCACGTCCCGACCCTGCTGATTTCGCCGTGTTCGAGCCATTCGCGCCGCAACTGGTATCCCGATCGCTACGCGGCGGTCGCCGACCACGCGACCGAGCAGGGATGGCGGGTGGTGTTCTGTGGCGGCCGAAGCGCGCTGGAACGCAGCACCACCGATGCAATCACCGCCGCGATGCGCACTACTGCCCTGGACCTGGTGGGCAAGGACACCCTCAAGCAGCTGCCCGCCCTGCTCGGGCGCGCGGACCTGGTGATGACCCCCGACTCAGGTCCGATGCACATCGCCAACGCCATGGGTACCAGGGTGTTGGGCCTGCACGCGGCAAGCAATCCACTGCGTAGCGGGCCGTATTCGGACGTGCGCTACTGCGTGGACAAGTACGACGAGGCCGCGCGGCGCTTCCTCGGCAAACCTGCCGAGGCGCTGCGATGGGGCACCAAGGTCGAATTCGAAGGCGTCATGAAACTGGTCACTGTGGCCGACGCGATCGCCGCTTTCGAACGCTTCCGCAGCGACCCTCCCGCAGTCGCGGCTGCGCGCTGATTACTCAGGAAGCCGTCCCGTCCCGGTAGTCCTCGTAGGACTTTTCCTCGACGTAGCTCGAGCCCAGCGCCAGGTTGATTGCCTTCTTGATCCGGGCCCGCTCGTCGTTCTCGAAATACACCGCCCGCGCAAGCCGGACGAATTCGTCGTCGAAGGACTGGGCCTTTTCCTTGACCCGGATATCGTCCTCGATCACCCAGAGTCTCTCGTTGACGTGCTTGAGCTGGCTTCGCAGCTCGACGATATTGTTCCCTGCCGCGGTATGGCCCATCCAAGTGGTTTCCAGCGCGGAAAGCTCGCTGCGCACGTTGCGCAGCTTCGCTTCGTCGGTCATGCGCTGGGACTTGATCTGCAGGATCGAGATCTTGTCGAGCAGCTCGCCGAAAGATACGGGGACCAGGATTTCAGACATCGTGCGCACCGGGTTCAGGAGTCGGGAGAGTTTACCTTCCGCGCGTTAACGCTCGAACACCGGCGATAGCCTGGAACAGGCACGCCAGCGTATCCGGGAGCGCTGGCACCTGGCAGGCCAGGACTGGATCGGCTCATCCATGTGCCCCGCACCTGCGGAGCGGCTGCGCCGTGCCCATCGGCTGCGCCGACGGGTCGAACCGGGCCCTCCCCACATCCACCCTCTCCGCCACATACGCAAAGGCCCCCTTGCGGGGGCATTCCAGCCATGCGCCTGCGACGCCATTCTGGAGGTGGGATTCACTCGGCACATCCATGTGCCTCGCCCTGCGGGCGGCTGCGCCGTGCGCAACGGCAATCCTGCCGCTGCGTCGAACCGGGCCCTCATCACATCCACCCTCTCCGCCACACGCAAAAACCCCCTTGCGGGGGCTTTTGCGTATGGCGGAGAGGGTGGGATTCGAACCCACGGTAGGCTCACACCTACGCCTGATTTCGAGTCAGGTACATTCGACCACTCTGCCACCTCTCCGGTTGCTTACCCACGGGCTGGCAGCAGTCCCGGGGGCGAGAATGATACGGG
>JBDNHW010000086.1:0-3908 GCA_041688625.1 Pseudoxanthomonas sp.
GGCCCCCCGAAGGCGGCCTGCCATATCCACTACAAACGCGCTGGATCAGGCCGCCGCCACCTGCGCCTGCTTGCGCGGCCCCCGCGCCCAGCGCCCGCCAATCTCCCTGCGCAGGTCCTCCAGCCCTTGCGCCGCCCCGGACAGCTTGATCTGCCCGTAGCCCTCCAGCGCGGCGGACTGCCGCTGTTCACTGACGGTGAGGGTTATCAGGTTCTGGCTCACATGCACGTCTCCTTATGCATTCCATGTGGTGGATGGCCCGGTGATCCGGGCCGGTGGTGCGCCGGCGCGTCCCTGTTACGCGGCGCAGCGGAGGAAATGTGTCAGGTGAGGCTGAATTTGGCAGTCGGGGAATGCGCGCTGTCCTGAAGGACATGCTGATTGCCGACTGGGTTCTGAATGGGTGGAACGTAAGACATGGAGGCCATACGGCGAACTTGCCTGCAGATCCATACCTTTACGTGGGGACGTGGCGGGGTTGGCTCCGGTGGCTTGCACGCACCTCCCTGCACGGGCAGACTCTTATGGCAATTTTTGCCAAGAGGTTCGCGATGGCCACCATGAACATCTCCCTGCCCGACGAACTCAAGCAGTTTGTCGACGAACAGGTCGCCGCACAGGCCTACGGCTCCAGCAGCGAGTACCTGCGCGAGCTGATCCGCAAGCAGCGCGACGTGGAGAAGCTGCGGGGGATGCTGCTGGAGGGGTTCAACTCCGGGCCGGGCGAGACGGTCACTGCGGACACCTTCCGACGGATGCGTGAGGAATTGCGCGAGCGCACGGCCAGGTGAAGCCGGCTACTTGGCGCAAGGCAGCGGAGCGGGATGCCGCGGAAGCTGCGTACTGGTATGCAACGCAGAGTGACCTGGCCTTGGACGAACGGTTCCTTGCGGCGGTAGAGGCCGGTATCGAACACGTCTCGCAGCACCCGGGTAGCGGCTCCCTGCGCTATGCGATGGCATTGAAGATGGAAGTATTGCGGTTCTGGCCGGTCAATGGCTTCCCGTATCTGATCTTTTACGTTGAGCATGAAATGCAGGTGGATGTCTGGCGCGTGTTGCATCCGCAGCGCGACGTGCCGGCGTGGATGGCGGACGGGGAATCCGGGTGAGCACGTTCAACGAAGATTCCCGCGTCCCACTCGCAAACATCCGATCCGCGCCCAAACCGGCGCTTGCGCGACCATCGCCTACTCGCCAGACTGTTCCAAAAGGGCGTTTGAAGTTCCTATACTTCTTGAGCACCACGGCACCGAGGCCAATGCGCACAAAATCATCGCCAGACTCAGGTTGAACGTGAAATCCAATGGAACTGACCGACTACCAGGCGAAATATTTCGCGCACGAGCTCACGCGCCGCTTTCCGCCGGGTAGCGCGGAGAAGTTGGCAGGCGCCGTTGCCAGTGCGCAGGTCGATCTGAACCCGCATCAAGTCGATGCCGCGTTGTTCGCATTCAATTCGCCGTTGTCGAAGGGCGCGCTGCTCGCAGACGAAGTCGGTCTGGGAAAGACGATCGAAGCAGGGCTGGTGCTCTCGCAGAAATGGGCGGAGAAGAAGCGTCGGATCCTCATCATCACGCCAGCCAATCTGCGCAAGCAGTGGTTCCAGGAGATGGCCGAGAAGTTCTTCCTGCCGTGCCGCATCCTCGAATCGAAGTCGTACAACGCTGCCATCAAGCAGGGAAATCTTCACCCTTTCGAGGGCCCGGAAATTGTCCTGTGTTCCTACCAGTTCGCCTGCAGCAAGGCGTCTGATGTCCAAGGCATACCGTGGGACCTGGTGGTCATCGACGAAGCGCACCGCCTGCGCAATGTCTACAAGCCGACCAACATCATTGCGAACACACTCAAGCAGGCGTTGGCTAATCGGGACAAGCTGCTATTGACGGCGACGCCTTTGCAGAATTCCTTGCTGGAGCTCTACGGGCTGGTCAGCTTCATCGACGAGCACACCTTCGGTGACGTCAAGAGCTTTCGTGAGCAGTTTTCCAGTGTCAGCCAGACGCAAGCCTTCGAAGTATTGAAAGCGCGCCTCAAGCCGATCTGCCATCGCACCTTGCGCCGCCAGGTGGTCGCGTACATACCGTACACACGGCGCCTGCCGCTGGTTGAAGAGTTCACGCCGGAAGAAAGCGAGGATCGCCTCTACACGCTGGTTTCCGAGTATCTCCAGCGGGATAACCTGATTGCCTTGCCCGCCAGCCAGCGCTCGCTGATGACGCTGGTGCTGCGCAAGCTGCTGGCTTCGTCGACCTTTGCCATCGCTGGTGCGTTGCAGTCCATCTGCAAGCGACTCAAGGCGGAGCTTGCCGCGCAATCGCCTACCGAGTCGTTGGCCGAAGACCTCGACAGGGACTACGAAGCATTCGACCAGACCGCCGAGGAATGGCCCGATGACCGAACTGCCGAGCCACTGAGCGAGCATGACCGCAAGGCGATGGCCGACGAAATCGTCGAACTCGACGCCTTCGCTCAACTCGCCACGTCGATCCAGTCCAATGCCAAAGGGACCGCGCTGCTGAAAGCGCTGAACGTCGCCTTCGCAAAAGCGCGTGAGCTGGGCGCGGACGAGAAGGCGATCATTTTCACCGAATCGCGCCGCACGCAGGACTACCTGCTGCGCGTTCTCGCCGACAGCCCGTTCGGTGAAGGCATCGTGTTGTTCAACGGCAGCAACACCGACCAACGCTCCAAGGCGATCTATGTGGAGTGGTTGCAGCGCCACCAGGGCAGCGACCGCGTCACCGGTTCGCGGACCGCCGACATGCGCTCGGCTTTGGTCGATTATTTCCGCGACGACGGCCGCATCATGATCGCCACCGAGGCGGGTGCCGAAGGCATCAACCTGCAGTTCTGCGCCTTGGTGGTGAACTACGACCTTCCATGGAATCCGCAACGCATCGAGCAGCGCATCGGTCGTTGCCATCGTTACGGGCAAAAGCACGATGTGGTCGTGGTGAATTTCCTCAACCGCAAGAATGCCGCCGACCAGCGCGTGTTCGAGCTGCTGTCCGAAAAGTTCCACCTGTTCGAAGGCGTCTTCGGCGCCAGCGACGAGGTGCTGGGCGCTATCGAGTCCGGCGTGGACTTCGAAAAGCGCATCGCCGCGATCTATCAGGGTTGCCGCAAGCAGGAAGAGATCAAGTCCGCTTTCGACCAGCTCCAGCTCGAACTGAGCCTGGAGATCGACGAGTCGATGACACGCACCCGGCAAAAGCTGCTCGAACACTTCGATGACGAAGTTCGCGAAAAGCTGAAGATCCGAAAGCACGACTCAGAAGAACAGTTGGGCCGCTACGAGCGCTTGCTGATGCAGCTGACGCGGCACGAATTGGCGGGCTATGCCGAGTTTCGGGATGACGGCGCATTTCGCCTCGACAGTTCACCGTTTTCGGACATGCCAGGCATCCCAAAAGGCTTGTACGAGCTGCCGCGCCGGAACGGTGAAGCGCACCTGTATCGGCTGAATCATCCGTTGGCCGAGGCGCTGGTGGCGCAGGCGAAGGCTCGTCAACTGCCGTCAGCTGAAATCCATTTCGACTATGGCCAGCATGCGGGCAAGATCAGTGCGCTCCAGCCGCTGATCGGAAAATCGGGCCAGCTTGCCGTGTGGTTGTTCAGTGTCGAATCGCTGGATCAGGGAGAAGACCACCTGATCGTCGCGGCAACAACCGACGATGGTCACGCGCTAGATGCCGATGCGGCCCATCGGCTGCTCACGCTGCCGGGACGGGCGATGGCACAAGGCGTATCAGTGGATGAGACGGCACTGAGCCAGATTGCGGCGAATCAACAAGCAGCCATTCAGCGCGAAACTTCCGAGCGCAACGCCCGATTCTTCGAAGCCGAGGCCAACAAGCTTGACGGTTGGGCTGATGATCTGAAGCTGGGATTGGAGCGCGATATCAA
>JBDNHW010000087.1:0-12403 GCA_041688625.1 Pseudoxanthomonas sp.
AGACCTGCTGAGCGCGCTGCGCGCAGCTGGTGGCGGGGAGGACCTGGACCAGGTGGACGCTGCGTACCTCGAACGGAGTGGCGACATCAGCCTGATCAAGCGCAAGCGCGAACCCAGGCTCGTGGAGATCAGCGTCGACCGGGGCGTGCAGACAGTCCGCGTCGAGCTGGGGTGATCGGCACCCGCAAGCCCGGTTGGTACCGGGCCTGTTTCGCTCATGAATGGTGCTTCCGGGTCGCCGGGTCCATGGAGCGGCGGCACCACTACCGGATCAACGCAAGTCGACGTTGCCGACCTTGTCCTCGAAGTCCTTCTTCGGATCCGAACCCAGCAGCATCTTCACCCCGGCGATCACGCTGGAGGCATTGAGCCAGATCTCCGCCCGCTCCGCGTCCAGACGCAGCAGCGCCAGCTTCGGATCTTCCTTTCCGCCTTCGTACCAGGCCGCGACGAACGGGTTCCAGAGGCGGTCCACGATCGCCGGTTCGGTATCCAGGTACAGGTTGCCCTTGATGCTGGCGAACAGGTCGTGGTCCTTCGATGCGAACGCGGCAATGGCGCGGTGGCCTTCACCCAACTGCTGCACGATCGCATTGTTTCGCGTGGTGAAGAACCAGATCGGACTCGACTCGCCTTCGACCTGTGCGGTCATGGGGCGTGAATGTCCGTCCTCGACGCCGTCCAGTCCCAGCATCAGCGTGCGGTCCGACTTCAGCGCCTTCCAGAACTTCTCTTCCAGATCCTTGGGTGTAGCCATCGTTGGTGTCTCCGGTTTGGAATGGGGGTGCAGCGCCACCGTGCAGCGCGCCCCGAAAGTCTCGCTCGGGGTCGAGTAGGTCTCCGTGAAAAACGCATCACGGTCCTGCGTGCACCCGCACTTCCTTCCGGTGTTTCGCGCCCTTCATCAAGCAGAAGTGTCCATCAGGGGGCGCTGCCGGACAGTCAGGTTTGCAGCAGTCCGTTGGCAACCGAGGGCACTGGACGGCCCGTCCGTATCTGCTGTTGGGGTAGTCGGGATCAGGCGCGCAGCTGGAAGGCTGTAAGCGCGAAAGAGCCAGTTGCGGACGCTCGAGGGAGCGATTAAAGGTGGCAAGGCCGTACGATCGATTCACGCCGGTGGCGATAAACTTCCAGATACATAGGCACTCTCTTGCGGAGACGACGATGGCAACCGGATGGGCGGGCGACAGCGCGGTGCAGGACCAGATCGATGCGACGGTGAAGGATGGAATCGAGCGCGCGCGCAGCCAGATGCGCCAGGGTCCCAGTCTGGAACGCTGCGAGCACTGCGATTCACCCATTCCCGAAGCCAGGCGGAAGGCGTTGCCAGGCGTCACGCTGTGCGTGGCTTGCCAGGAGACACAGGAAGAAAGCGACGGGCCCCGATCGGGCTACAACCGCCGGGGCAGCAAGGACAGCCAGCTGCGCTAGACGACGGGTTCGTAATGGAATTGTTCGACTGGCTGGCCGAGCACGCCGTCATCGCCACGAATCAGTCGCATGCGTGCGCGCAGGCGCACGCTGTGCCCGGCCTCACTGAGCGGCGGCCTGATCAGGCCTTGAGTGGACGGCCGGCGACCTGAGTGCAACCATGGGCTGGAGGCAGGGGAAACAACATCGTGGCGCAGGGCCGGTTGGACGCCCCTTGGGTGCTGGAGGGGCTGGAGCACCTTCGGGAAATGGTGCTGGTGACCGACACCGGCAAGGACGGGGACGGACTGCGGATCCTGTACGTGAACGGCGCATTCGAGCGCGTCACTGGCTGGTCGCGTGCCGAAGCCGTAGGACGCTCGCCCAAGTTCCTGCAGGGTCCACGCTCCGATCCCAGTGTGCTTGCCGAAATCGCCGAAGCCCTCGACACCGGGCGGGCGCTCGAAGTGGAGCGGATCAACTACGCGCGCGACGGGCCTTGACCAGCTTCATCGCGCTGCAGACCGACCTGACCGAGGAACGGGAGCGCGACGCGGACTCGAGGCGCACGGCCGAATGGTTCGAGGGCGCTGCTGCCAGCTCCCCCGATGCGCTTTACATCCTGACGGCAATGCGCGACGGCGCCGACCGCATCGCCGATTTCCGCTTCGCGTATGCGAACCGCAGGGGTGGTGAGCTGATGCGATCCAATGCCGAGTACCTCGTCGGCAGGCCGATGCGCGAGATGCTGCCCCTTAGCCGGGTGGATGCGCTGATGGAGCAGTGCCGAGAGGTGATGGCCACCGGAATCAGCCAAGTCGAGGAATTCGAAGTTGTCGAGTACCCGGCCGAAATGCGCTGGCTGCGCCATCAGATCGTGCCGTTGAGCGATGGCGTGGCGATCACCAGCTCCAGCATCACCGCGCGAAAGCTGGTCGAGCTGGCGATGGCGCAGCGCGAGAAAATGCTCCAGTCGTTCCTGGGCAACTGCCCCGGCATGGCCTGGATCTGTGACGACCGGGGCAACACCATCGCAGCGAACTGATCCTATCGGCAGCTGATGCGACAGCGGGGCTGCGAGACGCTGCCTGCGACGTTCCTGCAGATGTATCCGCCGGAGATGGCAGAGCTGTACATCCGGAACAATCGGCGAATCGCCGACAGCGGCCAGGCCGAACGCGTGCTCGAACCGAGTCCGCGCATGGACGGGACCATGGGCCTCTACGAAAGCTTCAAGTTCCCGCTGGGAGAGCGCGACGGCGTACGGCTGCTGGGCAGGATCGCGATCGACATCAGCGAGCGCGAGGGTGAGCACCAGGCGGCCGCGCGGCTCGCGGCACTGGTGCGATCTTCCGGCGACGCGATCCTCGCCCTGGACCTGGCGGGCAATATCGTCAGCTGGAATCTGGGCGCACAGCAGTTGTTTGGCTATCTGCAGGCCGAGGCCCTGGGTAGCCCGATATCCATGCTGTCGCCGCGCAAGCTTCGGGCCGAGTCCGACGCGATGATCGCCAAGGTGCTGGCGGGGGCATCCTTGGTCCGCTACCGGACCATCCGCGTTTCTCGCAACGGCGCGCGCGTGCACGTGCAGCTGTCACTGTCGGCCATCAGCGACCGCGACGGCCGCTGCGTGGGGCTTTCGGAAATCGCGAGCGACGGGGGCGAGAGCCTGCGTCGGGAGGAGCAGAGCCGCTATTTCGCCGAGCACGATCCGATGACCGGGACGCTAAACGAGCGTGGGCTGTTGCTTTCTCTTTCGCGAACCCTGGAAGCGCTGCCGGCCTTCAGTTTCGCGGTCCTGCGACTGGCGGTGGATCGGTATTCGGAGTTCCGCGACGCTTTCGGCGTCATCCATGCCGACGAACTGCTGACCCAGGTCGCCGTGCGGCTGGAACAGGCGCTGCCGGAAACGGCGCACGAGATCGGTCACCTCGGGCAGAACCAGTTCGCGATGCTCCTGTCGTGCGGCGCGCCAGAGTTCCATGACGTCAACTCGTGCATGGACAGGCTGGTCGAAGTCATGGGGCAGTCGCTGGACGTGCTGGGGATCGAGGTCGACGTCGGGCTGCACTGCGGCGCCGCGCTTTATCCCGGTCACGGGACCGACGCCGAGACCCTGATGCGCTGTGCGGACCTTGCCCTGGGCCAGGTGCAGCGCACGATCGAGGCCCGGCACGGGCTCTACGAGCCTGCGATGGGTGAGCAGGTGGCCTTCAAGGTGTGCTTGCAGCAGGAGCTGAGCCGGGCGATCGTGCGCGGCCAGCTGCGCGTGGTGATGCAGCCGATCTTCGACGATTCCAGCCCGGCGCGCGCAGTGGGCATGGAGGCGCTGGTGCGCTGGAGCCACCCGGAGCTGGGCAACGTGCCGCCTGCGCAGTTCATTCCCGTCGCGGAGGAGTCGGGGCTGATCGTGGACATCGGCAGCTTCGTCATGCGCGAGGCCTGCCGTATCAAGTCGCGGCTGGATGGAGCTAGATGCCGCGACCTGTTCCTCAGCGTGAACGTGTCACGTGACCAGTTCAGGCGCGGCGACCTGCCCGAGCTGGTGGCTGCCGTCCTGGCCGATCCCGGCGTGAGTGCCGCGCAACTGGAGATGGAGATCACCGAAGGCGTGCTGATGGAACACACCGCCGAGACCGAGCGACAGCTCAAGGCGCTCAGCAGCCTCGGCGTGGGCCTGACGGTGGACGATTTCGGCACCGGCTATTCCAGCCTCGCCTACCTGCAGCGATTCCCGGTGACCAAGCTAAAGATCGACCAGACCTTCGTATTGGCGCTGCTCGACGATCGAAGCGCGGCGGAAATCGTCCGCACCATCCTCACCTTGGCGCGCTCGCTGGATCTGGTGCCGGTCGCCGAGGGCGTCGAGACCAAGGCGCAGCGCGATGCTCTGCTGGCCATGGGTTGCACTCAGTACCAAGGTTACCTGCTGGGCCTGCCGGAGGAGGAGTCGCAACTGCTGCAGGCTCCCGGTCGCGGCGGCGGCTACAGCGAAACGCCGGCGCTCCAGCGTTCGAAGGACTGAGCGGCGCCGACCACGGGCAACGCCGGTGAGGGAAGGTCAAAGCATGCTGGCCAGGGCGATTCCGATATAGCTGCCCAGGGCGGTGCCCAGAGTGCCGGCGAGGATTCCCGGCAGCACCAGGTCCTTGCGGCCGAAGCTTTCGGCCAGGGCAAAGGCGGTGGTGGCGCCGCCGATGTTCGCGGTCGAGGCGATGGCGATGATGTCCGCGTCGGTGCGGCTCAGCAGGCCGTAGACCACGACCACCAGCCCATGCACGACGAGCACGGTGATGACGAAGGCGAACAGCGACAGGCCAAGGGCACCCGCCTGCATCAGCGAGGCCAGGTCGGCACTGGCTCCGACCGCGGCGAGGAACAGGTACATGCCCCAGATTCCCAGCGGCTTGGCCAGGGTCATGCGCGAGGCGATCGGGAACTGCGCGACGAGCAAGGCCACGCTGGTCACCAGCAGGATCGAGGGCACCCGCCAACCGGCGGCCGCCGCGTAGGCGGCAAGCGCGGTGGACAGCGCCACAGTCGCAACCGCCAGCGCCAGCGGTAGCGATATGGCCAGCGTATCGGGCAGGGGAGGTGGCAGGCCCGCTGCCGGCGTGGCGGTCGCTGGCGCAGGCCCGGGAAACGCGGCGGCGTCGAGCGCCAGCAGGCGAGGAGCCGCACCGAGGCGGCGCATGAGCGTAGGCAGCAGCAGCGTCACCACGATCCAGACCATGGTCATGACGTTGTCGACCATGATGGTGGCGGTGTAGAGCGTGCCTTCCCCGGTCATCCCGTATTCGATCGCCACGGCGTTGAAGTTCGCGCTGCCGCCGATGTAGGTGGCGGCGAGCATGCCGGCAAGCGGGGCCAGCCGATCGCCTATGTCGAGCGGTACGACTGCCGTGGCCACCAGCACTCCGGCCACCGTGCCCATTGCACCGAGCGCGAAGGCCAGCAGCATGCGTGGACCGGCTTGTCGAAGCGCGCGCAGATTGGCTTCGAGCAGGACCAGGAAAATCGCTGCAGGCGTCACCAGGGCGAACACCATGTCGTACGCTGCCACGCCTTCGTGGGCCACCGGCAGCACCCCGAGGTTGGCCAACAGGGCACCGAGGACGATGGCCATGGCCGCTGCCCCGGCATGGCGGAAGCCACGTCGACGGCCCAGCCAGTCGGCGAGCGCGACGGCCGCCAGCAGCATGGCCAGCACCGCAATCGGATTGTCTCCCATGCCGCTCACTCCCCGGGTCGCTGACATCCTCGCACCGGCCGGATGCGGAGGGCAAATTGGGACAAGCATGATCAGCCGCAAGATCGGCGCTGGCTGCGGCAGGAAACTAGCGTGTTCTCGGCAATCGGGGGGCAGGCGCGGTCGACAGCAAGAACCTGGGGATAGTGCGCCAATCCCACGTTCTGCGTCGATTGTGGGCTCGTTGGTGTGCGCGTCGGCACGGTGCCTGCGTCATCATTTGATCTTGCGCGCAGACCGCTTGATGGTTGACCACAGCAGCGCAAGCTCACACGCTGTTCGTGGCTGCTTCCAACCGTGAGTGCTGCGCGAGCGGCCGGTTACTAGTATTGAGACCGACACGTCGACGCCGCCACGATGCCCTGATGCCCCGTCCGAGCCGACCATGAGCCCACACCGCGCCTCGCCAACGACCGAACAGCCCCAAGCCGAACCCGCAGGCAAGCCACGGCTGAGCGACCGGATCTTTTTTTGCGTTTTCCCCAGCACGCCGGCGCGCGGTGCCATCGCCTCCGAGGCTGATGCCCTCCGCCTGGAAAACGGATTGACCGGGTAGCCGCTGAAGCTGGCGCACCTGCACATGACCCTGCATCATCTTGGGGACCACGCCGAGCTTAGGCAGGACATCGTGGACAAGGCAATAGCCGCCGCCGGACGAGTCGAGCTGGCGCCTTTCGAGGTCTCGCTGTTCAGTACCTGCAGCTTCAGCAGTCGCGGCAACAGTCATCCCCGTGTGCTGCTGTGCCCGGAAGAGCGGCCGCCGGTTTACAGGTTATGGCGTGAGCTCAGCAAACAGCTCATGGGTGTCGGTTTGGGACGCTACCTGCAGCGTGACTTCACCCGGCAGGTCACCTTCCTGCACGACAGGGATGTGCTGCCGCCGGAATCGATCGCGCCTATCCGTTGGGAGGTAGACGGGTTCAGGCTCATCCACAGCCTGCTCGGGCGTGGCGAATACCGGGAGTTGGGTCCGTGGAAACTCCGCGCTCCACGAAGCTGACAGGGGCGGCGGCCCGCCAGCAACAACAAATGCGCCCTCGCCAGCCCGTCACAGGGTTACGGCGGTCAAATTGCGCACGTGCTCCCTTCGCCTGGCCTGATCGCCGCGGTGATCCCGGAGGCTGACCCGCCTTCCGGGCCGTGGGGCCGTTGCTACGCACTGCGGCGCCTGCTCGCCGCGAGCATCAGGGTATCCGCTGTGCAGGGTGGCCGGATCGCTGCAGGCATGGGCCGGCTTGAACCATGCCGCGGCCGGGACGTACGCTAGCAGCTATGCCTACTTCAATGATCATCGTCGATGACTTCCTCGACAACGCGCTTGGCCTGCGCGACGCCGCGCTGCGGCTTACATACCCAGAGCAAAGCGGTGTTTTCCCGGGGCGCAATTCCGTCGAGCGGATCGATATCGAGGGCCTTGCCCAGCAGGTGTCGCACCTGGTGGGTGAGCCGGTGCAGCCGATGCCCCCGACGCAGGCCCATGCCAAGTGCCGCATGACCCTCGCCCGCGACGTGGGGCAGGCGAAGGTGCACGTGGACACGGCACACTGGTCGGGCATCCTCTACCTCAGTCGACCGGACGACTGCAGCGGCGGAACGGAATTCTTCCGGCATCGCCCAACCAATACCGACCGCGCCCCTTACGACGACCGGGAAGCAGCTGCGCACGGCTACGCTTCGGCGCACGCGATGATCGCCGACATCCTGGAAAAAGACAGCCTCGACGAGTCCAAGTGGGAAATGACCATGCGCGTGCCGATGCGCTTCAATCGCCTGGTGCTGCTGCGACCTTGGCTGTGGCACACGGCGGGCGCCGCCTTCGGTGACGGCATGGACACCGGCCGGCTGGTCTACCTGATGTTCTTCGCTTCGGCGCGCTGACGATCAAGTCCGAGTGTGGGCAGTGCTCGGGATCTAGTGGGAAAACAACACCGGGATGCGCGCAGTGAACAGCAGCTCCCGGGTCATTCCCTCCAGCGCCCATTGACGCAGGCGGGAGTGGCCGTAGCCGCCGGCAACCAGTAGCTGGGCGCCGGACTGGTGGATGTGGTCCAGGAGCGCTGAACTGTCCGGGTTTCGGCCGGCATGCAGGACCACCGGCTCCGCCCGCACCCCATGCCGGCGCAGATGCGCCAATACGCCTTGACCGGGTTCGTGCTCCGCTGCGCTCTCCTCTTCGATCGGGTCGATCATCACCAGCTCCACTTTTTCGGCGCTCTGCAGCAGGGGCATTGCGTCGATCAGCGCACGTGCGGCCTGGGTCGTGGGCTTCCAGGCGATGGCGATGTTCCGGGGCGGCACGGTTGCCTTCACGCGCTCGGGCACGCTGAGCACCGGTCGGCCCGACTCCAGCATCAGGCTGCCGATCATGGCGCGGGTGCGTTCCGCGTTCGAACTGTCACCGGGCACGTTGCCGACCACGCTGATCGCATGGGTCTGCGCCCAGCGCACGGCCATGCTCGGCGCTTCCACGAACATGGTCTCGACCAGCAGGACCTCAGTGGAGACCTCTTCGCCCGCAAGGCGCTGCCTGAGCCGCAGCACGCTGTCTTCCCCCTCCGACCTCAGCCGGCGATAGAGATCGGCCATCGCCAGTTCGGGCGACATTCCCCAAGGCGTAGCAGGAAATGGCAGGTTGACCACCTCCAGCACGGTCACGTGCGCCTGCGCGTGTGCGGCCAGTTGCAGGGCCAGTTCCAGAGCAGCGTCGTCGGCGGGCGTGGTCGTGATCGGGACCAGCAGATCCTTGTACATGGGTGTCTCCCGAGAAGTTGTGGACCCCGTCATTTGAGACCAGCAGTGCAGGTTGCCAGTTGATCTCGATCAGATTTGCAGCCGCAGCGTGGAAGCAGTCCCGGCCCCGGCAGTCGAAGAAGAGGAGCCCTGGCGCTTTGGCAGCACCCGATACATTTGCGGCCCCGCGGCGCGACAGCCTGGGGCTTAGGCTCCAGCCACTGGCGGAAGCTGATCCTGAGCTTCCTGATCCCGCGCCAGGAGCATCCGGGCAAGCCCGGATCTACGCAGGCATTCGGGTGTTCCGAAGCAGCAGGAGGCTCATGTCGGCGGCGAGGCCGGCAGGTTGAAATCGGGATCCCAAGCCGGCGCGGCCACTGATGTCGATGCAGGCGGAGAACCGGCGTCTTCGCCCGCATCGGGCGCAACGGGTGGGGTATCAGTGACCCCGGCGCTTCTCGATCCGGGTGTCGAGCAGGCGCTTCAGCTTGTTGCAGGCGCCAGTGATCGCCTTCGCGACGTCCTCATCCGCATGGGTGGCGGCAAGCGGTTCCTCATGTTCCATGCGTGCCTCGATGGCGCAATGCTTGTCGTGGTCGCCACCCTTGGCTGCGTTGCTGTCGGACAAGTGCACCTTGAGCAGGGTCAAATGCGGGGAAAAGCGCCCGAGATGTTGCTCGAGCATCGCGTTGACCCGCTCTTCGAGCATTTCGTTGCCATCGATGTTGCTGTCGGTGTTGAACTGGATTTGCACGGACAATTGTCTCCTGATGCTGCGTCGGCCGGCATGCGGTGGTACTGGGACTATACGAACCACAGGTTTCGGGCCAGGTGAAACCCACTGCAGTGGCGCGTTCGGGCCAACCTGCCCCCGGGAAGTGTCACGGGACGCGCTACAGTTGACTCCCGACCCGCCGGATTCGCGGTGGACCCGGCCGTCTTGGGATGGTCAGGTGCGGGCGGACGCACGTCGCCGCGTCGCGGGGCGCATGCCGCTGGGGGATGAGGCTGGTGAAGAAGTCGCTGATGCCATCGAAGATTTGTCCGGTATGCGGGCGCTCATTCAACTGGCGCAAGAAATGGGAGCGCGACTGGGAACACGTGAAGTTCTGTTCCGACGCCTGCCGCAGAGGTACGCCTCGCGGAAGCGCCGCCCCGGCGTCGTCCAGGGACCGTTGACGCGAGGCGGCTGGCTCAGTAGCGTCGCGGCACCAATAGTCGGATCGAGAGATCACATGCAAGCATCGTCCCGCCTCACCTGCGCCTTGGCCGCAGTCGCCCTGGCGTTTCCTGCCATCACCGTGCCGGTGCTGGCAACAGAGTTCGCGCAGGGCCGGGAGGTCGAGCACGTGGGCGCGGTGCTGTCGCCGCGGGAGCGCGTCGCGCCGGAGAATGCAATGCTGGTGGAGCGCCTGGAGACGCTGCTCCCGCCGCTGATGCGGGAGGCGGGGCTGGACATGTGGGTCGTCATCGCACGCGAGTATGCGGAAGACCCCGTCTATTTCACCCTGGTGCCGCAGCCCAGCCACGCGGCGCGCCGCACGACGATGCTCGTATTCCACCGGCAGCAAGACGGCACGGTCGACCGGCTGTCGATCAATCGATATCCCTTTGGCGAACCGTACCAATCGGCGTGGTCGGGCGGTGACCTGGACTCCCAGTGGAAAGCGCTCGGCGAGCTGATCGCAGAACGCGACCCCCGGAAGATCGGGATCAACGTCTCCGGGCAATGGGCGGTGGCCGACGGCCTGACCCATGGCCTGCACCAGCGGCTGGTCCAAGCCTTGCCAGCGAAGTATGCCTCGCGGCTGGTGCCGGCCGAGACGCTGATAGTGCGATGGCTGGAGACGCGCAGTCCGCTCGAGTTGGCCGCCTACCCGCACATCGTTGCCATGGCGCGGGGCGTGATTGGCGAAGCGTTCTCCAGCAAGGTGATCACGCCCGGCGCCACCACCACCGACGACGTGGCCTGGTACATCCGCGAGCGCTTCGAGGCCCTGGGCCTTCCGATCTGGTTCATGCCCGACGTGAACCTGCAGCGGCAGGGCGGGGAGTGCGCCATCGATGCGCCGTTCTGTGCGCAGGAGGGTTTGATCCTGCCCGGCGACGTGCTGCATACCGACGTGGGCATCTGCTATCTCAAGCTGTGCACCGACACGCAGGAAATGGGCTATGTCCTGCGCGCGGGTGAAGTCGATGTGCCCAAGGGGCTTGTCGATGCGCTGGCCAAGGGGAATCGCTGGCAGGATCACCTCACCTCCAACTTCGAGGCTGGCCGAACCGGTAACGAGATCCTGGCGCGGACCCGCGCGGCAAACGACCGCGACCGCATCGTCTCGTCGACCTACACGCACCCGCTGGGATTCTTCGGGCACGCGCCCGGACCCACCATCGGCATGTGGGACAACCAGCAGGGCACCGTCGGGCAGGGCGACTGGCCATTGCATGCGATGACGGCATACGCCATCGAAGGCAACGTCAAGGCAACGGTCCCCGAATGGCAGGGACAGCACGTGCAGATCAAGCTGGAACAGAGCGCGATCTTCGACGGCGAACAGGTGCACTACCTGGCTGGACGCCAGACCCGGTGGCATGTCGTGCGCTGATGGACGCCCATACGCGATGAAAGCGGGTTCTTCCCGTGGAACGGAGCCGCCGCGGCAGGCGGGCTTGCCAAGCTTGGCCCATGGCGCGAGTGCGCGAATGGGGTTGCGGCAGGCGGCACCCGACGCGTTCGCCGGTGCCCCTGGTTGCCGATGTCAGGTGGTCGGGGCGCCGTCGAACTTGGTCAGGACGCGCGTGGTGCCGAGCACCTCGACTTCACCGCCGGCTTCCTCGAAATCGGCCATGTCGGCGGAGATGCGCTCGCTGGTGAGGCGCTTGGTGGCCTTGGCGTCACCGCCGCCGCCGCTCTTGCGCAGCTGGGTCTTTTCTTTGGTCTTGGTCTTGGGAGTAGCCATGGGCCCGCCTGGGTCAATACATCGTCAAAGGGATACCGCGGCTGAGTTCGTCGCGGTGGGTGTTGCGTACTTCGCGGCAATACGCCCCGCCCATCGCGAACTTGCGGCAGATGGTGGGGCGGCTTTCGTAGATTGAACAACACATGCGGCGCTGGTCTATGGCGACGCACCAGCCTTCTTCGTCGCGCGCCATCACACGGATGCCGTGCTCGGTTCGGGTCGTGAGGTGGCCAGGAACCGCGTCTTCCGGCATCAGCACGACCGTCAACCTGCAGCACACCGCATCGCAAGACGTGCAGTCCACCTTGCGGTCGATGGACTCCGAATCCGGTGACGCCAGCAATTCTGGAATCGCGCTCACCCCAGACAGCGAGTCATGGAGCGCATTGCGTGGCGGCCGGACGTGTTTCCGCTTCCATCCAGCACGCTGGAACGACATGAGTCTGGCGTGGCGACCTTGGCGGCGCATGGTGCACTTTCGAAATCTGTGGCAACGGCGTTGTCATGGCCCTGCATGGGCGCTCCCGGATAGGCTGCCCGTGGCGCGGGCGCGGGAAAGGGAGCGAAACGGCGACGGATTGGGCCAGCGTGACGCGCGTAGCAGCGGACTGCTGTCGCAACAGCATACGCCACCTGCGGGCTTCCCGGCTTAACGGTTGGTCGCGCGAGCACCCTGATCCTGCCCTGGAGGCAACTGCTCCATGGCTGTGGGCCAACAAAAGAGGGGCCCGAAGGCCCCTGTGCGACTCCCTGCCGATGTCAGCGCAGCAGCTGCAGGCCAAGGATTGCGGTGACTACGGCCGCTATCACGCCGTATTCCCCATCACTGTTGCGCCTGCCGTAGCGGTAGCGGTCGGAATAGGCATCCTGGTAGCCACGCTCGAAGCCCTGGCGGAAGTAGTGGCTGTAGATGTCATGGCCGACGTAATGGCCGTTGTAGCCATAACTGGCATCCTGGTAGGCGTAGCTGTTGCGGTAGTCGCTGCGCCACTGGTCCTGCCTGTCGGCCCGCCCAGCTCGCAGCCCTTCGCGGTACCCGTAGTCCACCGCCTGG
>JBDNHW010000088.1:0-18400 GCA_041688625.1 Pseudoxanthomonas sp.
ACCTGCGCGCGATTGCCGAAGCGGTCGCCGGCAGGTTCGACCACTACATCGTGCGCCGCGACGATTCGCTGCGCGGACGCGACGGCGACGAAGTGCCGCGCATCATCGCCAAGGCGCTGCAGGCCGCCGGCGTGGCCGGGGAGGCGCTGTCGATCATCCCCGACGAGCAGGAAGCGGTGGACGCGGCGCTGCGCATGGGACAGACCGGCGATCTGATCCTGGTGTTCGCCGACGCCCTGGCGCGCTCGTGGAAGCAGATCACCAAGTTCCAGCCCGACCACCAGGTCGCACGCGCCGCACCGCGTCCTGAACTGCCGTCGCTGGAAACCGACCTCGACGAGGTGCCGTTCACCGCGATGGAGGGCGTGGTCCGCGACCAGCGCGGGCTGGTGTTCGAGCGCGAAGACAGCGACTGACCTCCCGTGACGGCCGAACCCTTCCAGGACTCTCGCCGGCTGACCGGCTGCAACTTCTACTTCGCAGGCACGGGTGCTGCGCTGGAGGTGGCGCCGGGTGTGGTGTTTGATGATGCGGTGTTGGAGGCGTGGCGCAGCTACATCATTGCCGCACGTTCCTCGCTCTCGTGGCCCGATGGCGAGATTGTCATCCGCCGCCACCGCAGCGGCGCGTCGCTGGCCTTCGCCGCCCCGGCAGACCAGCTGTACGCCGCGACCGAGGTGAACGAGTGGGCGTGGTGGTCGGCGGTAATAGCTGCTTCTGTCGGGACTGCTGCCGCCGTTCGGGCACCTTCTCCCGGAGGGAGAAGGGAAGCAGATCCTTGGTGGCCCAATGCCCCCGGCCATGCCGCAGCGTGGGACGAGGGCTTGGCACTGGAGACGCTGCGGCGCGCGGTGGCTGCCGAAGCGAACCCAAAACTGATGGCGCTCATCGACAAGGCCAGCGACTCAGGCCTCCCCCTCATGGCCGACGACGACGAAGTCACCATCGGCGCGGGCAGCGGCAGCCGCACCTGGTTCCGCGACGAATTGCCTGCTTGCGACGAAGTGCCATGGTCGCAGCTGCGCGTCATTCCCACCGCCCTGGTCACCGGTTCCAACGGCAAGACCACCACCGTTCGACTGCTGGCGGCGATGACGCGGGCGCAGGGCTGGCCGACCGCGCACAGCTGCACCGACGGGGTGTATTTCGAAGGCCAGGCGCTGGAGTCAGGAGATTTTTCCGGACCCACCGGCGCCCGCACCGCGCTGCGGCAGGGCGGCGCCGCGGCCGCGATCCTGGAGACCGCGCGCGGCGGGATGCTGCGGCGCGGACTGGCGCTGTGCTCGGCCAACGTGGCAATCGTCACCAACATCGCCGCCGACCACTTCGGCGAGTACGGCGTGCACGACCTGGACGACCTCGCTGCGGTCAAGCTGACCGTTGCGCGCGCGGTGGGCGATGACGGACTGCTGGTACTCAATGCCGATGACGCTTCCCTGGCAAGGCAGGCCGCAGCCCTGTCGTGTCCGCTGGGGTGGTTCTCCCTCGACTACGACCATCCTGCGCTGGTGGCGCATCGCCAGGTCGGCGGCGCCACCTCGGGCACTCGCGCAGGCGAGCTGCTGCTGCATGTCGCAGGATCCACACACGCACTGGGCAGGACCGCGGCGATGCCGCTCACGCTCGAAGACCGCGCAACCTACAACATCGCCAACATCGCCGGCGCCGCGCTGGCCGCTGCCGCGTTTGGCGTTGCGCCGACTACCATTGCCGCCACCCTCGCCCGCTTCGGCCGCGAGGCAGCCGACAATCCGGGTCGGCTGCAGCACTGGAGGTTCGGTACAACCGAAGTCTTCGTCGACTACGCGCACAACCCGGACGGGCTGCAGGGGCTGTTTGATGCGGTGGGCGCGCGGACGCGCGGCGGCCGGCTGGCGATGATCCTCGGCCACGCCGGCAATCGCGAGGACGATGACCTGCGCGCCGTGGCCTCGACTGCCGCCGCCGCGCGGCCGGACCTGATGGTGCTGAAGGACATCTTCGGCTACGAACGCGGCCGCGAGGAAGGCGAAGTCGCCGCGATCATGCGCATGCAGCTGCTGGAAGAGGGAGTCGATCCGGCTGCCATCAGCATCTGCCTGGACGAAGTGGACGCCGCGCACGCGGTCTTGGGCTGGGCCGCCGAGGGCGATCTTCTGGTGTTGCCGATCCACGAGATGGAGGCGCGCGAGCGGGTCACCGCGTTGCTCGACCGGTTGCAGGCCGAAGACTGGCGGGCGGGCCAGGCGCTGCCTTAGCTTCCCCTCTCCCACCGGGAGAAGGAAAAACACCCGATCTGCTAAAATTCGCGCACTTTCCGGCCGCCTTCCCCCGATCCGCGGCCGCATCCCGATTGCAATGGAGATTCCATGTCTGCTGACCTGTTCAAGGCGCTTGGCCTTGCCTCATCCAATTCCGGCACCTACCTCGGCCGTGGCGAGTGGTCCGCCACCACCGGCGCCGGCGTGCTGAAGTCGATCAACCCCAGCACCAACGAGGTCATTGCCGAAGTCGAGGCCACCAGCGAGGCTGATTACGAAACCGTCGTCACCCGCGCGCAGGAAGCCTTCAACGTCTGGCGCACCACCCCGGCTCCGCGCCGTGGCGAGGCCGTGCGCCTGTGCGCCGACGCTTTGCGCACGCACAAGGATGCGCTGGGTTCGCTGGTGGCCCTGGAGATGGGCAAGAGCAAGCCCGAGGGCGATGGCGAAGTGCAGGAGATGATCGACATCGCCGACTTCGCCGTGGGCCAGTCGCGCATGCTCTATGGCTACACCATGCATTCGGAGCGACCCGGCCACCGCATGTACGAGCAGTACCACCCGCTGGGCATCGTCGGCATCATCAGCGCGTTCAATTTCCCGGTCGCGGTGTGGGCATGGAATGCATTCCTGGCCGCGATCTGCGGCGATATCTGCATCTGGAAGCCGTCCAACAAGACCCCGCTGACCGCCATCGCCAGCATGAAGGCGTGCAACGAGGCGCTACGCGAGGCCGGCTTCCCGGACATCTTCTTCCTGATCAACGACGCGGGCACCGACCTGGCCGAGAAGTTCGTCGACGACAAGCGCGTGCCGCTGATCAGCTTCACCGGCTCCACCGCGGTGGGCCGCACGGTCGGCGAGCGCATCGCCCGGCGCATGGGGCGCAGCCTGCTGGAACTGGGCGGAAACAACGCGATCATCCTGGACCGCAGCGCGGACATGAAGGTCGCCCTGCCGGGCATCGTGTTCGGCGCGGTAGGCACGGCGGGGCAGCGCTGCACCACCACGCGGCGCCTGTTCGTGCACGAGTCGATGCACGACGAGGTCCTGGCCACCCTGGTCAAGGCGTTCAAGCAGGTCGAAGCCAAGATCGGCGATCCCACCGATCCGGCCAACCTGATGGGTCCGCTCAACAGCCCCGGCGCGGTCAAGCAGTTCCTGGCCTCGATCGAAAAGGCCAAGGCCAGCGGCGGCAGCGTCGCCAGCGGCGGCGGCGCTGTGGATCGTCCGGGCAATTTCGTGCTGCCGACGATCATCACCGGGCTGAAGAATTCCGACGAGGTCGTCCAGCATGAAACCTTCGCGCCGATCCTCTACGTGATGAAGTACCGCAGCCTGGACGAAGCACTGGAGATGCAGAACGCGGTTCCGCAGGGCCTGTCGTCCTCGATTTTCACCACGGACCTGAGGGCGGCCGAGCAGTTCCTGTCGGCGGCCGGCTCGGACTGCGGCATCGCCAACGTCAACATCGGCACCAGCGGTGCTGAAATCGGCGGCGCCTTCGGCGGCGAGAAGGAAACCGGCGGCGGTCGCGAATCGGGCTCGGACGCGTGGAAGGTCTACATGCGCCGCCAGACCAACACGATCAACTACTCCGATTCACTGCCGCTGGCGCAGGGCATCAAGTTCGACCTCTGAAACGAAGCGACCCACGGAGCACAGCATGAACAGCCCCGCCCGACTCACCAGCACCCTGGCCATCGCCAGTCTCATCTCCGGAATCCTGGGCTGGACGCTGGCCCCGTTCCTGGGCAGCCTGGTCGCCATCGTCACCGGGCACATGGCGCGCAAGGAAATCCGCCGGGATCCTTCTCTGGGCGGCGACAGCATGGCGGTCATCGGGCTGGTCCTCGGATGGGTGGCGGTGCTGGGTGTGCTTCTCGGGCTCGCGGTGCTGATCCTGTTCTTCGGGGGACTCGCGTTCCTGGGCCTGCGCTGACCCATGTACGACCTTGCCCGACCACTCCTGTTCGGCCTTGATGCCGAACGCGCGCACGGGCTCGGCCTGCTGTCGCTGGAGCTGGCCTACCGCACCGGCACCAACCCGCTGCTGGCACGCCCCATCGCCGCCCTGCCCACCAAGGTGCTCGGACTGACGTTTCCCAATCCGGTGGGCCTGGCCGCCGGCCTGGACAAGAACGGCGCGCATATCGACGCGCTGCTGGCGCTGGGCTTCGGTTTCGTCGAAGTGGGCACGGTGACGCCGCTGGCCCAGGAGGGAAATCCGAAGCCACGCATGTTCCGGCTCTCCAGCCAGAAGGCCGTCATCAACCGCCTCGGGTTCAACAACCGCGGCGTCGACGCGATGGTGCGCAATGTCGAGCGCGCGCGCCGCAGGCATGGGCTGCTGGGCATCAACATCGGCAAGAACAAGGACACGCCCAACGAGGATGCCGCCAACGACTACCTGCACTGCCTGGAGCGGGTGTACCCGCTGGCCGACTACATCACCGTCAACATTTCTTCGCCAAACACCACCGGCCTGCGTGAACTGCAGGAAGAGCAGGCCCTGCGCCAGCTCATCGGCACCCTGCGCGAGGCGCAGGAGCGGCTCGGCTCACAGCACGGCAAGCGCGTGCCGATGCTGGTCAAGGTGGCGCCGGACGTCAGCGACGACGACATCGAGGCGATGGCGCGAGTACTCGGGGACCTGGCCGTGGACGGCGTCATCGCCACCAACACCACGATCGGCCGCACGGGCGTGCAGAACCACAAGCTCGCGGCGCAGGCCGGTGGGCTGTCCGGCGCACCGCTGATGGGGCAGTCGACCGCTGTGCTGCGCAAGATGCGCACGCGGCTGGCCGACCATATCCCGCTGATCGGCGTGGGCGGCATCCTCTCCGGCGCCGATGCGGTGGCCAAGATGTCGGCAGGTGCGGATCTGGTGCAGTTCTACACCGGCATGATCTATCGGGGGCCTGAGCTGGTGCACGAATGCGTCGAGGCGATCCGGCGGCGGCGCGAGCACCGCAGTGGCGGACCGATCGCACCAGCATGAGCCGACACTGGCAGCTGATCGAGAACGCATCGCTGCAGGCACGCAACACCTTTGGGGTGCAGGCGCGTGCGCCATGGCTGGTGAAGCTGGACGATGCGGCGGCGCTGCCCGAAGCGCTGGCACTGCCGCAGCTGCAGGGGTTCGTGCCCCTGGTCCTTGGCAGCGGCAGCAACATCCTGTTCGCCGGCGACGCGCCGGCGCCGGTGCTGGTCCTCGCCGCCAGCACGATCAACCTGTTCGACGAGCGCGACGGCATCGCCATGGTCCGTGTCGACGCGGGTGTGGCGTGGCACGACCTGGTGCTGTGGGCCCTGCAGCAGGGGCTGATGGGCTTCGAGAACCTGGCGCTCATCCCCGGCACCACCGGCGCCTCGCCCATCCAGAACATCGGCGCATACGGCACGGAGGTGGGTGAGTTCATCACCTGCGTGGAAGTGTTCGATCGCGACACCGGTGCCCTCGCCCGCATGCGCCACGCGCAGTGCGGCTTCGCCTATCGCGACAGCGTTTTCAAGCGCAGCGGCAGCCGCTACGTGGTGGTGGCGGTGGAGTTCGCGCTGCCGCGACAGCGCGCGTTGAGGGTGGGCTATGCCGGCATTGCCGAGGAACTCACGGCCATGGGAGTGGCACAGGCCACGTTCCGTGACGTGGCGGGTGCAGTGATCCGCCTGCGCCAGCGCAAGCTGCCGGACCCTGCCGTGATCGGCAACGCCGGGAGCTTCTTCAAGAACCCCATCGTCGGCCCATCGCTGGCCGAGGACCTGCAGGCGCAGTTCCCGCGGCTGCCGGTGTATCCGGGCGCGATCGCCGGCACGCGGAAGCTGTCCGCCGGCTGGCTGATCGACGCCTGCGGCTGGAAGGGATTCCGCGAAGGCGATGCGGGGGTGTCCGCTTCGCACGCACTGGTTCTGGTCAATCACGGCAACGCCAGCGGCGCACAGCTGCTGGCCCTGGCGCGACGCATCGCGCAGTCGGTGCAGGAGCGGTTCGGCGTGGCGCTCGAGCCGGAACCGAGGATCGTCGGTGCGAGCTGGCAGTGAGTACGGTACGCGACGCCGTGATTCACGGCAGACTGTAACGTGCGCTGCCTTGACCATCTGATCCTGTCGACCGCCTGCTGACATGCCTCCGATGTCCATCCACGCCCGCGCCGCCCTGCTGATGCTCGGCAGCACCCTGTTCTTCGGTTTCATGGTGGTGATGATCCGCCTGGCGTCGGCGACGCTGCATCCCTTCGAAATTGCGTTCTTCCGCAATTTCTTCGGGCTGATGGTGGCGCTGCCGCTGCTGCTGCGGCACGGCCCGGGATTCCTGCGCACCACGCAGCTGCCCAAGTACCTGTTCCGCTGCCTGATCGGCATCTGCTCGATGTTGGCCGGGTTCTGGGCCATCAGCGCCCTGCCGCTGGCCCAGGCGGTGTCGCTCTCGTATTCGACGCCGCTGTTCGTGACCATCGCCGCGGCCGCCATGCTGGGCGAAGTGGTCCGCGCGCGGCGCTGGACCGCCGTGGCCCTGGGCTTCATCGGCGTGCTGATCATCGTGCGGCCGGGCACCGCCGAGTTCAGCGTCGGCACCATGGTCGCGGTCCTGGCCGCAGTGCTGAGCAGCATCGTGGCGATCCAGATCAAGCAGCTTTCGGCCACCGAGCCGGCCGACCGCATCGTGATCATGACCACGCTGCTGTGGGTGCCGATGTCGCTTCTGCCGGCGCTGGCGGTGTGGGAATGGCCGCAGGGGATCGCCTGGCTCTGGGTGGTGGCCGCCGGCGTGCTCGGCACCGGCGGGCACATGCTGTGGACGCGCGCGCTGAAGCTGGGCGAAGTCTCGGCGCTGACCCCGATCACCTTCATGCAGCTTCCACTTGTGGTGCTGTTCGGCTGGTGGCTGTTCGACGAGCCGCTGGACCGCTGGACCCTGCTCGGGGCCGGTATCATCTTCGGCGCCAACGCCTACATCGCCCACCGCGAAGCGATGCTTGCGCGCCGCGCCGAATCCAGGTCGCCCACTTCCGGGGCCAAGCCGGGCGAGTAGCGGCGACTTCCACACACTGGCGCAGTGGCTCCTGCCCTGCGCGCCACGCAAGAAGGAAACCCGATGGCCATGTCCGAATCCGATATCCACAAAGGCTGGATCTACCGCACCAGCAACCAGCAGGAGCGCCTGGTGCTGGGCTGGGACCGCGACGGCCGCGTGGTGTACTGCTCAAAGGGCAAGGACAAGGAGCGGCCCTTCCTCAACTGCCACGTGCGCGTCACGGGCCAGAAGTTCGCCCAGCGCGCCATCGGCAAGCTGCGCGAAGTCGAGGACCTGAAGTCCTACATCGTGGCCAACAAGGCGACCACGGTGGTGGTGCGCTGACTGAGTACGCTCAGTCGCGTCCGGTGTTGACGGGACTGGCCGAGGCCTCGACAGGCTCCAGCGGATCGTGCGCCCAAGGCATCCGCGAGGGCCGGAACAGCGCGAGGTACACGCCCACCACCCAGGCGATGGCCGCCATCCAGCCGCCGATGATATCGGACGGATAGTGCACGCCCAGGTACACGCGTGAAATCCCCACCAGCAGCGCGAAGGTCATCGCCATCACCGTCACAGGCCAGCGCCAGCGCGTGTTCCAGGCCAGTACGGTCACGGCCATTGCCAGCGTCATCGAGCCCATGGCGTGGCCGCTGGGAAAGCTGAAGCTCTGTTCCGGCGCGATCGATTCCCACAGGCTGGGCCGGTCGCGGGCGAAGAACAGCTTCGCTCCCATGTTCAGCAGAGCCGATCCGCCGAATGCGATCGCCGCGAACGTGGCTTCCCGCCAGCGCTTGATCACAAGCAGCACCAGCACGATGGAGATGTCCAGCGGGATCACCCCGTACGCATAGCCCACGTCGGTGATCCAGACGAAGATCCGGTCCAGGGAGGCGCCGCCGTAGGCATGGGCCGCCAGCAGGATCGGCGCGTCGAAGACGAAGTCCTCCATTTCGCGCAGTTCTTCGGCCAGCTCGCCGAATACCCACAGCGGCAGCAGCAGCCCCGCGAACACCAGCAGGATGCGCTGCCCATGGCTGCGCAGCAGTCCGGTGACCGCGCGCGCGCCGCGCGTGGCGACCTTACCTAGCGCTTCGCGCATAGTGATCGTCGACGTACTGGTCGATCAGCGCGACGAACTCCTGCGCGATGTTCTCCCCGCGCAGCGTCACCGCCTTCTCGCCGTCGACGAACACTGGTGCCGTGGGCGCCTCGCCGGTGCCCGGCAGCGAGATGCCGATGTTGGCGTGGCGCGATTCGCCCGGCCCGTTGACCACGCAGCCCATCACCGCCAGGGTCATGTTCTCCGCACCCGGATGGCTCACCTTCCACTCCGGCATCTTGCCGCGCACGTGGTTCTGCACCACGCCGGCCAGCTCCTGGAAGAATTCGGAGGTGGTGCGTCCGCAGCCCGGGCAGGCGGTCACCATCGGGGTGAACGCGCGCAGGCCGGTGGTCTGCAGCAGTTCCTGGGCGACGATCACTTCCTGGGTGCGCGACTGCCCCGGCTCGGGGGTCAGCGACATGCGGATGGTGTCGCCGATGCCTTCCTGCAGCAGCACCGCGAGCGCCGCCGACGAGGCCACGATGCCCTTGCTGCCGATGCCGGCCTCGGTCAGGCCCAGGTGCAGTGCGAAATCCGAGCGCTGGGCCAGGTCGCGATACACCGCAATCAGCTCCTGCACCCCGCTGACCTTGCAGCTCAGCACGATGCGCTCGCGCGGCAGGCCGATCTCCACCGCCCGCTGCGCCGAATCCAGGGCCGAGCGGATCAGCGCCTCGCGCAGCACCAGCCCCGCTTCCCACGGCTCGGCGCGCTGCGCGTTCTCGTCCATCAGCTGCGCGGCCAGCGACTGGTCCAGCGAGCCCCAGTTCACGCCGATGCGCACCGGCTTGTCGTACTGGATGGCGAATTCGATCAGCTGTGCGAACTGCAGGTCCTTCTTGCGCCCGAAGCCCACGTTCCCGGGATTGATCCGGTACTTGGCCAGCGCCCGCGCGCAGGCCGGCTCGTTGGCCAGCAGGGTGTGGCCGTTGTAGTGGAAGTCGCCGATGATCGGCACCTCCACTCCCATCATCCGCAGCTTCTCCACGATGCGCGGCACCGCCGCCGCGGACTCGGCGTTGTTCACCGTCACCCGCACCATCTCCGAGCCCGCCCGCCACAGTTCGGCGACCTGCTTCACCGTGCCGGCGATGTCGGCGGTGTCGGTATTGGTCATCGACTGCACCACGACCGGCGCTCCGCCGCCCAGCACCACCCCACCCACCTTCACGGCACGGGTGATGCGCCGCGGCAACGGGCCGGCCGGGAGGGGAAGCTTGCAGGGTGGGCTGAAGTCGTTCATGGCCTCCATTTTAGACCGATCGGGTGGTGGGGGATGGGTGGGGGATGGGTGGCGGGTGACTGCTTCAGGCGCAGGGTCGCCCGCTGCGTCAGTCGAGGTCTGGTCTGATAGCGACGTCAGCCAGCGTAGCCCCGGCAAGCGCAGCGCACCCGGGGCACTTTACCGGAAAGGCACAGCTGCACCCGGCTGGGGCCGATGGCCTCGCGCGGGCTCCCGCGACTGCCTGCAGCTCCGTCGTTCCGGCCTTGCACAGGGTGCAATGAGCGAAGCGCATTGCACCGTCACGATCCAACTGACCGGTCCACCCTTCCACAAGCCCGACAAACCCCATCGATGAGGTTCCCGACCCTTCCAATGCGATGCAAGACCCTTCCCGAAGGGAGGAGTCGCTATCGGGAAGCCGCGCCGGCCCTTCGGGAAGGGTCGAAACGCCTTCCATAAGGCGCACCAGGTATTCGCGAAGGGAAACTTCGTATTCCCGATAGGTTTCTCTGTATTCCGGAAGGCTATTTTTGCATTCCCGGGGTGCAGCGACCCTTTCCTCAGCCCGATGAAACAAACCACACCGATGTGGCGGAGCATTCCTTGCTCCGCCCTGGATCACGAGCCGGACTTACAGCAGCCTGGTTCCCAGGGGAACCGACTGATCGGGAACGCACAGCGCAACCTCGCCCTGCTCATTGTGGAACCCGGTGACCAGACATTCCGACATCAACGGGCCGACCTGCTTGCTCGAAAAATTCACGACGGCCACAACCAGCTTGCCGATGAGATCCTCCGGCTCGTACAGCGCGGTCACCTGCGCGCTGGACTTCCTGACCCCAAGCGCCTCGCCGAAGTCCACGTGAAGCACGTAGGCCGGCTTCCTGGCCTGCGCGAACACCGAAGCACTCACGATGCGGCCGACGCGAAGCTCGACCTTCAGGAAATCGTCGAAGGAGATGGTGTCCATGGGTGGTCTCGGCTGGGCGGGCGCGCGGCAGTGGGTGGTGTGCGTCCAGGGAAGCATACGGCGCCTGGGCAAAGGTAATTCAGGCGACAGCTGTGGTCCGCCCATGGAAGCCGGGCCAGCAGAAACCACGAGCGCCAGCCTGCAGCCCTTGCGGAAACCTGCAGCGGGCAGCGCGCTGCGGTGAGTGTTCGTGCCGGCTGATGGTCCGCGCGCTCACGACGCGTAATCGCAATTTACGGCTGCTGACGGTCCACGCCCTCATGCCACGGGCACTTCCTTCGGTCGTCCGTCCTCGGGGCACCTTTTCCCAGGGGGAGAAGGGAAGCAAGTTGACCAAGTCGACAGAGCTGCGTGCTGGTCTCGGGGCGAACGTCCTGACCCTTCCTTCTCCACCCGGGAGAAGGAAAGCAGCAAGACTGCGCATTCGTCCGTCCGCGCCACGTAACAAGCCCATTGCACCCCCGCCGGCATACTGCGATTCCCGTTTGGAAAGGTCCGTCGAATGAAAGCATCCGACCTGTTCGTCAAGGCGCTGGAGGCCGAGGGCGTGGAGTACATCTTCGGGGTGCCGGGCGAGGAAAACCTGGATCTGATGGAGTCGCTGCGTACCTCGAGCATCCGCATGCTGGTGACGCGGCACGAGCAGGCCGCAGGCTTCATGGCAGCGACCTACGGGCGACTCACCGGCAAGCCGGGCGTGTGCCTGGCGACGCTGGGGCCGGGCGCGACCAACCTGGTCACCGCGGCGGCGTACGCGCAGCTGGGCGCGATGCCGATGCTGATGGTTACCGGGCAGAAACCCATCGGCAACAGCAAGCAGGGGGCGTTCCAGATCGTCGACGCGGTCGACATGATGCAGCCGCTGACCAAGTACACGCGGCAGATCGTGTCGGCCAACACCATTCCGGCCAAGGTGCGCGAAGCGTGCCGGCGCGCGGCCGAGGAACGGCCCGGGGCGGTGCACCTGGAGCTTCCCGAGGACATCGCCCGCGACGACAGCGACGCCATCCTGCTGCCTGCCAGCCAGTCGCGGCGGCCGGTCTGCGACGAGAAGGCGATCCGGCTGGCGCGAAACGCGTTGGCCGAGGCCAGGCATCCGCTGCTGATGATTGGCGCAGGCGCCAACCGCAAGTCCAGCGCAGCGATGCTCAAGCGCTTCGTCGACACCCTGGGCGTGCCGTTCTTCACCACGCAGATGGGCAAGGGCGTCGTCGACGAGCACCACCCGTTGTGGCTGGGCTGCGCGGCGCTGTCCGACGGCGACTTCGTGCACCGCGCGATTGCCGCAGCGGATTTGATCCTTGTGGTGGGACACGACGTAGTCGAGAAGCCACCATTCTTCATGCGCGAAGGCAAGCGCGCCGTGGTGCACATCAACTACGTGAGCGCGCAGGTCGACAGCGTGTACTTCCCGCAGATCGAGCTGGTGGGCGATATCGCCAACACGATCTGGCGGCTGCAGTGCGAGCTGTCACCGTCGCCACACTGGGATTTCGCCTTCTTCGACAGGGTGCGGGCGGCCATGGATGCGCAACTGCTGGAGGGAAGCGAGGACGACCGCTTTCCCATGTACCCCCAGCGCGTAGTTGCCGACATCCGCGGGGCCATGGCCGACGACGACATCGTCTGCCTGGACAACGGCATCTACAAGCTGTGGTTCGCGCGCAACTACCGGGCCTCGAAGCCCAACTCGATCCTCCTGGACAATGCATTGGCCTCGATGGGCGCCGGCCTGCCTTCGGCGATGGCCGCGGCCCTGGTGCACCCCCAGCGACGCGCGCTGGCAGTTTGCGGCGACGGCGGCTTCATGATGAATTCGCAGGAACTGGAGACCTGCATGCGACTGAAGCTCAACCTCACCGTGCTGGTGCTGTGCGACGACGCGCTGGGCATGATCCGCTGGAAGCAGCACGAGATGGGGTTCGCCGATTTCGGCATGGCGCTGGGAAATCCGGACTTCGTGCGCTATGCGGAGAGCTATGGCGCCCGCGGGCACCGGCCGGACACTGCCGAGGCGTTCGCGCCGATGCTGGCGCAGTGCCTGGCGCGCGAGGGCGTCGACCTGATCGACGTACCGGTGGACTACAGCGACAACGGGCCGATCCTCAATCAGCAGCTGGCGGAGCGTGCGAAGGCGTTGTGACGGCTGGAGTTTCTGCTCCCTGCGGGAGAAGACGCACAAGATGCCGGCGGTTTCCTTTCCTTTTTCCTAAGGGAGAAGGAGGCGGGCAGCGACGGACGGCCATCGGTAGTGCCCGTGGCATCAGGGCGTGGGAATGACGCGTGGTGGAAATTACCGCTGCTGACGGTCTACGCCCTCATCCGCCCTGCGGGCACCTTCTCCCGGGGGCAGAAGGAAGCGGGATTGCTCTGCTTGCCTTCTCCATCCGGGAGAACGTGGCGCGAAGCCACGGATCGCCCAGCCTGGCCCACCCGGACACAGGCGAGTGCTCACTTGCCCCGCGGATGCAGCCACCCCACATTTGGCCGCCCGCGCAGGCTTCCGGTAGGGTGTCGGGATGCCACACGATCCCGCCCGCGACATCCTCACACCAGTCCAGCTCAACACGCTGGCTCGCGACCTGCTCGAGGGCGCGTTCCCGCTGGTGTGGGTGGAGGCCGAACTCGGCAGCGTCACCCGCCCGGCCTCCGGCCATCTCTATTTCACGATGAAGGATTCTCGCGCGCAGGTCCGCTGCGCGATGTTCAAGCCGAAGAGCCAGTGGCTGAAGTTCGTGCCGCGCGAAGGCCTGCGTGTGCTCGGCCGCGGCCGCCTCACCCTCTATGAGGCACGCGGTGAATACCAGCTGGTGCTGGACCACCTGGAAGAAGCCGGCGAAGGAGCGCTGCGGCGCGCGTTCGAGGAACTCAAGGCGCGGCTGGGCGCGGAGGGTCTGTTCGCGGAGTCGCGGAAGCGGCCGCTGCCTGCATTCCCACGCCGGCTGGGCCTGATCACCTCGCCCACAGGCGCCGCCGTGCGCGACGTGGTGAGCGTGCTGTCGCGGCGCTTCCCGCTGCTCGAAGTGGAGCTGCTGCCCACCCAGGTGCAGGGCGCCGGCGCTGCGGCGCAGATCACCTCGCTGGTGACGCGCGCCGCGGCGTCGGGCCGCTACGACGTGCTCATGGTGACCCGGGGCGGCGGGTCCCTGGAGGACCTGTGGTCGTTCAACGACGAGGCTCTGGTGCGCGCCATCGCGGAGTCAAACGTGCCGGTCATCTCGGCGGTAGGACACGAAACCGACGTTAGCCTGGCCGACTTCGTGGCCGACCTGCGCGCACCCACGCCGTCGGCCGCGGCCGAACTTCTGGTGCCGGACCAGCGCGACCTGCGCAACCGCCTGCTCAACCTGCAGCGCCGGATGACGCAGCTGCAGATGCACGCGCTTGGCCAGGCCATGCAGCGCGCCGACCGCGCCGCGCTGCGCCTGCAGTCGGTTCGCCCACAGGCGCGGCTGCAGCTTCTGGCGCGGCGACAGGAGGACGCGTGGCGCCGGCTGCAGTCGCTCATGCGCGAACGCATGGACCGGCGTCGCGCCGCACTTCGGCATGCGGCCGCGGTGCTGCGTGGCGGGCATCCACAGCGCCGGCTCGCGCGCCTGCGTGAGCGCCTCCAGGTCGTGCGGCCACGCACCCAGGCGGCAGTCGTGCGTATCCTTCAGCGCGATGCGACCCGACTGCGGGGGCTGGCACGTTCACTTGAAACCGTGAGTCCGCTGGCGACCGTGGCCCGAGGCTACTCGATACTGTCCCAGTCCAGCGGCGCGCTGCTGCGATCTTCGGCGCAGGTCCAGGTAGGCGACGAAGTCCATGCGCGGCTTGCGCAGGGCCGACTGCAGCTGAAGGTGCAGAAAACATCCTGATTCGCTGGGCATCGACCCCGTTCCGAATGCAGGTGCGTTCAACCTCCCGTCCATCACGGGAGCTCGACCATGCAGCTGCGTACCTTGTGCCTGACCCTGCTTGCCACCGCCATCGTTGCCGGCTGCAGGTCCACCCCTTCCCAGGATCCCGTCGAAATTGCGGCCGCGTCAACGGCGACGGAAGCGATGCCCGTGCCTGCAAGCACGCAGGCTGACCACGCAATCTCCGAGAAGCGCACGCAGTACCTGCGCCAGGGTTCGATCCACGAGTCGGCGCGTCTCGTTCCACCTCCCCCGCCGCCTGCCGCCAAATCACTGGCGCCTTCCAACGCAGTGGCTTTCGACGCGATACCGCCACCGCATGTCCTGCCGGCGAACAGCGAGAACTACGCCGAACGTACCGACAACCCCGTGCAGCGCACGGACGAACAACCGGTGTCGACCTTCTCGGTCGATGTCGACACCGGCAGCTACAGCAACGTGCGCCGGATGCTGCAGGCGGGCCAGCGTCCACCGGCCGATGCGGTGCGCGCCGAGGAGTTAATCAACTACTTCGACCACGACCACCCTGCCCCGCTGCAGCGCAAGGTTCCGCTTCGCGTCACCACCGAGCTGTCGCTTCGGGTTGCGCGGAGAGTTCGTGCGTCTGGTGGAACAGGGCCGGTCGCTGGTGGAGCCCGGCACTGCAACCGCTGGCATGGCCGACGACTGATTGGCGATGAAGGCCGGTGCCGCCCTCAGGCGCGCGTCGGCTGCGTTGCCATCGTTGCCGCGGGACGACCCAGCAGGTAGCCCTGCCCCAGGCTGCAGCCGAGTCCCACCAGGGCATCACGTTGCTCTTCGGTCTCGACGCCTTCGGCGACGGCATCGGTACCCAGGGTGTTGGCAAGGGCCAGGATCGCCCGCACCAGCGCCAGGCTCTCGAGCCTGTTGTCGCCGGCCATGCCCGCGATGAAGCTGCGGTCGATCTTGAGCAACGAGATCGGGAACCGATGCAGGTACGAGAGCGCGGAGAAGCCGGTGCCGAAATCATCCAGCTGCGCCAGGATGCCGTGCTGGCGCAGTGTGCGCTGTATGCGCAGGGTTCGGGGCGCGTCGTCGAGCAGGGCGACCTCGGTGATCTCCACCCGCATCCGCGGCGGATCCGCACCCACGGTTTCGAACAGTCCCAGCAGGCGATCGGCGAAATCGGGGGAATGGAAGTGGCGGGGCAACACGTTGATCGAGATGTAGCCTTCTCCACCGCGCGCGATCTGTGCCACTACCAGCTCGTACAGCAGCCAGTCCACCTGTTCGATCAGGCCGCTGTCCTGGCCAATGCCAACGAACTCGCCCGGCAGCATCATGCCGCGGCTCTCGTGCTGCCACCGCAGCAGCGCCTCGTGTCCGATGATGGTGCCGTCCGCCAGGCGCACGATCGGCTGGTAGTACGGCAGGAAATCGCGGTTCCTGATCGAGCGGCGCAAATCCGCCTCCAGTTCGAGGCTCTCCATCGCCTCATCTCGCATCTTCTCGTCGAAGACCGCGAGTCGATTGCGCCCCTGGGCCTTGGCCCGATACATCGCGGCGTCGGCATCGCGCAGCAGCTCCTCTCCCTAGCGGTAGCGCGGGTGCCAGTCGGCGATGCCGAGGCTGGCCGAAGGGAACAGTTCGCGGCCGGACACCAGGATCGGCAGCCCGAGGCAGTTCAGGATGCGCTGGGCCAGCTCGCGCGCGATGTCCAGGCAATCGGTGTAATCGATGAGGATCGCGAACTCGTCACCCCCAGGCGCGACACCACGTCGTTGTAGCGCACGGTCGCAGCGATGCGCCGGTCCACTTCCACCAGCAGTTCATCGCCTGCGGCATGGCCGATGCTGTCGTTGACCAGCTTGAACCGGTCCAGGTCCAGGAACAGCACCGAGAAGCTCAGCCCGTCACCGTCGCGTGCACGCTCAATCGCCGCCGACAACCGCGCCAGCAGCTGCGACCTGTTCGGCAGGCCGGTCAGCGAGTCGTGCGTCGCCTGGTGGATCAGCTGCTGCTCGGCGCGCACGCGTTCGGCGATCTGCGCCAGCAGCTCTGCGTTCGCCGCAGCCAGCTCGTGCGTGCGTACCTCGACGCGGCGCTCGAGCTCGGCGTGCGCGGCGCAAAGCTTTTCCTGCGCGCGTTGGCGCGCCAAGCCGTTGCCGATGTTGTGGGCGACGAACGTCAGCAGGTTCTTGTCGGGGGATTGAAGCTGACGTCGGGCGCCAGGGACGCCTCGAAGATTTCGCCGATTGCCTGCGAATCGGACAGCGCCTGGTCGACGCGGCGACGCAGGTCGCGGCTGCCACTGGACGAGGATATTTCCGTACCCAGGGCCCAATCGCGCCAGCCCACCGCCACGGCCGAACCAGCCTGCAGGAAACTGCACAGCAGCTGCACGATGCCGTCGGTCGGAGAGGCCGGCACCGCAGCGGCGTCCTGCGTGGCGGCAATGGGCTCGACAGTCACGGTTTCCGAGGTGCTGATGTTCGACGGATGCACGACAGGTCCTGGTCGGATTGCAGGCAGCATCGCGAACTATCGGGCAAGAATGCCAAACCCGCTCGCCCCGCCTGGACGTTGACCGTTGGGATGACTGCCTCCAGCACCCCCGTAGCCCTGGCGCGCGCCGCTCCCCCATGCACGCCTGGCACTGCCGGCCAAGAACGTGGTGCGGCAGGCGCCGGCTTTGCGGAACACGGTGCAGGCATTACGCTTGTGCCGGTGAATGATCTTTCCGAACCCGCAGATGAGATGTTGATGCTGGCTTACGCCACGGGCGACCCGGCGGCTTTCGAGCAGCTCTACGTGCGCCACCGTGGCCGCCTGTACCGGTTCCTCCTGAGCCAGCTCCGCAACCAGGCGCTGGCCGACGAGTGCTTCCAGGACGTCTGGCAGCGGGTGATCAGCGCCCGTGCCGGCTGGCAGCCCGATGCCGCCTTCACCATCTGGCTGTTCCGCATCGCCCACAACCGCCTCGCTGATCACTGGCGCAGCCTCAAGCACCGGCCGGCGGCCCCGGCCGACGGGGACGAGCGTGTCGCACGCGTGCCCGATCCCGACACGCCGGAGCGCAACCTTTCGGACTTCGAACAGCGGCGCCAACTGCAGCGCGCCGTGGGGGAACTGCCCGAGGACCAGCGCGTGGTGCTGCAGCTGCGGCTCGAGCAGGAGCTCACCCTTGAGGGGATCGGAGAAATCACCGGCGTTGGCCGCGAAACCGTGAAGTCCCGCCTGCGCTACGCGATGGACAAACTGCGCGCGAGGCTGGACGAATGAAGATCTTTCCGCCGGACCCGCTCTCGAACGAGGAGCGCGAACTCGCCACGATGCTGGCGCGCCTGACTCCGCATGGCGTGCCGTCGCCTGAAATCGATGCCCAGATCCTTTCCGCATCGCACGATGCCGTTGCAGGCCCCCGCACGCGTCCGGTTCGGCCTCGCTGGCCCGTGGCCATGGGCCTTGCCGCGTCGATGGTGCTGGCCGTGGGTGTGGCCTGGCAGCTCCGCCCGACGCAGCCGACGGCCGGGGACGTGGAGGCGGCCCCGGCCGAGGCATGGTCGTCCGCAAAGGCCCCGGCAGGACCGCCTGCACCGGTAGCGCACTCTCCAGCCGTCACCGCTGAAGCGCCTGCCGCTGAGTTGCGGGCAGCGGCAGCGGATTCCGCAGCAGCGCCGCCCGCTGCCCGCGTCGTGCCCCCTCCCAAGGCGCCTGCTGCGCCGACGTTTGCCGAAAAGACTCCAGCCGCAGCGGCTGCCCCGCCGCAAAAGAACCTGGTCCCGCCACCGGCCCCGCGGCCGGTTTCGCCACCCGCCGCGGCGGCGCCGTCCGTCCTGCCGAGCGGCAGCGTTCAACAATCCAAATCTCTGGGCACGGCGGCCGCACAGCGGCAAGAGGCACTACGCCAGGCCCAAGTGGGCAGCGCCACGGACGCTGACAGCACTGCCGAAGCCACCACGGGCATGCGCCGCGAGCTGAGG
>JBDNHW010000089.1:0-23170 GCA_041688625.1 Pseudoxanthomonas sp.
CATCGAATGTCTTTTGAAAACCTCGGGCTTTCGCCCTTCCTGCTGCGTGCCCTGGCCGAACAGGGATACGAGACCCCCACCCCCATCCAGGTGCAGGCGATTCCGCTGGCCCTGGCCGGCCACGACCTGATGGCAGGCGCCCAGACCGGAACCGGCAAGACCGCCGCGTTCGGCCTGCCGCTGCTGCAGCACCTGGGCACCTCGCCGCAGACCGTCAACGGTGCGCGCAAGCCGCGTGCGCTGATCCTGACCCCCACCCGCGAGCTGGCCGTGCAGGTGCATGACAGCCTGCGCGACTACAGCAAGTACCTGCGCATCCCCAGCACCACCATCTACGGCGGTGCCGGCATGGGCCCGCAGCAGGACGCGCTGCGCCGTGGCGTGGACCTGATCGTGGCCACCCCGGGCCGCCTGATCGACCACATGGACCGCCGCAACGTGGACCTGTCGGGCATCGAGATCCTGGTGCTGGACGAGGCAGACCGCATGCTCGACATGGGCTTTTTGCCGGCGATCAAGCGGATCCTGGCCAAGCTGCCCAAGCAGAATCGGCAGACCCTGCTGTTCTCGGCCACCTTCATCGACAGCATCAAGCAGCTGGCGATGGAGTTCATGCACGAGCCCAGGCAGATCCAGGTGACCCCGAGCAACACCGTGGTCGACACCATCAGCCACCGCGTGCACCCGGTCGACGGCACCCGCAAGCGCGAACTGCTGCTGCACATCCTGGCTGCGGACGCGCGCAAGCAGACCCTGGTGTTCGGTCGAACCAAGCACGGCTGCGACAAGCTCACCAAGTACCTGGAGCAGTCCGGCATCAAGGCCGCGGCCATCCATGGCAACAAGAGCCAGGGCGCGCGCATGCGTGCGCTCAAGGACTTCAAGGCCGGTCGCATCAACGTGCTGGTGGCCACTGACATCGCCGCGCGAGGCATCGACATCGACCAGCTGCCGATGGTGATCAACTTCGACCTGCCGATGGTGGCCGAGGACTACGTGCACCGCATCGGACGCACCGGTCGCAACGGTACGCAGGGTGAGGCAATCTCGCTGGTGGCCCAGGACGAGGCCAAGCTGCTGCGCGCGATCACCCGCATGCTCAAGCGCGACGTGGAGATTCGCGACGTACCGGGCTTCGAGCCGATGCGCCCGATCCGCTGGGGCAACGACAATCCGGTCAACGAGCGTCCGGGCGGCAACAACGCCCCGCGCCGCGCCAACACGGCACGCCGTCCGCACGCCGATGCACCACGCCACGCCCATGCCGGTGCTCCGCGCCAGCGCAGCGGTGCCGCACCTGGCGGTGGCCAGCGCGACGGCGCGCGCGGTCCAGGCGGCTTCCGCCAGGGCGGGGCGCGCCCCGCCCGCTGAGCTTTTTCCTCGGCGCTTCAAGAAAGGCCGGCCTTCGGGTCGGCCTTTTTCATTGGGCCAAGCTTCCTCGCGCTCGCCTGCCCCGGCGAGCGTCCTGCCCGACCAACTACAATGAGCTCATGGAAATCTTCAAGATATTCACCCTGGAAGCGGCCCACCGCCTCCCGAACGTGCCCGAGGGGCACAAGTGCCAGCGCCTCCACGGGCATTCGTTCCGCATCGAGATCCGCGTGTCCGGAGAGCCAGGAGCTGACAGCGGATGGGTGATGGATTTCGGCGACATCAAGGCCGCGTTCCAGCCGCTGTACGACCGGCTCGACCACCATTACCTCAACGAGATCGAAGGCCTGGACAATCCGACGAGCGAGCGCCTGGCGACATGGATCTGGGAGCGCCTGAAGCCACGCCTGCCCGCGCTGAGCGAGATCGTCGTGCACGAAACCTGCACGTCCGGCGCCCGCTACAGGGGCTGAGGCCCGCAATCGGAGGGAGCGGCGTGTTCCCTGTAGATCCGAGCTTGCTGGTTTGCCTTGTAGATCCGAGCCTGCCCGGATGCTCTTGAGTTGCCGAGGGGCATCCGAGCAAGCTTGGATCTACAAGGCAAGAAGCTGTTGGCGCCAAGTCGCTCTCTTAAACGGGAACTAACCGTTCGTCGGCTAGTCGCAGTGTATTGTTGCATTGCACCAATACTACGGATATGCTGCATCGCAACAAGTAACCACAACCACTTTGGAGCACCGCCATGTCCGCACAGTTCAACGATTTCAGCAGCTTCACCCACCAGTTCGCCGCCGCCGCCACGCGCGCCAATCGCCTGGCGCTTGAAACCGCCGAGACCGTCTTCGGCGTGCAGCTCAAGACCTTCGAGAAGAACATGGGCGCCACCACCGCCTTCTTCGGCGAGCTGGCCGAAGTGCGCGACGTCGAAGGCTACAAGACTGTCTTCCCGAAGGGCATGCAGATCGCCAAGGACAACGCCGAGCGCGTCGTCGCGGCGGGCCAGGAAGTGTTCGGCCTGACCCTGAAGACCAACGAGGCGATCGGCCAGCTGGGCAAGTCGCAGTTCGAGTCCGCCAGCGAGAGCGCGCAGGCTTCGGTGTCCAAGGCGACCAAGACCGCCAAGGGCAAGTAATCACGCTGTAGACGCTTTACGCGCGGACCCCCTCCCTTCCGCGCACCTGACCCGGCAGCCCCCACGCTGCCGGGTTTTTTATTGCCCTGGTTGCGGGATCGTCAGGTACTGCGCCAGCAGCAGCGGATCGGCCCCTGGCATATGCGGCAATCGACCCCGGCACGGCGCGTCCAGCCGCTGGCGGAGGATGTCGAACTTTTCGTCCTGGCACTGCATCTCCGGATCGGCGTGGCTTGCGATCCAGTCGACCAAGCGGGCGCCGTCCGCAGCGATGGCGCGGGCGGTCAGCCGTGCGTGGTTTATGCAGCCCAGGCGCATGCCAACCACCAGCACCACGGGCAGCCGAAGCACACGCACCAGGTCGATCCGGTCCAGCGACGCCGATAGCGGTGCCAGCCAGCCACCCACACCCTCAACCACCACGATGTTCGACTGGTTGTGAAGCCACTCGTAGGCGGCTTCCAGCACCTCGAGCCGGACTTCCACGCCCGCCCTGCGCGCCGCAATTTCCGGCGCCAGCGGAAGCGGCAGCGCGTACGGATTCACGTCGGCATAGGAGAGTCTGGGTGCGCTCGCCGCCACTAGCGAAAGTGCATCATCGTTGCGCCAGGCTTCCGCTGTCTCTTCGCAGCCGCTTGCCGGCAGCTTCATACCCGCTGCGTCCGTGCCACCTGCACGGAGCGCATGAAGCAAGGCGGTGCTGGCGAGGGTCTTGCCTACGCCCGTGTCGGTGCCGGTGACGAACAAGCCGCTCATGCGCCGACGCCCTTGGGCAGGAAGTCCGAGCGTCTCTCATCGTTGCTGTGGCCCGGCCGCGCGGGTCCGCCATGATAAAGGCGCGGGCGAGCCACGAACGCCCACGCAGCCAAAGGGATAGAATCGGACGATGTCTTTCGCCACTTCCACCTTGACCGGTTCCAAGCTGGAGCAGTACGAACAGCTCGCGGCCCAGGCGCGCGCGCTGCTTGCCGGCGAGCCGGATCGCACGGCCAACGCGGCCAACCTCGCAGCGCTGGTGTATCACTCGCTGCCGGACCTCAACTGGGTCGGCTTCTATTTCCATGATGGAAAGGAGCTGGTGGTGGGTCCGTTCCAGGGCCTGCCGGCATGCGTGCGAATTGCCCTGGGCAGGGGAGTCTGCGGCACCGCCGCCAGCACCCGCCAGACCCAGCGCGTGGCCGACGTGGAAGCCTTCCGCGGGCACATCGCCTGCGATGCGGCGTCACGGTCGGAGCTGGTCGTGCCGCTGGTCAAAGGCGACACGCTGATCGGAGTGTTCGATCTTGACAGTCCCAGCGTCGAACGCTTCGACGAGGACGACCAGCGCGGGCTCGAGGCTATTGCACGGATCTTCATCGAGTCCCTGGCATGACGGCGGTCAAGATGCGCAACATCGGCCCGAAGTCGGCCGCCTGGCTGAAACAGGTCGGCCTGCGCACGCGCGAGGACATTACTTCAGCCGGGCCGGTGGACGCGTTCCTGCGGGTGAAGCGGGCCGGATTCCGGCCCAGCCTCAACCTGCTTTACGCGCTGGAAGGCGCGCTGACCGACTGTCACTGGCAGGAAGTGCCTGCGCCACGGCGCGAGCAACTGGTCGCCGACTACGAAGCGGCCGCCGCGCTGCTGCCGGCACCCCGCGGACGACAGGAAGCCGGGCCGGTGACCACCACGCACTTGAACGAAAGTGATTCGGCACCGGCATTCGATTTTCTCGACTCGCCGGACAGCGACGACTGAACGGCGCGACCGCGACCTGCGCCATCGCGTACACTTGCCGCGCTTCAAGGTGACCCCGCGGCTCTCGCCAACGGGTTGAAACGGGAAGCCGGTGGGTCGGTGCGAACCAGTTCGCGCACGACGACTCCGGCGCTGCCCCCGCAACGGTAAGCGAAGACAACCGCGGCATCGCCACTGTGCAACTGCATGGGAAGGCGCCACGGCCGGACGTCGTTGCAAGACGCCCATTCGCAAGCCCGGAGACCGGCCTGGAAGCTTACTGGTTGCGATGCGGCGGGCATTGCGGCGGCGGTCCCGCCGTGGGCCTTCGCGCGTCTTCCCCTGCTTGCGACTCCATCCCATTAATGCGTACGGGTCGTGCGCATGGAGAAGCCTGTCATGAAGAAACACTGTCCGTCCGTCCAATTCCAACGTTGCCTGCTTGCCATCGGAGTCCTGCTCGCCCTTCCCACTGCGGTACTTGCGCAGGACGCAGACGATGCCACCGAGCTCGACGAAATCATCATCACCGGCACGCGCACCGAGGTGCCGCTCGAGGAGAGCCTGGTGCCGGCGCAGGTGATCGATCGCGAAGAGATCGAGCGCAGCCAGGCGCGTTCGATCACGCAGCTGCTGCAGGGCCGCACCGGCATCGGCTTCTCCAACCAGGGCGGCCTGGGCAAGATCACCACCTTGAACATCCGCGGCACCGAGTCTGACCACGTGCTGGTGCTGATCGACGGCGTGCGCGTGGGCTCGGCCACCGCGGGACTGCCCGCCCTGCAGGACCTGCCGGTCGACCAGATCGAACGCATCGAAATCGTGCGCGGACCGCGCTCGAGCCTGTACGGCTCCGAAGCCATCGGCGGCGTCATCCAGATCTTCACCCGCCGCGGCGAGCCCGGACTTCGCCAGCACCTGCGCGTCGGCGCGGGCAGCAACTCGATGCGCGAAGCGAGCGCGGGCTTCGGCTACGGCGGCACGCGCGGCTGGATCGGCGCCGATGCGGCGTACCAGGAAACCGACGGCATCAACGCCTGCCGCGGTGCGGGTTTCCCCATCTTCCGCGGCTGCTTCACCGACGAACCCGACCTCGACGGCTACCGCAACGTTTCGCTCTCGCTGCGCGGCGGCATCGATCTGACCGAGACGCTGGTGGCCGAGGGCACCTTCCTCGATGCCCATGGCGACAACGAGTTCGACGGCAGCTTCACCAACCGCTCCGAGACCGTACAGCAGGTACTCGGCGGCAAGCTGCGCTACACGCCCTCCAAACGCCTCAAGCTGGAACTCAACGTCGGTCGCAACCGCGACAAGTCCGATGACTACCTCGACGACACCTACCTGGGCCGCTTCGGCACGGTGCGCGAACAGGCCTCGCTGCAGGGCGATTTCGCCATAAGCTCTGCACAGCTGCTGACTGCCGGCCTCGACTGGCAGGAAGACACGGTCGACAGCGACACCGCCTACGACCAGACGCGGCGCGACAACCAGGCGGTCTTCGTCGAATACCAGGGTCGCTCGGGCGCGCAGCAGTTCCAGGCCAGCCTGCGCAGCGACGACAACGAGCAATTCGGCGAGCACACCACGGGCAGCCTGGGCCATGGCTACGGGTTCAAGGGTGGGCTGCGCTTCAACACGGTCTACGCGACGGGATTCAAGGCCCCGAGCTTCAACGACCTCTACTTCCCGTTCTTCGGCAACCCGGAACTGCGGCCCGAGTCTTCGAAGAGCTTGAACCTCGGCCTGTCGCAGTACGCGTCACGCTACAGCTGGACCTTCAACGTGTATGAAACGCACGTCGACGACCTGGTCACCTACGACGCGTCGATCTTCCTGCCCAACAATATCGAGAAGGCGCGCCTGCGTGGTGCCGAGTTCACCGTCGACACCACGTTGGCCGGCTGGGAGCTGTCGGCCCAGCTCAGCCACACCGATCCGCGCAACGACACCGACGGTGCCAACTTCGACAACCTGCTGGCGCGCCGTGCACGCAACACCGGGCGCATCGACGTGGATCGCGCTTTCGGCGACCTGCGCCTCGGAACCACGTTGACTGGTGCCAGCTATCGCTACGACAACGCGGCCAACACCGTGCGCCTGGCCGGATACGGCACGCTGGATCTGCGCATGGAATACGCACTGCACCCGCGCTGGACGCTGCAGGCCCGGGCCACGAACGTGCTGAATCGCCAGTACGAGACAATCAGCTTCTACAACCAGTCCGGCAGGGAATACGGCGTGAGCCTGCGCTACCGTTCCGGACTTTGAAGACAGCGGCGCGGCCTTCCACGGCCGCGCCGACGCTCACCCCAGCAGCTCACGCAGGTCGTCGACCACTTCGACGCCTGCGGCAGAGTGCGGATCGAAACCCCGCAGGTAGCCGTAGGTCACCAGCGCCGCGGGCATGGCTGCGGCCTGGGCGGTATGCAGGTCGGTGGCCGAATCGCCGACCATCAGGCACTGCGCGGGATGCAGGCAGTAGTGCTGCACCACGTGCAGGAGCGGTTCGGGCTGGGGCTTGCGCTGCGGCAGCGAGTCACCGCCCACCACGCAATCAAAATATCCGTCCAGTGACAGATGCTCCAGCAGCGGACGCACGAAACGGGCCGGTTTGTTGGTGCAGATCGCGGTCGGTACACCCTGCATTCGCAGAGTCTCCAGTGCTTCCCTCACGCCGGGATACACCTGCGGATCAAGCAGCAGGCAGGCCTCGTAATGCACCATGAAGCCGGGCATCACCTGCTCGAGCGTCAGGGTGCTTCGCGCGTGGTCCAGCGCCGCCTGCACCAGCGCCTTGACGCCATCGCCGATCCAGCCGCGGATCACCGCCTCGTCCACGCGCGGAAGCGACCAGTCGGCCAGCATGCGATTGACGGCTTCGGCGATGTCCGACGCGCTGTCGACCAGGGTGCCGTCGAGGTCGAACACGACCAGCGAATAGCGAAACTTCAAGATTCACTCCGTATTGATGGAAAGCCGCCACCAGTGCGATCAGCATGCATTGCTCAGGGCTGCGCCTAGAACAGCAGCCCCTGCGATACAGCCTCGGCAGGTTCGCGGAACCCACCCAGGCCCACGCCGACCAGGCGATAGAGGGTACCGTCCGGCGCGTTCACGCGGGCGCACAGGCCCAGCGCGATGGCGGTCAGCGCCTCGGCCGAGTCCGGGGGGATGTCGGGGGTGTGACTGCGCGTCAGGATGCGGAACTGGCTGGTCTTGAGCTTCAGCACCACCGTGCGCCCCACCCGCTGGGTCTTGCGCGAGGCGTCCCATGTCTTGAGCGCGAGGCGGCGGATGGTGCCGTCCAGCTCATGCAGCGGCAGGTCGCGTTCGAAGGTGTCCTCGGCGGAAATCGACTGCACCGGCTGGTTCGGCTGCACCTCCCGCTCATCGATGCCGCGGCAACGTCGATACAGCGACGCGCCAAAGCTGCCGAAGCGCGCCTGCAGCTCCTCCAGCGGACGTTCGCGAAGCTGGCCGACCCGTTCGATACCCAGCGCCGCCAGCTTGCCCTGCATCACCGCGCCGACGCCGGGGATCTTCTTGACCGGCAGCGGGGTCAGGAAATCCTCGACCTGGTGCGGGCGCACCGCGAACTGCCCATCGGGCTTGCGCCAGTCCGAGGCGATCTTGGCCAGGAACTTGTTCGGCGCGATGCCCGCCGAGGCGGTGAGTGAAGTCTCTTCGCGGATCTGCCGACGGATTTCCTCGGCAATGGACGTGGCCGTGGGCAGGGTGGGATGCGACGCGCTCACGTCCAGGTAGGCCTCGTCCAGCGACAGCGGTTCCACCAGGTCGGTGTGGCGCAGGAAGATCTCCCGCACCTGCCGGGACACGGCCTTGTAACGCACGAAATCCGGCGGCACGAAGACCGCGTCAGGACACAACCGCTCGGCGCGGACCGCCGGCATGGCCGAATGGATCCCGAAGACCCGCGCCTCGTACGAGGCCGCGCACACCACCGAGCGAGCGCCCCGCCAGGCCACCACCACCGGCCTGCCGCGCAGCGACGGATCGTCGCGCTGCTCCACCGAAGCGTAGAACGCGTCCATGTCGATGTGGATGATCCTGCGCATCGCCTGCACCAACACGCCTAGCGCAGGCTGTCCGACATCACGGTGATGTCGCGCCCGTTCTTCTTGGCGCGGTACAGGGCTTCGTCGGCCAGCGAGAACCACTCCTGCCAGCGATCTTCGCTGCCCAGTATCGCCGCCCCCAGCGACACCGTGATCCGGCCGCCCGGAACCCGCAGGCCGTTGCGAACGGCCATCCGCATTCGCTCGGCGACGGCTTGCAGCTCTTCGGCCGTTTTCACCGCCACGACCGCCACGAACTCTTCGCCACCAAAGCGGAATATCGAATCTCCGCTACGCATCTCGAACTTGAGGATCACGGCCAGGTCGGCAATCGCGGCATCACCGGCGGCGTGTCCGAAGGTGTCATTGACCTCCTTGAACATGTCCAGGTCGAGGATGATCAGACCGTAGCTGTCGCCGCGCTCGCGGCGTCGCTCCACCGCCGAGGTCAGCTCACGCTCCATGATGCGGCGGTTGGGCACCCCAGTCAGCGCGTCAAGAGAGGCCATGGTCTCCAGCTGCCGCTGGTCCTCGCGCACGCGGATGGCGAACAGGTAGGCGAACATGGTCACCAGCGCCGCGGTCACGGCGACAGCAGCGGTCTGGAAGCCAGGACCGAACAGATGCGGCATCAGCAGTACGGTCACGGTGAGCAACAGGTTGCTGGCCAGCGCCGGCAGCGGCGTGGTGATGAAGAAATTGGTCATCAGCACCAGATACAGCCATTGCGAGGCGGTCGGGCCGATTACCCAGGCGGCCACGGCGCAGGCGATGGAGTTGGTGACGCACAGGGCCAGGCCGGGCCCGCGGGTATTGCCCGTGCGCAACGCCCACGCCACCGGTGCGCACAGCACGACGACGATCGCCGCGTCGGTCAGCGCAGCGGCCCATTCCCCGCGCGACGCCCTGAAGATCGCAAACAGCGACAGCATGAAGGCCGTGGTCAGGCCCAACAGGGTGATGAGGCGGAGCTGGGAATCTGTTTTCAGGCGTTGAAGCGATGCCGCCGTTCTCCGCCGGCACTTGGGATGCATGCACCGGCTTCCCCAGTGAGATTGGAGCTGCCATCGTAGAGGTCGCCGGCGGTGGCTGCTGGTACACAGTTCCACATGCGACGCGTTCGATGCCACCGGTTAAGACGCGGATTGTCGAACCGGCTGGCAGCGCGCCGCGACACCCGCGGCTGTTGGTGGGAAATCGGGGTCAGGCCTGAATCTTTTCGAGGTAGGCGCGGATGCGCTGGGCGTTCTTGCCCTGGTCGCCCTGGCCCACGCGCGAAACCGAACGCACGTCGATCACGCTGGCGTCGGCATCGCCGCTCACTCGAACCACGACGTCGTCCTTGAAGCCGAACCAGAGCGTGGTGTCGGTGGCCTCGATGCGCCCGGATGCCTTGTCGGCGGCCACGATTTCCCAGCCCATCGATTCAGCGGCCGCGAGCGCGCGATCAAATGCGGCATCGGTACCGACGTCCAGCCGCAACGGCTGCAGGTCGGCATACGCCGTACGCTGCTGGGCGGCCACTTCGGCGCCGGCATATTCGGAAGGATTGGAGGCGTCCGCGCGCAGCGGCAGGATCTCCACGAACACTGGCGGCTGATCGGTGTCGGTGCTGATGTCGTGGATCGGCGGAACTGACCTGGCGGTGCGCATCCCCTGCCATGGCACGTAAGCCACCAGCAGTCCGATGACCAGGGAGACCGCCAGCAGCCCGGCTCCGCCGCGCCGCACGCGCGGGACCAGCAGTCCGATCAGTGCCATCACCGACGCGCCGATGCCGATGAAGGTGGCCCATGTCATCAGCTTGAAGCCGACCCGGAAGTCCCACCACTCCATGCGTGTGCCGGGGCCGGCGATGAGCAGGAGGAACGCGGCAACGACAGCGATCAGCAGGACCAGGCGCGACAGCTTCATGGACTACTCCGGATTGGCAACGCCGCGTAGTGTGCACGAATAGACGCGACGGTGTCGTTCCCGGCCCTCGCGGCGGAGCAGCCCAGGCTGCCGGCTACTCCCACACGTCGCGCAGACGCTGGTCGCGGCCACAGTTGAAGCGGTAGAACTTGTAGCGTGTCGGGTTCTTCAGGTAATAGTCCTGGTGGTAGTCCTCGGCCGGATAGAACGTGGACGCCGACTCGATCTCGGTGGCGATGCCGCGGGGAAAGCGGCCCGACGCCTCCAGCGCCTTCTTGCTGGCCTGGGCCAGGCGCTGCTGTTCGTCACCGATCGGGTAGATGCCGCTGCGGTACATGTCGCCGACATCGCAGAACTGGCGATTCACCGCCACCGGATCGATATTGCGCCAGAACACTTCCAGCAACTTCGAGTAGCTGACCTGGGACGGGTCGTACACCACCAGCACGGCCTCGGTGTGCCCGGTGCCGCCGGAGGAAACCTGCTGGTAGCTGGGGTCCACCGTGCGGCCGGCGGTGTAGCCGGACGTGGTGGAAATCACCCCGGGCAGCTTGTCGTACGGCGGCTCCATGCACCAGAAGCAGCCACCGGCAAAGATCGCCTTGGCGGTGTTGCCACCTGCGGCCTGGGCGGGCGCTGCAGCGGTCGGGCCAGCGGCCGCGACGGTTTCCGCCTGCGTACTCGCGGCGGCCATCGATACCGTTCGCGCCGGTTGGTCGATGATTGCCGGCGCAGCCTGCGCGGGGGCTTCCGGGGCGCTGCGCGCGCAGGCGCTCACCGATCCCAGCAGCAGCGCGCAGGCCAGCAGCACCTTCACCCGGATCACCGGCTTTTGGAAGTCTTTCTCGAAGTGATTATCGAAGCCCGTCATCTCAACCCCTCAGTGCGGGCAGGGGCTGGCCCTGCGGTACGAACGCCAAGGCCAGGCCGTTGTTGCACCAGCGCTCGCCACGCGGCGCCGGGCCGTCGTCGAACAGATGGCCCTGGTGGCCACCGCAGCGCGCGCAGTGGTATTCGGTGCGCGGCCACACCAGCTTGAAGTCTTTCTTGGTGCGCGTATGGCCTGCGATCGGCACGGTGAAGCTGGGCCAGCCGGTGCCGCTCTCGAACTTGGCGGCACTATCGAACAGCGGCAGCTTGCATGCGGCGCATACATAGATGCCGACGCGCTCTTGCTTGTTGAGCGGGCTGCTGAAGGACGCTTCGGTATCTTCGTCGAACAGGATCTCGTAGGCGGCCGGGCTCACCTTGTCCCGCCAGTAGGATTCCGGACGGTCCAGCATCTTCACTGCGCCGCCGGCACTGCCGGGCGAGCCGCCTGCCGCCACGGCCGCAGCCGTTCCCGCCGCGGAGGGCGCCGCCTTGGAGCACGCGGGCAACAGGGGCAGGGCTGCAAGGGAGATCATGCTTTGCAAGAGGGTGCGTCGATTCATCAGGTATCTCCGTAGCCGGGGGGCTCCGCCAGGAAATCCGCGGATTGCAGTTTTTACGAGCCTCTTGTTACGGCAAAAGGTGCGCCGGGGGATGCGAAAAGCCGGTTGGGGTTTGGTTTGCGTACAGCAGCGGCGTCCCAGCGAACCTTTTTGCACTGTATCGGCCTCTCCTGTGAAGAGAACGGCAAACCAGGCCCCGGTGCTACCGTATGGTGCCCGCTCTCAAGCAACCCGATCGCTGCTCGCGGGGCTGGCGAAAGAGGGACCACCAGCAACGGCTGGGCAACTTCGCGGGCCGTTGCTGCGCAGGTACATCACGAATTGGAACCACGGGAAACACAATGGCACTGAAATCGGGTTCGAACGTGTGGCGCTGGCTGCTGCTGGCAGTCATTGTCGGAGTCGTGGCCTGGGCGCTGCTGTCCGGGGTCACCGACACACTGACCCTGGAGAACCTGAAAGCGCGCCAGGCGGGCCTGTCGCAATGGGTGTCGCAGAATCCGTGGACCGCCGGTGGTGCGTTCTTTGCGCTGTACGTCGCCGTGGCCGCTGCCTCGATCCCGGGCGCCGCCGTACTCACGCTTGCGGCGGGCGCGCTGTTCGGCTTTGGCTGGGGCCTGCTGCTGGTGTCCTTCGCCAGCAGCATCGGCGCCTCGCTGGCGTTCCTCGTCGCACGCTTCGTCCTGCGCGACAGTCTGCAGTCGCGCTATGGCGAGCGGCTGAAGAAGATCGATGCGGGGATCGAGCGCGACGGCGCGTTCTATCTGTTCACCCTGCGCCTGGTGCCGGTGTTTCCCTTCTTCATGGTGAACCTGCTGGCCGGGCTGACCTCGCTCAAGCTGGTCACCTTCTACGGGGTCAGCCAAGTGGGGATGCTCGCCGGCACCGCGGTGTACGTGTATGCGGGCACGCAGTTGGCCCGGATCGAGTCGCTCGGCGACGTGCTGTCGCCGGGGTTGATCGGCGCGTTCGTGCTGCTGGGCCTACTGCCGCTGCTGATGCGCTGGCTGGCGCGCGGGCTGGAAGGCCGCCGCGTTTACAAGGATTTCAAGCGACCGGCGTGCTTCGACTACAACCTGCTGGTGATCGGGGCAGGATCGGCCGGGCTGGTATCGGCGTACATCGGATCGGCGGTCAAGGCCAAGGTGGCCATCATCGAGAAGCACCGCATGGGCGGCGACTGCCTCAACACAGGCTGTGTGCCGTCCAAGGCGCTGCTGCGCACCGCGCGGCTGCTGGCCGAAGCGCGCGACAGCCAGCGCTACGGCATCGGGCGCATGGACGTGCAGTTCGACTTCGCCGACGCCATGCAGCGCGTGCAGGACGTGATCGCGAAGATCGAGCCGCACGATTCGCCTGAGCGCTACCGCAGCCTGGGCGTCGATGTCATCCAGGGACGAGCGCGCGTGGTGTCGCCCTGGGAAGTGGACGTGGACGGGCGGCGCATCAGCGCGCGCAGCCTGATCCTCGCCACCGGCGCGCGGCCGATGGTGCCGCCGATTCCTGGCCTGGACATGGTCGAGTACCTGACCAGCGATACGCTTTGGGGCCTGCGCACCTTGCCCGCGCGGCTGCTGGTGCTGGGCGGCGGGCCGATCGGCTGCGAACTGAGCCAGGCGTTCATACGCATGGGCAGCGCGGTGACGCAGGTCGAGATGGCACCGCGCCTGTTGCAGCGCGAAGATGACGATGCAGCTGCGGCGGTGACCGCGCGGCTGCGGGACGAAGGCGTGAACGTGGCGACCTCGCACAAGGCGGTGCGCGTGGAGTCGGACGCGGACGGCAAGCGGCTGGTGTGCGAGCACGACGGCAAGGAGGTTTCGTTCGAGTTCGACGTGCTGCTGCTGGCGTTGGGCCGCCAGGCCAACGTCGAAGGCTTCGGGCTGGAGGAACTGGGCGTGCGCTTGAACGAGCGCAAGACCATCGAGGCCGACGCGCTGCTGCGCACCAACTACCCCAACATCCACGTCTGCGGCGACGCCACCGGCCCCTACCAGTTCACCCACGTCGCTTCGCACCAGGCGTGGTATGCGGCGGTCAACGCGCTGCTGGCGCCGTGGTGGTCGTTCGACGTCGACTACCGCGTCATTCCGTGGGCCACCTTCACCGATCCGGAAGTGGCGCGTGTAGGCCTGTCCGAGGACGAAGCGCGGGAAAAGGGTATCGAGGTGGAAGTCACGCGCTACGGCATCGACGACCTCGACCGGGCGATTGCCGACGGCGCCGCTCACGGCTTCGTGAAAGTGCTGACCGCGCCGGGCAAGGACAGGATCCTGGGCGCCACCGTGGTCGGTGCCCACGGCGCCGAACTGCTGGCCGAGTTCGTGCTCGCGATGAAGCACGGGATCGGCCTGAACAAGCTGCTCGGCACCATCCACGTGTACCCGACCATGAGCGAAGCCAACAAGGCCGTGGCCGGCAACTGGAAGCGGGCGCACGCACCACAGCGCGTGCTGCGCATGGCGCAGCGTTACTTCGACTGGCGCAGGGGCTGAACATGCAGGCTTTCATCCGAACCCTCTTCATTGCAGCGCTGCTGATGCTGGCCCTGCCCGCGCATGCGGCCTTCGACCACCAGCACCGCGCGTTGACCACGCTGCTGGAGCGCCACGTGGAGTGGAACGCCGCCGGCACCACCACCACGGTGGACTACGCGGGCTTCGCGCGGGACCGCAAGGCGCTGGACGGCTACGTCGCTTCGCTGGGTGCGGTGAACATGTCCGCATACGAGCGCTGGAGCTGGCCGCAGCGGCAGGCGTTCCTGATCAACGCCTACAACGCGGCCACCGTGCAGCTGGTGCTGACCCGCTACCCGAAGCTGGAGTCGATCAAGGACATCGGCAGCCTGCTGCGCTCCCCGTGGAAGAAGGCGTTCGTGCCGCTGCTGGGCAAGACCCGCAGCCTGGACGACATCGAGCACGGCCTGCTGCGTGGCGCTCCGCAGTACCGCGACCCGCGCATCCACTTCGCGGTGAACTGCGCCTCCATCGGCTGCCCCGCATTGCGTCCGGAAGCCTTCGTGGACGCACGCCTGGACGCACAGCTTGAGGACCAGACCGTGCGCTTCCTGCGCGATCGCAGCCGCAACCGCCTGCGTGCGGACGGCAAATCGGTGGTGCTGCAGCTGTCTTCGATCTTCGACTGGTACGGCGGCGACTTCACCGCCCAGGGCGGCCCCACCGGGTTCGTCGCCAGTCGACCCAAGGCCATCGGCGCCGACGCAGCCCAGGTCTTGGCGCTGCGCAGCGGACGGGTGACGCCTGGCTTCCTCGACTACGACTGGGCCTTGAACGACCGCGCCGCCCGCTGATCCCGGCCTCCCTCCAGACTTCATTTCGAGACGCCATGCCCATGACCCCACGCGCCACGCCGCAGCGCATGCACCGCCTTTCGATTGTGCTGGTAGCGCTGCTGTCCGCGCCGCCGCTGGCCGCGCAGGTGCTGGACCCTTTGTCCACCGCCCACTCCGACGCGCCCGTCGACGCCCGTACCCTGGACACCGTGGTCGTCACCGCCCAGCGCCGCAGCGAGGACGCCCGCCAGGTGCCGCTGTCGCTTTCGGTACTGGACGCCACGACGCTGCAGGCGATCAATGCCTCGGCGCGCGACATTACTGCACTGGGCGCGCAGGCGCCGAGCCTGCAGGCCGAATCCTCGTTCGGCCGTACGTTCCCGCGCTTCTACATCCGCGGCCTGGGCAACACCGATTTCGACTTGAACGCCTCGCAGCCGGTGTCGCTGGTGTACGACGGCGTGGTCATGGAGAACCCCACGCTCAAGGGCTTCCCGATCTTCGACATCGAGCGTGTTGAAGTGCTGCGCGGGCCGCAGGGCACGCTGTTCGGACGCAACACGCCCGGCGGCGTGGTGGCCTTCGAGTCGGTGCGCCCGGGCTTCGACACCGAAGGCTATGCACGCATCGGCTACGGCCGCTTCGACACCTTCAATGTCGAGGCCGCGCTGGGCGGCGCGGTGAGCGACACTTCGGCCGCTCGCGTGTCCGCGCTGTACCAGCGGCGCAGCCACATCTCCACAAACACCCAGCGCAGCGGCGACCGCCGCGAAGGGTTTGCCGATCGTGCGGTGCGCGGCCAGTGGCTGTGGCAGCCCAGTGACAGTTTCGAGGCCCTGCTGCAGCTGCGCGCACGTTCGCTCGACGGTGGTTCACAGGTCTACCGTGCCAACTCCATCGTGCCTGGCGTCGGCGGCGCGGTGCCGGGTTTCGACCGCTACAGCCTGTCGCAGGATGCGGCGCCGAGCCTGCAGGTGGACACCCGGGGTGCGAGCGCGCGCCTGCGCTGGGAGCTGGACGGCATGCGCCTGCTGTCGATCAGCGCCTACGAATCGGTGGACATGTTTGCCCGCGGCGACGTCGATGGCGGTTTCGGCGCGGCCTTCGCACCGCCTTCGGGCCCTGGGCTGATCCCGTTTCCGGCCGAGTCCGGTGACGGCATTCCGAAGCATCGCCAGCTGACCCAGGAGCTGCGCCTTGAATCCACCGGCGACTCTCGCCTGGACTGGCAGTTGGGCGCATTCGTGTACGACGAGTCTCTGGATATCGACAACGTCAGCTACGACACTCTCGGCGGCAGCGTGGTCAACGGCTATGCGCGCCAGCATCAGGACAACCGTGCCTACGCGGTGTTCGCTTCGGCCGGCGTCAAGCTGGCGCCGCGCTGGCGCCTGGGCGCTGGCTTGCGCTACACCCGAGATGAAAAAGACTTCGTCGCCGAGCGCCTGCAGTCGCCGTTCGGTGCCGGGCCGCTGGCGCCGATCCGGCGCTCGCCCTCGGACAGCAACCTCAGCGGCGACCTGAACGTGGCGTGGGCGGCCACCGATGCGGTGAACATCTACGCCCGGGTGGCGAGCGCTTTCCGGGCGCCGGCGATCCAGGGCCGCGTACTGTTCGGCGACACCGTGTCGGTGGCCGAGTCCGAGAACATCCTGTCGTGGGAAGCCGGATTCAAGGCCGACCTGTTCGACCGCCGCGCTCGGCTCAACGTCTCCGCTTTCCGCTACACGCTCGACGACGCGCAACTCACCGCAGTCGGTGGCCAGGCCAACTTCAACACCTTGGTCAATGCCAGTGAAGTCGAAGGTTCGGGGCTGGAAGTGGAGCTGGAGGCGCGACTGACGGATCGCCTGGGGATGTCGGGCGGCGTCTCCTACAACCACACGCAGATCCGCGATCAGGCAGTCGGCGTGCAGCCCTGCGCGATCGGCTGCACCGTACTGGATCTGCCCGCTGTCGCGCCGGGCACCGTGTCCATCGATGGCAATCCTCTGCCTCAGGCACCGCGCTGGATCGGGCAGCTGCGCATGGACTACCGCCAGCCGCTGGGCACGGGCGAACTGACCGCGCGTGCCGACGCCACCTATCGCAGCAAGGTCAATTTCTTCCTGTACCGCAGCCCGGAATTCACCGGCCAATCGCTGACCGAAGTGGGGGCGCGCGTGGGTTACCAGTGGAACGGCGGGCGCCATGAAGTGGCGGTGTTCGGGCGCAACCTGCTCGATCGCGTGCAGGCAATCGGCGCGGTGGACTTCAACAACTACACCGGTTTCTACAACGAGCCGCGCGTGCTTGGCGTCGAGCTGGCGGCGCGGCTGTAGCAATGCAGGCTGTCAACATGCACGCGGTAGCCACGCAATCAGCGCTGTCGCAGGTGACGGTGGTGGTCCCGGTGGGACCCGGCGATTCGCTCACGCACGAGCTGCGCGGGCAGCTGTCGCTGCTGCCGCCCGCCGCGCAGGTGTGCGTGGTGTGCAGCGACGAACCCGGCCACGAACTGATCGCGGCCGGCCTGCGCTCGGCGCCGGGTCCGCAGTGGCAGTGCCTGCGGTCGGCCCCCGGGCGCGCCCTGCAGCAGAATGCCGGGGCCGCCGCCGCGTCACGGTCGTGGCTGTGGTTCGTGCACGCCGATTCGCTGCTGGCTCCGGACACGCTGCCGGCGCTCGCGAAGTGGATCGAACGCGACATCCAGGCCCTGGCCTACTTCGACCTGCGCTTCCTCGATGACGGCCCGGCGCTGATGCGGCTCAATACCGCCGGGGCCTGGCTGCGCAGCCGCCTGCTGGGTCTTCCGTTCGGCGACCAGGGCCTGGTCCTGCCGCGCGTGCTGTTCAAGGCGCTGGGCCGCTTCGACACCACGCTGGCCGGTGGCGAAGATCACGCCCTGGTGTGGCGGGCGCGGCATGCCGGCGTGCCGCTGCGTCCGCTGCGTGCGCCGATCTACACCAGTGCCCGCAAATACGCCGAACGCGGATGGGGCGCCACCACCGGCGACCACCTGCGCGAAACCTGGAAGCAGGCGCGGCGCTTTTCGCGCGTGGAGCGGCCTCAGTGAGCGGCGCAGTGGCGATCTTCGTCAAGACTCCCGGCTATTCGCCGATCAAGACGCGCCTGGCGCTCGAACTGGGCGAAGCGCGTGCGATGCAGTTCCACCAGCTGTCTGCCGCGGCCGTGGCCTCGGTGGCGCAGCGGGCGCAGGGACTGCACGGCATGAGCGTGTATTGGGCGGTCGCCGAGGCTGAGGCACTAGCGATGTGGACGGGATTTCCCAGCATTGACCAAGAGCCCGGTGGACTGGGCGAGCGCATGGCGCGTGTGCATGCGCAGCTGGTCCAACGGCACGGATTCGGGATTTTGATCGGCGCCGATACGCCACAGCTGGCGACCCACCAGCTGGAGCAGGCGCGACAGTGGCTGTCGGCTTCCGCCGCGCGCCTGGCGCTGGGTCGTGCGCAGGACGGCGGCTTCTGGCTGTTCGGTGCAAACATGGCGCCTCCGCTGCCGATCTGGAACGCGGTCGAGTACAGCGCGGCTGGCACCGCAGACGCCCTGCGCACGGGCATGGACGAACTTGGCGCCTGGCACGAACTGCCGGTGATGAGCGATGCCGACCACGCGCACGACCTGCCTGGGGTATTGCGGGCGCTCGACGCGCTGCCGGGGGCGACTCCGGAACAGCAGGCGCTGGCGGCCTGGATTCACGGCCTGGGGCCTAGACTCCCGGCTCCGGACGCATCTCATCCGACGGCTGCGACGCCGCCTTTTACCTGATTTCCAGCGGACACCACCATCCTCGATTCCATCCTCCAGCACGAAGCGGTTCTACGCCTGGGCACCTTCGCCGGGCTGCTGCTGGTGCTGGCGCTTGCCGAGCGCGCGTGGCCGGCGCGCGATGACGCCAGGCCGGCGCGCCGGCAGCTGTCCAACCTGGGCCTGGTGCTGATCGACACGGCGCTTCTGCGCGTGGCGTTCCCGCTGCTGGCGGTGGTGCTGGCGATGCAGGTGCAGGCGCGCGGAGGCGGCCTGTTCGGTGCGCTCGACTGGCCGCTGTGGCTGGAAATCGGTCTGGTCGTGGTGCTGTTCGATCTCGCCATCTACTGGCAGCATCGCCTGATGCACGTGGTGCCGCTGCTGTGGCCGCTGCATCGCGTGCACCACACCGACACCGCCTTCGATGTCACCACCGGTATCCGCTTCCACCCGCTGGAGATCGCGCTGTCGATGGGCATCAAGCTCGGGCTGGTGCTGGTGCTCGGGCCGCATCCGGTGGCGGTGATCGTGTCCGAAGTGCTGCTGTCGGCGGCCAGCCTGTTCACCCATGCGGATTTCGCGCTTCCCGCGCGCGTCGATCGCGCGCTGCGCAAGCTCGTCGTGACCCCCTCGATGCACCGCATCCACCACTCCGTCCTGCGGCACGAGACCGACAGCAACTACGGCTTCAACCTGTCGCTGTGGGACCGTCTCTTCCGCAGCTACCGCGCGCAGCCGGAACGACCCGAACGCGAGATGCCGATCGGGCTGATCCAGTGGCGCGGCCCGGCATCGCTGGGCCTGGTGGCCCTGCTGCTGCAGCCGTTCCGTCGTCTTCCCACTGCCGCCGCGGATAGCGAAAACATGCGCGACCAGGGCCGCACCGATGCGTGACACCTGGCCGCTGCTGCGCGACAGCGACTTCCCGCCGATCGTCCGCGATCGCCTGGACACGCTGCAGCTCAACCTGGGCTACCTGTGCAACCTCAGCTGCATCCACTGTCACGTCAATGCGGGGCCCGGGCGCACCGAGCTGATGGACCGCGAGACGATGGCGCTGGCGCTGCAGGTGGCCGCGCGCCACGGTATCGGCACCCTGGACGTCACCGGCGGCTCGCCTGAGATGAACCCGCATTTCCGCTGGCTGGTGCAGCAGGCGCGCGCGGCCGGCCTGCACGTGATGGACCGGCTCAACCCCACGATCATGGAAGAGCCGGGCTACGAATGGGTCGGCGAGTTCCTCGCCGCGCACCGGGTCGAGGCGGTGGCGTCGCTGCCCTGCCATAGCCAGGGCAATGTGGACGAGCAGCGCGGACAGGGCGTGTTCGAGTCGTCGATACGCGCACTGCAGACGCTCAACGCGCTGGGCTACGGCCGCGACGGCAGCGGCCTGGTGCTGAACCTGGTCTACAACCCCAACGGCGCGTTCCTGCCGCCCGACCAGCAGCAGCTGCAGGCGGACTACAAGCAACTGCTGGGCCACAACTTCGGCATCGAGTTCAACCAGCTGTTCGCGCTGGCCAACATGCCGATCCAGCGCTACGGCTCGTGGCTGTTGTCGAAGGGCTGCTACGCCGACTACATGGCCACGCTCAAGGGCGCGCACCGCGAAGAAAACCTAGACGGCGTGATGTGCCGCTCGCTGATCAGCGTCGACTACCTGGGTTATCTGTACGACTGCGACTTCAACCAGATGCTGCGCCTGCAGCTGGACATCGGCAGCGGCGCGGTCGACGTGCCAGGCAACGCGGCGGCGCGACCGCACCTGCGCGACCTGCTGGATGCACCCCTGCCGCGCGCCATCCGCACTGCCGAACACTGCTACGGCTGCACCGCCGGCCAGGGCTCCAGCTGCGGCGGCGCGCTGGCCTGATCGCCCCACTGTCGTGAGGGCGAAGCAAGTCGCGAACAAGCCCGGATCGTGACTTCTGCAGGAGGTTTCAGTTAACTATCGCAGGATGAAGGCGCATCTGTTTCTGGCAATGGCACACCTGCAGGTGTGCATGCGCGAAAAACATCTCCGGCTTCAGCGCTGGCCGCCACCGGTGACTGTTCCGGCTTCCCCGACCTCTCGTGTTTCGCGCACGAATGACGGCTGTGGTTCATGAACCCGAAGAGGAGTTCTCGCCGCATGCCGAAGAGGGACGATGGGTTCGCGTGCTCAAGAAGTGGGGCCCACAGTTTCCGGGCTTCCGTCGCTGCTAACCGAGCTGCCGACATCCACCGCCCGCGTTGTCGCTCGCCATCGACGGGTCACGGGTAGGAATCCTGGGTCCGCTCCCGTGGAGCGGACCCAGGTCGTGATGGCAGCAAACGGATGGAAAGGTTTGCGCCTGGCGGCCAGATCAGCCGCCAGGAAGTCACTGCTGCTGAGCAAACCGCCTGCCTCCAACGACGGCCCCGAATCAAGAAGGCGCCTTGGCGGTGCCTCGCACGCGGCTTTCGTTGGTTATCGCCAAGTTGGCGCGGCTACTCCACCGTCACCGACTTGGCCAGGTTGCGCGGCTTGTCCACGTCGGTGCCGCGGGCCAGGGCCACGTGGTAGGCGAGGATCTGCACCGGGATGGTGTGGACGATGGGGCTGAGCACGCCGGCGTGGCGCGGGGTGCGGATCACGTGCACGCCTTCGGATTCACTGAAGTGGCTGTCCTGGTCGGCGAACACGAACAGCTCGCCGCCCCGTGCGCGTACTTCCTGCATGTTGGACTTCAATTTTTCCAGCAGGCGGTCGTTGGGCGCGATCACCACCACAGGCATCTCCGCGTCCACCAGCGCCAGCGGACCATGCTTGAGTTCGCCGGCCGGGTAGGCCTCGGCGTGAATGTAGGAGATTTCCTTGAGCTTCAACGCGCCTTCCAGCGCAATCGGATAATGCAGGCCGCGGCCCAGGAACAGCGCGTTGTCCTTGCGCGCGAACTTCTCCGCCCAAAGCACGATCTGCGGCTCCAGGTTCAATGCGTGCTGCACGCTGCCGGGCAGGTAGCGCAGCTGCTCGAGGTAATCGGCTTCCTGTTCGTCACTGACCTTGCCGTGCAGTTTGCCCAGCACCACGGTCAGCTGGAACAGCGCGGCCAGCTGGGTGGTGAAGGCCTTGGTCGAGGCCACGCCGATCTCGGCGCCGGCGCGGGTGTAGAACACCAGTTCGCTGGCGCGCGGAATCGCGCTTTCGGGCACGTTGCAGATCGACAGCGTGTGCTGGTGGCCCAGCGACTTGGCGTACTTCAGCGCCTCCATCGTGTCCAGGGTTTCGCCTGACTGGGAAATGGTGACGATCAAGTGCTTGGGGTTGGCATACGCGGCGCGATAGCGATATTCGCTGGCGATTTCGACCGAGCATGGCAATCCGGAAATGGCTTCCATCCAGTAGCGCGCGGTCATGCCGGCGTAATAGCTCGTGCCGCAGGCGAGGATCTGCACGCCTTCGATGTCGCGCAACACGGCGTCGGCATTGTTGCCGAACAGTTCGGCGCGGAAACCGCCATCGATCACCGCCTCGATGGTGTCGGCGATGGCGCGTGGTTGCTCGTGGATTTCCTTCTGCATGAAATGGCGATAGGGACCGAGTTCGAGCGAGGCCAGCGATACATCGGAGACGTGCACTTCACGCTGGATTTCATTGTTATCGCCATCGAACACGCGCACGCTTTCACGCGTGAGTTCAGCGGTGTCGCCTTCCTCCAGGAAGATCACGCGGCGCGTGGCCTGGATGATCGCCGAAACATCGGAAGCGACGAAGTTCTCCCCTTCGCCCAGTCCGACCAGCAGCGGGCAGCCCATGCGTGCACAGATCATGCGTTCGGGCTCGCGGCCGCTGACCACGGCCAGTGCGTAGGCGCCGGTGAGTTCCTTGACCGAGCGCTGCACCGCTGCCAGCAGGTCATCGCCCTGCTTGAGGTGGTAGTGGATCAGGTGGGCGATGACTTCGGTGTCGGTCTGTGATTCGAATTCGTAGCCGACTTCGCGCAGGCGCTCACGCTGTTCTTCGTGGTTTTCGATGATGCCGTTGTGGACCAGGGCGACGCCGTGACTGATGTGCGGATGGGCATTGGCTTCGGTGACCCCGCCGTGGGTGGCCCAGCGGGTGTGGCCGATGCCCAGCTGCGCGTGGAAGTCCTCGGTCAACGCGGCCCGCTCCATCTCCGACACGCGCCCGGTGCGGCGCACGCGGGCCACATCGTCGCCGCGGATCACCGCGATGCCAGCCGAGTCGTAGCCGCGGTACTCAAGGCGCTTGAGGCCTTCGATCAGCAGGGGTACCACGTCGCGATCCGCTATCGCGCCAACAATCCCGCACATATGAGCCTGCTCCTGGAAAAAGACACGCCAGTTTAAACGGCACGGCGTGACTGGCGTCCGGACCGGCGCGGGCGGTGTCTGCGCGGACACCGGGACAGGCCGCACCCGCCCTTGCAAATCAGCACGTTGCTGGCACTGACCCGGGAGATCGGGGAAGCAGACGGCGGCCAGGTGTCGTTTATACAGC
>JBDNHW010000090.1:0-1873 GCA_041688625.1 Pseudoxanthomonas sp.
GGAGCTTCGCGATGATCGCGGTCAGGCCACGTAGACAGACTTGATGTTCATGAACTCATGGATGCCGTGTTCGGCCAGTTCGCGGCCGTAGCCGGAGCGCTTGATGCCGCCGAAGGGCATGCGTACGTCGCTCTTGACGATGCTGTTGACGAACGCGGCGCCGCACTGCAGCTGGCGCGCGACCCGATTTCCGCGTTCGCTGTCGCCGGTCCACACGCTGCCGCCCAAGCCGAAGGTGGTGTCGTTGGCCACGCGGATCGCCTCGGCTTCGTCCTTGACCCGCAGGATGCTGGCGACGGGCCCGAACAGTTCCTCGCTATAGGCCGGCATGCCCGGCACCACGTGATCGAGGATGGAGGCGGGATACCCGGCGTGCGAATCGTCTGGTTTGCAGCCCAGCAGCGGCTGGGCGCCGTTTTCGATACTGGCCTGCACCTGCTTGTGCAGGTCGTCACGCAGGTCCTGGCGCGCCATGGGCGCCAGCGTCGTGGACTCATCGTTCGGGTCGCCCAGCTGCAGCTTGCCTGCAGCTTCGACGAAGCGCCTGACGAACTCGTCGGCAATCGAATCGAGCACGATGAAGCGCTTGGCCGCGATGCAGGTCTGGCCAACATTGCCAAAACGCCCGGCCACCGCACCGGCCACGGTCTTGTCCATGTCAGCATCGTCCAGCACCACGAAGGCATCGCTGCCGCCCAGCTCCATCACGCATTTCTTCAACTGGCTGCCGGCGTTGGACGCGATCGCTTCACCGGCGCGCTCGCTGCCGGTCAGGGTGACCGCGGCGATGCGCGGATCGCGGATGACCTCGGCGGCCTGGTCGTTGTCGATATGCAGCACCGCGAACACACCCTCGGGGAGTCCGGCCGCCTGCAGCACCGAGGCGATGATGTCGGCGCAGCGCGGCACGTTGCTGGCGTGCTTGAGCACCGCCACGTTACCGGCCATCAGCCCGGGCGCGAGGAAGCGGAACACCTGCCACAGCGGGAAGTTCCACGGCATCACCGCCAGCACGCACCCCAGCGGCTCATAGCGCACGTAGCTCTTGCTGGCCCCGGTCTTGATCGGAGAGTCCTGGAGGTAGTCGGCGGCGTGGTCGGCGTAGTACTCGCAGGCGTCGGCGCACTTCTCGATCTCGCCCAGCGCCTCCTTGCGCAGCTTGCCCATCTCCGAAGTCATCACCTGCTGGATCTCATCGCAGCGGCTGCGCAGTCCACGGGCGGCGGCGTGCAGGAACGCGCCCCTTTCGGAAAGCGGTCGCTTCGACCATGCAGGAAACGCGTCGTGCGCCGCTTGCAGCGCCTGTTCCACGGCGGCTTGGTCCATCAGCTCGTGGCGGTACTCCACCTTCCCGTTCGCGGGGTTCACGGTCTCTACGGTCATGACGGATTCCTGTGATGGCGATGCGACATTGTGCGCGGGGCCCCGTTAGAAACCTGTCGCCGGCCGTAGCTTCAGCCCAGTCCAAGGGGGGGCAGTGCGCCGCGACCACGGGAGACCGACGCCAGGCCGCGAATGCAGTGGCGCACCAAGACTGCGCAGTGACCGACAAGGGAGGCGATGCTCGGATTCAGAGGTTCGACAGCAGGAACCCATGCACTGGTCAGGCGCAACGACGTGTCGCAGTCCTCGCCATGTCCGGCACCATGCATTGCACGTCGGTGATGTGCGCCCCATGAAACAGCGCCGCACGAACCCACCGCGGTTGCCCGTCAGCGGAACCGGTCCGGCGTCGGGACGCGCAGTGTCACTTCTCCATGCTGCGCTGAGCGGCGCGCGCGCGGCAGGCGTCACCGAACGCTTCAAAGAGCCCGCGGTAGAAGTCGTTCTCCGCGAATTTCCATTCCGGATGCCACTGCACGCCAAGCAGAAA
>JBDNHW010000091.1:0-29766 GCA_041688625.1 Pseudoxanthomonas sp.
GCGGGAGGGACCAACCGATCATGCAGTGGACAGGTTGGCGTAGGCGAGTACCGCGCCTCGATCGCAACTGGACGCCCGCATGTCGAACGCGGCGCACCGCGGGAGGGACCAACCGATCATGCAGTGGACAGGTTGGCGTAGACGAGTACCGCGCCTCGATCGCAACTGGACGCCCGCATGTCGAACGCGGCGCACCGCGGGAGGGACCAACCGATCATGCAGTGGACAGGTTGGCGTAGGCGAGTACCAGCCACTTGCTGCCTTCGGCATCGAAGTTCACCTGCACCCGGGCGTGCGCGCCTGTGCCCTCGTAGTCGGTCACCACGCCGGTTCCAAACTTGGAGTGGCTGACGTTCTGGCCCAGTCGCAACGCCGGCGCTTCCATCGCGGCATGGCCGTAATTGCGCGGTGCGCTTGAAGACAGCGCGCGTACCGGCGGGGCCTTGGGACGCACCTCATGCAGCAGCTGTGGCGGGATCTCGCGCAGGAACCGTGACGGGATCCCGTACATGTCCTGGCCGTGGATGCGCCGCGCCTCGGCGTGGGTCAGCACCAGCTTCTGTCTAGCGCGCGTCAGCCCGACGTACGCCAGCCGTCGCTCCTCCTCCAGCCGCCCGCTTTCGTCCAGTGACTTGTTGCTGGGGAACAGCCCTTCTTCCAGCCCACACAGGAACACCAGGGGGAACTCCAGGCCCTTGGCCGAGTGCAGGGTCATCAGCTGCACGCCGTCCTCGCCGGCCTGCGCCTGGCCTTCGCCGGCCTCGAGCGAGGCGTAGGCGAGGAACGCGACCAGTTCGCTCATGACCTCCCGGCCTTCATCGGCAACGCCTTCGTCGTCGCGGCGCACGAAGCGCGACGCCACCGACACCAGTTCGTCGAGGTTGTCGGTGCGCGAATCCAGCTGGCCCTTGCTTTCGTTGAGGTAGTGCTCGCGCAGGCCCGAGCGCGCCAGCACGTGGTCGATCTTGTCCTTGAGTTCGAGCTCGGCCATTTCCGTGCACAGCAGCTCGACCAGGGTGATGAAGCCGGTCAGCGCGTTGCGCGCCCGCCCGGCCAGCTCATTGCCGACCGACAGCTGGCGCGAGGCCTCGAACAGCGGCAGCGACAGGGTGCGCGCGTGCTTGCGCACCTCATCCAGGGTGCGATCGCCGATGCCGCGTGTCGGCGTGTTGACCGCGCGCTCGAACGCGGCGTCGTCGTCGCGGTTGGTCACCAGTCGCAGGTAGGCCAGCGTGTCCTTGATCTCGGCGCGCTCGAAGAAGCGCATGCCGCCGTAGACCCGGTACGGCACCTGTTGGGCCAGCAGCGCTTCTTCCAGGGCGCGTGACTGCGCGTTGCTGCGGTAGAGCACGGCGGCGTCGCCGTAGCTGCCGCCGTCGCGCACCCACTGGGCGATGCGTTCGACCACGAAGCGGGCCTCGTCGATCTCGTTGTAGGCGGCGTACACGTCGATCGGGTCACCGTCGCCGGTGTCGGTCCACAGCTGTTTGCCGATGCGCGCCGGGTTGTGCGCGATCACCGCATTGGCCGCGCCCAGGATATTGGCGCTGGAACGGTAGTTCTGCTCCAGGCGAATGGTGTGCGCGACGTTGCCGTCAGCGGTTCCGAAATCCTTCAGGAAGCGCTGCACGTTCTCGACCTTGGCGCCGCGCCAGCCGTAGATGGCCTGGTCGTCGTCGCCGACCACGAACACATGGCCAGTGTCACCGGCCAGCACGCGGATGAAGGCGTACTGGATGCTGTTGGTGTCCTGGAACTCGTCCACCAGGATCTCGCGGAAGCGCGAACGGTAGTGCGCGAGCAGCACGCTGTTGTCGCGCAGCAGTTCGTGCGAACGCAGCAGCAGCTCGGCGAAATCCACCAGGCCGGCGCGGTCGCACCGCTCCTGGTACAGCGCATAGGCACGGCGCAGGGTGTCGGTCCACTGGTCGTCGCCGGGCTGGATGTGTTCGGCGCGCCGGCCTTCGTCCTTCTGCGCGTTGATCCACCACGCGATCTGCCGCGGCGGGAACCTCCCTTCGTCCAGCTCCAGCTGCTGCACCACGCGCTTGACCAGGCGCAGCTGGTCGTCGCTGTCGAGCACCTGGAAGCTTTCCGGCAGTTTCGCCTCCTGCCAGTGCATGCGCAGCAGGCGGTGGGCCAGGCCGTGGAAGGTGCCGATCCACATCCCGCGGCTGCCCGGCCCCCCGCCAGTGTTCCGCAGCTGGGCGTCGGCCCGATGCCGCATCTCGCCGGCGGCCTTGTTGGTGAAGGTCACGGCGAAGATGCCGTGGCAGGGCACGCCGTGGACTTCGTTGAGCCAGGCGATGCGGTGGGTCAGCACGCGGGTCTTGCCCGACCCGGCGCCCGCAAGGACCAGATAGTGCCCGGGGGCGGCGGACACCGCTTCACGCTGGGCCGGGTTCAAGTCATCGAGCAGGTGCGACACATCCATGCCGCGCATTTTAACCTTCTGCGCTGGCGCGGACCTCGTTCAGCGTGGCCAGGATCTCGGCGAACGGTGCCGGCCGCGCCATCAGGCAGCCCTGCATTTCATCGTAACCATGGCCCGTGGGCCAGCGCATCTGCGCGTCGGTTTCCGCCGCCTCGCGCCACGGTCTCAAGCCCCAGCGAGTGCGCCAGGGCGGTGACCGCGCCAGCTACGGCCGCGGCGCCGGGCAGGTCCATCACGAAGAAGCGGTCGATCTTCCGGCGGCGATCCGCCGCATGGTATCGATGGCGCTGTGGGCGTGTTCTAGGAAGTTTCGGCTTCCTGGCCCGCGTCGGGGTAGACGCACCAGCCCAGGGTCATGGTGGACACGTGCTGGATGCCGCCGACGCTGATCGGTCGGCCGTGGCCATGACCATCCTGGCGATCAGCTCCTGCGCCTGCGGCTCATCGGCGTAGTCTGCCAGGACGCACGAACTCCCACCGTGGTCATGCAGCGCCGGTCGCCGGGTGCGGGGCCGACTTGCCCCTGGGGCTTTCCACGGGCATCAGCTTGTCGGTCCAGGCGATGCCGATGGCCGACAGGATAAAGACGGTATGGATGATGGTCTGCCACAGCACGCAGGCCTGGGTGACGGTGCCGCAGGTTTTCAGGCCGGACCCTGCTGCCTTGGCGATCTCGGCAGCAGCGAATGCGTCGGCCGTGCCGCAGAAAGGCAGTTCGCCCAGCCCATTGGCCTCGATGAACGTCTTCAGCAGGTGGATCGAGGAGATGCCGATGATCGCCATGGCCAGCCTGACTTTGAGCACCGAGGCATTGACGTGGCTCAGCCACCCGGGCTGGTCGGGGTGGCCTTCCAGGCGCAGGCGCGAGACGAAGGTCTCGTAGCCGCCGACGATCACCATCATCAGCAGGTTGGAGATCATCACCACGTCGATCAATGACATGGGGCGGATTGACCGTTGCAAAAGATACGGGAGGGCAGCGGGCGTCGCGGGACCTGCCAAGCAGCAGCACGGCGTTAGACTCGTCGGCCCGCTCGCCGGAACCCCGCCATGATCGATCTGTACTACTGGCCCACCCCCAACGGCCACAAGGTCACGCTGCTGCTCGAGGAGCTGGCCGAAGCCGGCCAGGCGCTGGAATATTCGATCAAGCCGGTCAACATCGGCGCCGGCGACCAGTTCAAGCCGGAATTCCTTTCGATTTCGCCCAACAACAAGATGCCGGCGATCGTCGACCACGCCCCGGCCGACGGCGGCGCGCCGCTCAGCGTGTTCGAATCCGGCGCAATCCTGCTGTACCTGGCCGACAAGACCGGCCGCTTCATCCCGCAGGACGTCCGCGGGCGCGCCGCGGCGCTGGAGTGGCTGTTCTGGCAAATGGGCGGGCTGGGCCCGATGAGCGGCCAGATGGGCCACTTCCACGTGTATGCGCCGGAGAAGATCGGCTACGCCATGGACCGCTACCGTAACGAAACCCGGCGCCTGCACGGCGTGCTCGACAAGCGGCTGGGCGAAAGCGCATTCCTTGCCGGCGACGACTATGGCATCGCCGACATGGCCAGCTACCCGTGGATCGAGGTGTATCCGAACCTGCCGCCCGACTTCGCGGCGCTTCCGAACATGAAGCGCTGGCACGACGCCATCGCCGCGCGTCCGGCAACGCAGCGCGCCTATGCCTGGAGTTCGAAGGTCAACCCGCAGGCGGGCAAGCCGTTGAGCGAGGAACAGCGCCGCCATCTGTTCGGAACTCCCTCGAAATAAGCACATATGCGACAACCACAGGAACCTCCATGCGCCTCGCAGTGACCACGCTCTTGATGACCCTCGCCAGCACCACCTTCGCCACCACTCCGCTGCCGCCTTCGCGGCCGCTCACCCTGGAAGCCATCACCGGCAGCGCGCCGCTGTCGGGCCCGACGCTGGTCAAGCCCAAGGTGGCGCCCGACGGCAGCCGCGTGAGCTTCCTGCGCGGCAAGCAGAGCGATCGCGACCAGCTCGACCTGTGGGCCTACGACGTGGCCAGCGGGCAGACCCGCATGCTGGTCGACTCCAAGGTGCTGCAGCCGGGCGAGGAGACCCTGAGCGATGCGGAGAAGGCGCGGCGCGAGCGCCAGCGCATGGCGGCGCTGTCGGGCATTGTCGACTACCACTGGGCACCGGATGCCAGGGCGCTGCTGTTCCCGCTGGGCGGCGAGCTTTACCTGTACGACCTGGCCAGGTCCGGCGCGGATGCGGTGCGCAAACTGACCGATGGCGGCGGCTTCGCCACCGATCCCAAGGTCTCGCCGCGGGGCCGCTTCGTGAGCTTCATACGCGACCGCAACCTGTGGGTGATCGAGCTGGCCAGCGGCCGCGAGATCCAGCTCACCCCTGATGGCTCGGAGGTCATCGGCAACGGCGTGGCCGAATTCGTGGCCGACGAGGAAATGAACCGCCACACCGGCTACTGGTGGGCGCCGGATGATTCGGCCATCGCCTTCGCGCGCATCGACGAATCGGGCGTGCCGGTGCAGAAGCGCCACGAGGTGTATCCGGACCGCACCGAGGTGGTGGAGCAGCGCTATCCGGCGGCGGGCGACACCAACGTGGAGGTGAAGCTTGGCGTCATTGCGCCGGCCGCCGGCGCAAAGCCGAAGTGGATCGACCTGGGGCCGGAGCAGGACATCTATCTGGCGCGGGTGGACTGGCGCGATCCGATGCACCTCACCTTCCAGCGTCAGTCGCGCGACCAGCAGACGCTGGAGCTCATCGAAACCGATCTGGGCGATGGTGCGCAGCGCACGCTGGTCACCGAGACCTCGCGCACCTGGGTGCCGCTGCACGACGGGCTGCGATTCCTGGACGACGCCTCGCTGCTGTGGATGTCCGAGCGCGACGGTCACAGCCACCTGTACCTGCTGGACGGGGACGGCACTCTGCGCCGGCAGCTCACCTCGGGCCACTGGGATGTGGAGGACGTGGAGGCGGTGGACGGCACGCACGTGTACTTCACCGCCACGCGGCAATCGCCGCTGGAGCGACACGTCTACCGCGTCGGCCTGGACGGGGGCGAGGTGCAGAAGCTTTCGCAGGACCCAGGGATGCATAGCGCCGACTTCGACAAGCGCGCAAGCATCTATGTCGACAGCTGGTCCAATACCAGCACGCCGCTGCAGGTCGAACTGTTCAAGGCCGACGGAACGAAGCTGGCCAGCCTGCTGGACAACGACCTGTCCGACCCCGATCACCCGTATGCGCAGTTCCGGCAGGCACACCAGCCCACCGGGTTCGGCACGCTGATGGCGGCGGACGGGATCACCCCGCTGCACTACAGCCTGATCAAGCCAACGGGGTTCGATCCTTCGAAGCAGTATCCGGTCGTGGTGTACGTGTATGGAGGCCCGGCGGTGCAGACGGTCGCCAACGCGTGGCCGGGCCGGGCCGACGCGTTCTTCAACCAGTACCTGGCGCAGAACGGCTACCTGGTGTTTTCGCTGGACAACCGCGGCACGCCGCGCCGTGGCGCCGCGTTCGGCGGAGAGCTGTACGGCAAGCAGGGCACGGTGGAAGTGGAAGACCAGCTGCGCGGCGTGGAATGGCTGAAGTCGCAGCCGTTCGTGGACGGCGAGCGCATCGGCGTGCACGGCTGGTCCAACGGCGGCTACATGACGCTGATGCTGCTGGGCAAGCACAGCGATGCCTATGCCTGCGGCGTGGCCGGCGCGCCGGTGACCGATTGGGCGCTGTACGACACCCACTACACCGAGCGCTACATGAACCTGCCGGCGGCCAATGTCGATGGCTATCGCGAGGCCAGCGTGTTCACCCACCTCGACGGCCTGGAGTCGAAGCTGCTGCTGATCCACGGCATGGCCGACGACAACGTGCTGTTCACCAACTCGACCAGGCTGATGAGCGAACTGCAGAAGCGCGGTACGCCATTCGAACTGATGACCTATCCCGGCGCCAAGCACGGTCTGCGCGGTTCGGACCTGCTGCATCGCTACCGATTGACCGAGGACTTCTTCGCGCGCTGCCTGAAGCGATGAGTGCAGCCACGCAGCGGGAGTTGCCGAAGCAACAAGGCTGCAGTTGACCTCCTCCCTTGCGCGAAGCGCAGGTGATGATCGAGGAGGGGTGCTCGAGCTGCTGCTGTTGCTCTCGATCGTGTTCCGCGGCCCAGCTGACACACCACTGGCACATCTGGCGAGTCCTTCCCGCGCCAAGGGCACCCCTCCTCAGTCCTCCCCTTGCTTTGCAAAGGGAGGAGGCAAAAGCGCAATGGCTACGTGGTGTTCCCTCCGCGCCTGAAGAGGGGTGCTCTTTCCGCGATACGCACAGCGCGAAACGCCCTGGGTTGACCTCCTCCCTTGCGCATAGCGCAGGGGAGGATCGAGGAAGGGTGCCCTTTGCGGATTGAACGAAGCGCGAAAAGCCCTTGATTGGCCTCCTCCCTTGTGCCCAGCGCAGGGGAGGATCGAGGAGGGGTGCCCTTTGCAGGTTGAACGAGGCGCGAAAAGCCCTTGATTGGCCTCCTCCCTTGCGCACAGCGCAGGGGAGGACTGAGGAGGGGTCCCCTTTGCGGGATGTACGAGGCGCGAAAAGCTTTTGCTTGGCCTCCTCTCTTGCGCATAGCGCAGGGGAGGACTGAGGAGGGGTGCCCTTTGCGGGATGTACGAGCTTCGCCTGTTCACGACGGAGCGGGAATCACGATAACGGCAAGCCGTTGCCCAAACAAAAAACGCGACCCTCGGGTCGCGTCCTCGTGGCTCTCCGCGTTGCGAGGCCTCTAGTTCGGCGGCCGCATCGGCTGCATCTGCCGCACGGCACCCGGCGGTACGTAGATGGCGACACCCGCAGCCTTCTTCTGCGTGGTGGGAATGCCGATACCGACGCCGCCCGAAACATGACGTCCATAGCTGCCGGCACCCACCGACATGCCCACTGGTGAACCGCTCGAACCCACGCCGAGGAGGATCACGCCGTTGGCGCCCAGCGCGGCGGCTTCGCGCTTCAGTCTTGCCACGGCGGCATCGGTCTGGCCCTGGGTGCCGAAGCCCACTGCACTGGAGGCCTCCAGCTGCGCGATCTCCACCGAGCCCGGTGGCGGAGTCGAATAGATCTGCACCTGCGAAGCATCGATGGGCGCGCGTGGCTGGCCGAGCATCACCCTGGAACTGCCTGCGCACGCGGTCAATGTTGCAGCGAGCACGAGCCCTGCGAGTGATCTTATTTTCATGTTGAAGCTCCCGGCAGGTGATCACACGGAGAATCAGCCCCGAGCGCTGAATGCTCGCACACCATGTCAACGCCCATGTTTGTGGACGCGGTCAAGTTTTTTTAGGAAGGAAAAGGACGAGACTCGAGACGAGCGCGCATTCCCCTTGAATTCATGCGCCTCATCCGATAGCCCTGAATACGCGTGGTTGAGCCGCGTGCACGGCTCTGTTCCTTACAAAAACCTGGAGCTCCTGAATGAAAACCCGTGTTCACCCCCTGTGGCTGATCGCCAGCCTCGCCCTGGTTCCGGCAGCCCATGCTGCGAACGGTGGCAAAGCTGCTGCGGATCCGCAGCAGACTTATGCAGACGTGAAAATCGCTATCGATCCGGCCACCGGCAAGATCCGCCCGATCACCCGAGGCGAAAGTCGCGCTCTCGAGGCGCAGGCCGCTGCCATGGCGCGCCGCGTCGAGCCGGAGGGCGCAGGCAAGAAGGGCTTCGTGATGCCCGCGAACGAGGCGGAAGCCGCTGCCACGCGCCGCGTGCTGCCCAGCGGAGCGGTCGTACAGCAGGTCCCGGAAAACATGATGAGCACGCTGCAGGTGACGCGCGCCGCCGACGGCACGCTGCACATGCACCACGGGGGCGAACAGTCGCATGCCCAGGCCAAGCAGGAGCTTCCCCATGAATAAGCCCGTGCTGAAGACTGCGCTGTGCGTCGCATTGGCCGCCGCGATGGTGCCCGCGTTCGCCGCCGAACTGGTGCTGATCAGCGCCAACACGGGCACGGGCCGGGGCCTGGAAGATCCGTCACCGAAAACTCCCGAAGGTCTCAACCCCGGCACCACGCTGGGCCAGCAGCGGACCCTTGCCTACCAGTTCGCCATGGACCTGTGGGGCTCGGTGCTGGAAAGCGACGCCACGGTGTTCGTCGGCGCCAGCTTTGCCCCCTTGGCCTGCTCGCCAACCAGCGGCGTACTCGGATCGGCCGGCACCACCTTCATCTTCAGTGATTTCGCCCCGGGCGTGGTCAGCAACACCTGGTACGGCTCGGCGCTGGCCGATTCGATTGCCGGCAGCGACCTCAATCCCGGCTTCATCGACCTCAACTCACGTTTCAACGGCGATATCGGCGTGAACCCGGACTGCCTCACGGGCGGTGACTGGTATTACGGCCTCGATGGCAAGACGCCAACGGGCAAGTTCAACTTCCTCAACGTGGTGATGCATGAACTCGGGCACGGCCTCGGCTTCCAGGGCTTCACCAACGCGGCCGGCGGGTTCCTGGGCGGGCGCAAGGACATCTATTCGACGTTCGCCTTCGACAACGTGCTGGCCCGGACGTATCCCGAGATGACCGCCGCACAGCGAGCGGCGGCGATCGTGTCGCCGGGTCGTACCGTGTGGTCGGGCAGCAACGTCAACCAGCAGGCAACGCTGATCCTGGATAACCGCGCCGCGCTGAGGGTAACGGCGCCAGCGGTGATCGCCGGCAGCTACGAGGTGGCGACCGCCACATTCGGCCCACCCGCCAGTGCGTCGAACTTCAGCGGCACGATCGTGGCTGCACTGGACGGTGGTGCGGTCAGTACCGATGCGTGCGAGGCCATCTCCAACGCATCCGCTGTCGCAGGCAACATCGCCCTGGTCGACCGCGGCACCTGTCCGTTCACGGTCAAGGCGGCCAACGTGCAGGCGGCCGGCGCAAGCGGGATGCTGGTGGCCAACAACGCCGCGGGCGTACCGCCGCTGGGGGGCGCCGATCCGTCGATCACCATCGCGACGGTTGGTATCTCGCAAGCCAACGGCGCTTCGCTAAGGGCCAACCTGCCTGCTCAGGCCAGCTTCGCCATCGATCCCAACCTGTTCCAGGGTGCCGACGCGGCTGGGCGTGTGCGGTTGTTTGCGCCAAACCCGCACCAGTTGGGCTCCTCCTTCTCGCATTTCGACACCGCCCTGGCGCCGAATGCGCTGATGGAGCCATCGATCACCACCACCCTGCGCGGTGACGTGAACCTGGACCTGACGCCGGCGCTGTTCGCAGACGTGGGCTGGAGGCTCAACGAGGGCAACGCCAGGATCGGCAACTGCACGACCAACGTGGACGTGGTGCAGGACGGCGGGCTCATCTTCGGCGCCAACGTCCAGGCTTGGAGCAAGCTGTGCCTGCGCACCAGCAGCAGCCAGGACGAATACCAGTCCTGTATGGACGGGTACAAGACCCGTGCCCTGGCCGAAGGCGTCCTGGCCGGCAACCAGGCCGGCAAGGTCATGGCGTGTGCGGCGAAGATCCTGAAGTAGTACGCGCCATCGCGACTTGGAAACGAACCGGCGCCGAGAGGCGCCGGTTTTTTGTTGGCGGCGGCCACGCGCGAATCGTCGTGAAGGGTCGAGCCGCTATAGTGGCGCCACTACAAACGGGAGCAGTCGCATGGGTTTGATCAGTCTGATCTGGGGCATCGTCGCCATGGTGTTGATGGTGTTCGCACTGATTCCGCTGCTGGGCTGGGCCAACTGGATGGTGATCCCGTTCGCTGCCGTGGGCGCCATCATCGCGGCCATGGGCATCATGATGTCTTCGGCCGGAAAGAATGGACGGGCCAAGGCCGGGCTGGTGCTCAACGGCATCGTGATCCTGGTCGGCATCTTCCGCCTGAGCCTTGGCGGCGGGATCATCTGAAACAGGTCGACCCGCTGCCTCAGGCAGCAGGTCGTGCGTCCACCAGGGCGCGGGTGTGCGGGTGCCGGGGGTTGGCCAATACCGCCGCCGTAGGTCCTGATTCCACGATCCGGCCCGACTCCAGCACCGCAATGCGTTCGGCCACTGCGCTGGCCGCCGCCAGGTCGTGGGTCACGAACAGCAGGGCCAGCCGGCGCTCACGCTTGAGTCGCGCCAGCAGCGCCAGGATCGAGGCGCGGTGGTGCGCGTCCAGCGCCGACACCGCCTCATCGCACACCAGCAGGTCCGGGTCGGTGGACAGGGCGCGGGCGATGGCGATGCGCTGGCGCTGGCCGCCGGAGAACTCGTGCGGAAAGCGGTCCAGCATCGACTCGTCCATGCCCACTGACTCCAGGAGTTCCTTTGCGCGCTGGCGTTGCGAAGCGGCCGTGCCGATGCCGTGGATGCGCAGCGGCTCGGCGATCAACCGCCACACCGGCAGGCGCGGATCCAGCGAAGCGTACGGATCCTGGAACACCACCCCGATGCGCCGGCGCAGGCGGCGCAGTTCGCCGGCAGGCAGCGTGTCCATGCGCAGGCCGTCGAGAGTCACGGCACCCTGCGCCCCGTGCAGCAGCTTGAGCAGGACCCGGCCCAGGGTGCTCTTGCCGCTGCCCGATTCACCGACCAGGGCCAGGCCTTCGCCGCTGCGCAGCTCCAGGTCCACCCCGTCCAGCGCGTCGCGGGTCGCGCCGCGGTAGCGCATGCGCAGGCCTTGCGCCTGCAGCAGCACTGGAGCGTCTTCATCGGCGGCGGGTGCGGCCTGCAGCTGGTCGGCGGCAAGCAGCTCGCGCGTGTAATCGTGCCCGGGCGCACTGAACACCGCCGAGGTGTCACCGGCTTCCACCACTGCGCCGGCGCGCAGCACGAGGATCTGCTGTGCATAGGCGCCCACCAGCGGCAGGTCGTGGCTGATCAGCAGCAGGCCGAGCCCTGCCTCCCGACGCAGCTGGTCAAGCAGCTCCAGGATCTCGCGCGCGATGCGTGCGTCGAGCGAGGAGGTGGGTTCGTCCGCGATGAGGAACCGTGGCTGCGTGGCGAGCGCCAGGGCGATGGCGATGCGCTGGCGCTGGCCGCCGGAAAACTGGTGCGGGTAGCGCGACAGCGCCGCCTGCGGTTCTGGCAGCTGCACGCGCTGCAGCAGGGCGACGGCCTGTTGTCGCGCTTCATGCCGCTGCAGCCGTCGCGCGACGCCTAGCGTTTCCACCAGCTGCGCGCCAATGCGGCGCAGCGGATGCAGCGCCGCCAGCGGATCCTGCGGCACCAGGCCAAAGCAGCGGCCCCGCAGCGCCGCGTGGGCTGGCGAATCGAATGCAATCTCCTGGCCGTCCAAGCGCAATCGACCGCGCCCGCGCAGTCCGCTCGGCAGCAGGTCCAGCAGCGCCAGCCCGGTCAGGCTCTTGCCGCTGCCCGACTCGCCCACCAGGCCGAGGCACTGCCCGGCCTGCAGCCGCAGTGACAGCGGTCCGAGCAGCGGCTCGGGGCCCTCGACGCACAGATCGTCGACCTCGACCGTGCCCTGCAGATCGCTCATGCCGCCGGCACCGCGGCGCGCGGACCGCGCACGTCCAGCCAGTCGCGCAGCCCATCGCCCAGGAACTGGAACGCGGCCAGCGTGCCCACCAGGAAGACCGCGGGAAACAGGAGCGTCCACGGCGCCGAATCCAGCTCCTGCACGCCTTCGGCCAGCAGCGTGCCCCAGCTGGCGGACGGCTCGTCCACGCTGAGGCCGAGGAAGCCGAGGAAGCTTTCCACCAGGATCGCCTGCGGCAGGATCAACCCCAGGTAGACGAACGCCAGCGGCAGCAGGTTGGGAAGCACGTGCCAGCGCAGCCGCTGCGGGAAATCCGCGCCGGCCGCGTGGGCCGCCAGCACGAACGGCGCCTCGCGCAGGCGCGCGCTTTCGGCGCGCATCACCCGCGCCAGGTCGATCCACACGTAGCCGCCGATGGCGGCCAGCAGCAGCCCAAGTGAGCGTTCGAACAGGGTCAGCAGCAGGATCACCACCAGCAGGAACGGCAGCGCCGAGAACACGTCGAGCACGCGCAGCATCGCGCGCTCCACGCCGCCGCCGGCCAATCCGGCAATGGCGCCATAGCCGACCCCGATCACCAGCGCCACCACGCTGGCCAGCAGCCCGATGGTCAGCGACAGCCGCCCGCCGGCGAGCGTGCGCGTGTAGATGTCGCGGCCGATCGCATCGGTGCCGAACCAGTGCCCGTCCACGCCCGGTGCCACCGACAGCGCCTCCCAGTGCGGCGTGTGCGGGGTGTAGGCGCTGAGCAGCGGACCAAGCCAGCACAGCGCCGCCAATGCCACCAGCGCAAGCAGGCAGGTTCGTGCAACCGGAGGCAGCGAGCGCAGGGACGGCATGGGGCAATCGTACCGCCGATGTCCGGCTCTGCTGCCGCAGAGGGCCGGCGAAAAACGCGGGGCGTATCATTCGCGTGTCCAACAGGAGTCCTGCATGGCCTATCCCTACAACCGGCCGCGACGCATGCGCCGCGATGAATTCTCGCGGCGCCTGATGCGCGAACACGTATTGAGTGCCAACGACCTCATCTACCCGGTGTTCGTGCATGAGCTGGACGGACGCGAGGCGGTGGCCTCGATGCCGGGGGTGGAGCGGCTGTCGATCGAGGAGCTGCTCAAGGTTGCGGAGGAAGCGGTCGCGCTGCGCATCCCGGCGCTGGCCCTGTTCCCGGTCACCGCGCCGCAGGCCAAGTCACTGCTGGCCGAGGCGGCGTGGGACGACGAGGGCCTGATGCAGCGCGCGGTGCGCGCGCTCAAGCAGGATTTCCCGGACCTGGGCGTCATCACCGACGTGGCCCTGGACCCGTTCACCAGCCATGGCCAGGACGGGCTGGTCGACGACTCCGGCTACGTGGTCAACGATGCCACCGTCGAGGCACTGGTGCGCCAGGCGTTGTCGCATGCGCGCGCCGGCGCCGACGTGGTGGCGCCCAGCGACATGATGGACGGGCGCATCGGGGTGATCCGCGCGGCGCTGGAGGCCGAGGGCCACGTGCACACCCGCATCCTGGGTTATTCGGCCAAGTACGCCTCCGCGTTCTACGGCCCGTTCCGCGATGCGGTGGGCAGCGCCGGCAACCTGGGCAAGGGCGGCAAGCACAGCTACCAGATGGATCCGGCCAACTCCGACGAGGCCCTGCACGAGGTTGCGCTGGACCTGGCCGAAGGCGCAGACATGGTCATGGTCAAGCCGGGCATGCCCTACCTGGACGTGCTGCGGCGGATCAAGGACGAGTTCGGCGTGCCCACCTTCGCCTATCAGGTCAGTGGCGAGTACGCGATGCTCAAGGCCGCCGCGGCCAACGGCTGGCTCGACGAGCGCGCCTGCGTGCTCGAATCGCTGACCGCGTTCAAGCGCGCCGGCGCCGATGCGGTTCTCACCTACTTCGCACTGGATGCGGCAAGGTGGCTGGCCGAAGCCACACATGATCATCCGTAGGAGCGGGCCCTGCCCGCGACCAGGCGTTCCCGGTGAAGCTTCATCGCGGGCAGGGCCCGCTCCTACAACTACCAAGGAGCAACGCATGAGCCGCTACGCCGTCTTCGGACATCCTGTCTCGCACTCGCTGTCGCCACGCATCCATGCCGCGTTCGCGCGACAGACCGGCATCGTCATGCAGTACACCGTGATCGACGCGGCACCAGGTGCATTCGCCTCCGAGCTCGAACGCTTCGCCGCCGCGGGCGGGCGCGGCGCCAACGTCACCCTGCCGCTGAAGGAGCTGGCCTTCGCGCTGTGCACGCAGTGCAGTGCGGCAGCGACGCGGGCCGGCTCGGTCAACACACTGCTGCGGCGCGATGGACAGTGGTTTGGGGACAACACCGACGGTGCCGGCCTGGTGCGCGACATCACCGGTCGCTGGAGCCTGGACCTGCGCGGGCGGCGCGCGCTGCTGCTCGGAGCGGGTGGTTCCGCGCGTGGCGTGGCGCCGGCCCTGCTGGACGCGGGCGTGTCGGAATTGATCATCGCCAACCGCACGCCCGAACGCGCCGACGCACTGGCCGACTCGCTCGGCGAACCGACCCGCGCGCACTCGCGCTACTGGGACGACCTGATCAACCAGGGCGACTTCACCCTGATCATCAATGCGACGTCGGCCTCGCGCGAGGACAACGTGGAAGGGCTCTCGTTGCCGACCCAGATCACCACCTCGCGCACGCTGGCGATCGACCTCAACTACGGCGAGGCCGCGATTCCGTTCATGGCGTGGGCGCACGCGGCCGGCTGTCGCGACGTGATCGACGGGCTGGGCATGCTGGTGGAGCAGGCCGCGGCCAGCTTCGAGATCTGGCACGGCGTGCGCCCCGACACCGACGAGGTGTACGCGGCACTGCGCAAGGACAGCGTGCTGCTGGCGACCGCCGACTGAACCCGGCCAGGGACTTCAGCGCTACAGCAGGCCCTGGCGCTTGACCGCGAGGTAGCGTTCCACCAGTGCGGCCGGCAGCGCCTCGCTGTCCACGTCCAGCACCCTCAGCCGGGGCTGCGCAGCGTCTCGTGCACCTTCGCACCTGCGCAGTCCATGCGTCATTTCCTGGGCCCGCTTTCTCCTCCGTCACGCACGCGGCCGGCTGTATGCTTGCACCGACACCCTGGACCCGGCCCTGTCATGCAGACCTCATGGCTCTCCTGCAGAAACGGATGCGGCGCGTGCTGCACGGCGCCCTCGATCAACTCGCCCATACCCGGCATGCCACACGGCAAGCCGGCCGGCGTGCCCTGCGTCCAGCTGGACGAAGCGATGCGCTGCAGGCTGTTCGGTGACCTGCGACGACCCGCCTTTTGCGCGTCGCTGCGGCCTGCGGCGGACATGTGCGGCAGCAATCGCGCCGACGCGATCGCGTGGTTGGCGGCGCTGGAACAAGCCACCACCCCGTAGCGACTCGTAAGCTCCCGCCACGGGGCCTGGCCGTGGCGACCAGCGCCAACCAGCCGGATCAGGCGTCCGCGGCCAGGTACTGGTCCTTGAGCCGGACGTAGTGCTGGGCCGAATACAGCAGGCTTTCGATTTCCTTCTCGCCCAGCGTGCGCACCAGGCGCGCTGGATTGCCCACCCACAGCTCGCCCTCGCCCACGCGCTTGCCGGGTCCGACCACCGCGCCGGCGCCGACGAAGCCGTGGGTGGCCACGCTGGCGCCGTCGAGGATGCAGGCGCCCATGCCGATCAGGCAGCGGTCGCCGATGGAGCACGCATGGATGATGGTGCCGTGGCCGATGGTGACATCCTCTCCGATGATCGTCGGATGGCCGGCCTGGTTGTACGGACTGTGGTGGCTGACGTGGACGATGCTGGCGTCCTGCACGTTGGTCCGCGCGCCGATGCGGATGTGGTTGACGTCGCCGCGCAGCACGCAGCCCGGCCACACCGAAACGTCATCGCCCAGCTCGACATCGCCGATGACGGTGGCGGCCGGATCGACGTACACGCGCTGGCCAAGCGTCGGCAGGCGGCCAAGATAGGGGCGCAGTGGATTCATCGGCGCATTCTATTGACTGGCCGATGACAGCGACAGCGAAGAGAGCCGTGGTAGGCGCGGTGGGAGCGGTGGGAGCGGCCTCCCGCCGCGAGCTCCTAGCCGCGAGCTCCTAGCCGCGAGCTACTAGCCGCGAACTCCTTCCCTTTACAGCTCAGGGAACTCACAGAGCAGAGCTCGCGGCGGGACGCCGCTCCCACGGACGTCGCTCCCACGGACTTCGCCCCCACGGACGCCGCTCCGGCAAGCCTCTTGCACATGCACGCTCCAGAATCGCTTGCGCCCTCATGGGCAACAATGACGGGCCCCACTACACTCGGGCAATGGACAAGCCGACCGATACCGCACTGCCCGAGCTGCAGCCCACCCTGGACCGGCTGCGCACCAGCTGGAACGGCCGGCGGCCCGACTACCAGCAGCGACGCGACGACCTGCAGCGCCTGCGCGAGGTACTCAAGAGGCGACTCGGGGAGATGGCCGACACCATCGCCCTCGATTTCGGCCACCGCTCGCGCCACGAGAGCCTGATCGCCGACGGCATGACCGTGCTCAACGACATTGACCACCTGCGCGGCGAACTGCGCGGCTGGATGAAGCCGCGGCGCGTAGGCGTGGGCTGGCGCTTCTGGCCGGCGCGCGCGGAAATCCGCTCCGAGCCGGTCGGCGTGGTCGGCGTGATCTCACCGTGGAACTACCCGGTGAACCTGGCGCTGATCCCGCTGGCCACCGCGATCGCGGCCGGCAACCACGTCTACCTCAAGCCCTCCGAGCACACGCCGCGAACCACGCAGTTCCTGCGCAGCCTGCTGGCCGAAGTGTTCCCGGCCGATCGCGTGGCCGTGGCCAGCGGCGGCGCCGAGGTCGCCGGCGCGTTTTCCGCGCTGCCGTTCGACCACCTGGTGTTCACCGGCTCCACCGCGGTCGGCCGCAAGGTCATGGCCGCGGCCGCGCCCAACCTCACCCCACTGACCCTGGAGCTGGGCGGCAAGTCGCCGGCCATCGTCTGCGCCGACTATCCGGTGGAACAGGCCGCCGCACGCCTGGCCACCGGCAAGTGGTTCAACGGCGGTCAGACCTGCATCGCGCCGGACTACGTGCTGCTGGACGGCGCGCGCCGCGATGCGCTGGTGCAGGCGCTGCGCGAGCAGGTACGGGCGCGCTACGGTGATGACACGGGCAGCGACGACTACACCCGGATCATCAACGACGACCAGTTCCAGCGCCTGTCCGGCTACCTGGACGATGCGCGCGCGCGCGGGCTGGAGGTGATCGCGCTGTCCGATCGCCACGACCCGGCGCAACGCCTGTTCGCCCCGCATCTGGTCCTGGAACCCGGTGACGACGCCAAGGTGATGCAGGACGAGATCTTCGGGCCAATCCTGCCGATCCGCTCGATACGGTCGCTCGACGAGGCCATTGCCTACGTCAACGCCCACGACCGGCCGCTGGCGCTGTATCCCTTCAGCAACGACCGCGACAGCGTGGAGAAGATCCTCTCCAGCACTCTGGCCGGCGGCGTCACCGTCAACGACACCGTGCTGCACTTCGGCATCAACACCCTGCCCTTTGGCGGCATCGGTGCCAGCGGCATGGGTGCCTACCACGGCCGCGCCGGCTTCGATGCGATGAGCAAGGCGTTGCCGATCCTGTGGCAATCGCGCCGCGCCGGCAGCGACATGCTCAAGCCGCCGTATTCAAGGATCGGGCGCTTCATCGATTTCATGATCCGCTGAGCACCCGGCACGGCGGTCGCGCCACCCGCGTCCCTTACCATTGCACCGCATGCGGCCACGCCTGTCGCAGGAACGCCTCGCCATGAAAATCGCCAGCTGGAACGTCAACTCGCTCAACGTGCGCCTGCCGCACCTGGAACAGTGGCTGGCCACGTTCGCCCCTGACGTGGTCGGCCTGCAGGAAACCAAGCTGGAGGATCACAACTTCCCCGACACAGCGCTGGCTGCGCTCGGCTACCGCAGCGTGTTTGCCGGGCAGAAGACCTACAACGGCGTGGCGCTCGTTTCGCGCCTGCCCATAGACGCCGTGCAGATCGGCATTCCGGGTTTCCAGGACGAGCAGAAGCGCGTGATCGCCGCGACCGTGGGCGACGTGCGCATCGTCAACCTGTACGTGGTCAACGGCCAGGACGTCGGCACCGACAAGTACGCGTACAAGTTGCGCTGGTTGCAGGCCGTGCACACCTGGCTGGCCGATGAACTGCGCGCGCATCAAAAACTGGTGGTGCTGGGTGATTTCAACATCGCCCCCGACGATCGCGACGTGCACGATTCCGCCGTCTGGAACGAAGACCACATCCTTACTTCGACCGCCGAACGCGACGCACTGAAGCGCCTGTATGCGCTCGGACTGCACGATGCCTATCGCCTGCACCACGAGCAGGGCGGCATCTTCAGCTGGTGGGATTACCGCATGGCCGGGTTCCGCCGCGATCTTGGTCTGCGCATCGACCTGAACCTGGTGTCCGACGCGCTGCGTCCGCATGTGGTCGCGGCCGGCATCGACCGCGAACCGCGCACCTGGGAGCGCCCCAGCGATCACGCGCCGGCCTGGGTCGACATCAGGGAATGACCGGCCGGAACTGTGGGCGAGGCGTCAGCCCCGACGTATTGCGCAACAAGCCATGTGGGCTGAAGCCCTCCCACGGCAGCGGTGCTGCTTTTCCTGCTGGCGCCGGGCGCCACACGAACAAAGGCCCGGCTATGCCGGGCCTTTGTAGTGCCACGAACCTTGGGTGCGTCTAATCAGCGCACGCGGTCGCAGCTAAACTTCAACGCGCCTTGCCGCGCGTGAACAGGTTCACGATCAACAGCAGGACCACCGCGCCGAGCAATGAATACAGGAACGTCATTACGGTGATGGCCTGGTTGATGCCACCGCCGAATATCCAGCCCGCGATGAACGCGCCGATGATGCCGACCACCACGTTGAGGATGATGCCCTGCTGTCCGTCGCGCCTCATGATGATGCTGGCCAGCCAGCCCACAATACCGCCTACGATCAACCAGATGATGATGCCCATGTTGCTGTCTCCTTAAAGTTTCGCGGGTGAAAAACAGATGGCTCGCGTGGCTGCGGGCACATCCAATGTCTCGACCCGGACGATTTAAGGCCCGTTGCCGTGAAGCCACCGTTAAACATCGCCAGGCGGCCCCCGCACGGCGAGCGGCGGTGGCACCAGGCCGCTTTTTGCCCTCGCCAATCCGCGGCCCGGTCATGGCCCATCCCTGTTCCGCTATATTGCCTCGATGACTCTGATTGCTGACAACCTGGCGCCGCGCGTGTGGGTGGTGCCGCACCTGCCGCGCACGCGTGGCGAACCCACCGCTCGCCCCTTGCTCTCGCAGGTGCTGCAATGCGAGGCATCGGCCTTGCCTTTGCACCGTGACCCCAGCGGCCGGCCGCGACTGGGCGCGCCTTACACGCAGTTCGATACCGGCTGGAGCCACAGCGGCGAAGCCCTCGTGCTGGCGTTGGGCGAGTCGGTCGAACTGGGCGTGGATATCGAACGCGTGCGCCCACGTCCGCGTCTGCGCGAACTGGCCCAGCGGTTCTTCCATGCCGACGAAACCGCGTGGCTGCAGGCACAGCCGGAACCGGCAATGGTGGAATCTTTCGTGCGCCTGTGGTGCGCCAAGGAAGCCGTCCTCAAGGCCCACGGCCAAGGGCTTTCATTCGGCCTGCACAAGCTGGTGTTCGCCGAACAGGACCGCAAGCTGCGGCTGCAGGCCTGCGATGCCGCGCTGGGCGAGGCGGCGCAGTGGCAACTGCACGAGTGGACACCGCTACCCGGCTACCGCGCCGCGCTGGCATGGCGCCGGTATCCGCTGCCAGAGGCGAGTGGTGGGCACGGCCTTGGGGGAGCGAGGTCGCACGGGGACGTCGTTCACGGGTAAGTCGCGAAGCTTGTGCCGGGGAAAAGCGTCGCCACTCGCATCCCTTCCGCAGGATCGCGCCTGCGATAATCCGCACGATGACCGACACCGCATTGCCCGCCTCCCTGCACGATGCACTTGGTCGTGGCCTGCACGCACTGGGCCTGGACACGGCGCTGCTGGCGCCGCCGCTGCTGCAGTACCTGGCCCTGCTGGCGCGCTGGAACCGCACCTACAACCTCACCGCGGTCCGCGATCCGGCCGAAATGGTGACCCGGCACCTGCTCGACTCGCTGGCCATGCAGCCTTTCGTGAGCGCGCTGGGAGTAGCGGGCGGAACCCTGGCCGACCTGGGCACCGGCCCCGGCTTGCCCGGCATTCCGCTGGCCATCGCGCAGCCGCAGCTGCAGGTCACCCTGGTGGAAAGCAATGGCAAGAAGGCGCGCTTTCTGCGCGAGGCCGTGCGCACCCTGGGCCTGGCCAACGCGCGCGTGGCCGAATCCCGCGCCGAAGCGCTGGACGAACCCGGAACGTTTGACGCAATCACTGCGCGCGCACTGGGCAGCCTCGCCGGGATCATCGAAGTGGGAGGCCACCTGCTCAAGCCGGGTGGCCGCCTGCTGGCGATGAAAGGCATCCATCCGCTCGAGGAAATCGCCGCATTGCCCGGCGGTTGGCAGGTTTGTGCGATACACGCGCTGACCGTGCCGGGACTGGTGGGGGAACGCCACCTGGTCATCATTGCTCGCGACCCCTGACCGAGGGCGCGCGCGGAGCGGCTTTCCCGGAGCCGGTGGCCCCCTTGAACCCATTTCCAGACCGCGCCACCTGAAACCCGCATAATCCCCGACCCACCCCGGTTCCACGAGGCGCAGCACGCATGGCCCGCATCATCGCCATTGCCAACCAGAAGGGTGGCGTCGGCAAGACCACCACCGCAGTGAACTTGGCCGCCGCGCTCGCGCGGGCGCCCAAGCGGGTGCTGCTGGTCGACCTGGATTCGCAGGGCAACGCGACCATGGGCAGCGGCATCGACAAGCGCGAACTGGAGGCCTCCACCTACGACGTGCTGCTGCAGGAAGCCGATGCACGCTCGGTGATCGTGCGCACGCCCGAAGACTTCGACCTCATGCCGGGCAACATCGACCTGACCGCCGCCGAGATCCAGCTGATGCAGATCGACGGCCGCGAGCAGCGCCTCAAGGCCGCGCTCGACCCGCTGCGTGATGACTACGACTTCATCCTCATCGACTGCCCTCCGGCGCTGTCGCTGCTCACGCTCAACGCGCTGACCGTGGCCGATTCGGTGCTGGTGCCGATGCAGTGCGAGTACTACGCGCTGGAGGGGCTCAGCGCGCTGATGGAAACGATCGAGGCGCTGAAGGCGCGGCTCAATCCAAAACTCGAGGTCGAGGGCGTGCTGCGCACCATGTTCGACGTGCGCAACAACCTGGCCAACGCGGTGTCGGCCGAGCTCACCAGTCATTTCGGCGACAAGGTGTTCCGCACCATCGTGCCGCGCAACGTGCGCGTGGCCGAGGCGCCCAGCCACGGACAGAGCATCGTCGGCTACGACAAATCCTCGCGCGGCGGCGTCGCTTACCTAGGACTGGCCGGAGAGATCCTGCGTCGCCAGCACGAACGCAACAAACCGCCGCGACCGCAACTGGAGAATGCTTGATGTCCACACCAAAGCCGTCGACGGCCAAGAAGCGCGGGCTGGGTCGCGGCCTTGAAGCCCTGCTCGGCCCCAAGGCCGGCGCCGCCCCGCAGGCCGAGGCGCAGCCGGGCGAGACCCTGCGCCAGATGCCCATCGAACAACTGCAGCCGGGCAAATACCAGCCGCGCATGCACATGGACCCGGCCAAGCTCAGCGAGCTGGCCGAGTCGATCAGGGCCCAGGGCGTGATCCAGCCGATCGTGGTCCGCCAGCTGGGGCCGGACCGGTACGAGATCGTGGCCGGCGAACGCCGCTGGCGTGCCTCGCAGGAAGCCGGGCTGGCCGACGTGCCGGCGGTGGTCCGCGACCTGGACGACCGCACCGTCATCGCCATGGCGCTGATCGAGAACATCCAGCGCGAAGACCTGAACCCGCTGGACGAGGCGCAGTCCCTGCAGCGCCTGATCAACGAATTCTCCCTGACCCACGCCGAGGCTGCCGAGGCGGTGGGCCGTTCGCGCGCCGCTGTGTCCAACCTGCTGCGCCTGCTGGAACTGCCGCCGGCGATCCGTGCGCTGCTCGAGGCGGGCCGGCTGGAAATGGGCCACGCCCGCGCCCTGTTGACCCTGTCGCCGGAGCTGGCCAGCAAGCTGGCCGCCGAAGCGGCCGACCAGGGCTGGTCGGTGCGCGAGGTCGAGCACCGGGTCCAGCAGTTCGCCGCCGGCAAGGTGCCCCTGGCGAAAGGCAGGGCCAAGCCGGCCAAGCCCGCGCCCCAGGCCGATATCGCCTCGCTGGAGACCGAGCTGTCCGAATCGCTGGGCGCCAAGGTCAGCATCGCCCACGGCCGCACCGGCAAGGGCAAGCTGGTCATCCACTACACCAGCCTGGACACTCTGGACGGCGTGCTGGAGAAGCTGCGCAGCCAGCGCTGAGCGGCTCCGCCACCCACCCTCAACCGCAGGAGAGCCATGCCCGTCGGGTACACGGGCGCGAGCTGTCGGGCCGCGTCACCGCCGTGGGAGCGGCGTCCCGCCGCGAGCCCTTGCTCATCGCTGGTGCTCCGCTCTTACCGCAAGCAATCAGGCGAAAGCTCGCGGCGGGACGCCGCTCCTACCCGGCTTCAGAGCCTGGACAGAGCGCCGCCTGTCCCGCCCAAGTGCTTGCAGCACAAGGGAATCATGGGCATACTGCGCGGCTCGCTGCGTCCGGCTTCGGCCCGATCTGCGCGCCGGAAGTGCGATTCCGGCCCGCCCCGGCAACGAATCCATGACCCGTATCGCACGATGGCCGCACCTGTACAGGTGATCCACCGGGGCCGCCGTTCTCCTGGCCAAGGGGGGCAAACCAACACCATCGAGGTGCGTAATGTCCCGCGTATGCCAAGTGTCCGGCAAGCGTGTGCAGACGGGTAACAACGTCTCCCACGCCAACAACAAGACCCGTCGTCGTTTCCTGCCCAACCTGCACGAGCGCCGCTTCTGGGTCGCCAGCGAAAACCGCTGGATCAAGCTGAAGGTTTCCGCGCACTCGCTGCGCACCATCGACAAGAACGGCATCGACTCCGTCCTGAAAGAGCTGCGCGCGCGCGGCGAAAAGATCTGAGGAGATAAGACATGGCAGGCAAACGCGACAAGATCCGCATGATCTCCTCGGCTGGCACCGGGCATTTCTACACGACGGACAAGAACAAGAAGAACACCCCGGGCAAGATGGAAATGAGCAAGTACGACCCGGTCGTGCGCAAGCACGTGATGTACAAGGAAGGCAAGATCAAGTGACGCATTGGCCCGCGCGCAGCGCGGCTTTGCCAATGCGTCATCCCCGCGCAGGCGGGGATCCAGCACCTTGAAGGAAAGCCCGCCGAAAGGCGGGTTTTGCTTTTGTCGGTACCACCCGCGCGCAGCGCGGCTTTGTCATTGCGTCATCCCCGCGGCTCTCAACAACCGCAGGTTGGTCACGCGGGATCAGCGCCTCCAGACAAACGCCCTCCGGAGGGTTTGTTTTTGCGGCACGAGAAGCTGCAGCCATGCCGCGGTACCTGCGCAGGCGGAGGAGCGCTTGGAGCGTCCCGCCTCCAGGGCTGCATTGTGGCCATCGCCTACAATGCGCCGATGCCACAGCCCACAGACGAAGCGGAATTCGACCTCTTGATCGTCGGCGGCGGTGCCGGCGGCGTGCTCACGGCCATCCACGCGCTTCGCCTCGCGGCTTTCGGTACGCGCATCGCGCTGGTGGAGCCTGCGACCGTCCTGGCCCAGGGCGTGGCCTACGCCACCACCCATCCCGAGCACCTGCTCAACGTGCCGGCGCAGCGCATGAGTGGCACGGAGGCGGCGCCTGACGATTTCGTGGACTACCTGGTCGAGGCGCAGGACAAAGGGTCGCGTGAATCGCTGTCGGTGTCCTACGCGCAGCGCCGCCACTATGGCGATTACCTTCGACAGCGTCTGCGCCAGGCACGCGACGCCAGCGCCGCCACTTTGGCCGTCACCCACGATCGCGTGGCCGCACTGGAACCCACGGAAAAAAAATTGTGCGCACGACTCGAATCCGGTGTGCAGCTTGCGGCGCAGTCCGCCGTTCTTGCCGTGGGCAACAGCTCGCGCCCGCTGCCGGCGCGCGGCAGCAGCGCGCTACCGGCGCAGGCGCGGCTGGAAGCCTGGGACTTCGATGCGATCAAGCGCATCGGCACCGACGAGACCGTGTGCATCGCCGGCTCCGGACTGAGCATGGTCGACACGGCGTTGAGCCTGGCCCGGAACGGGCATCGCGGCCGCATCCACGTCCTGTCGCGACACGCCCTGCTGCCGCTGCCGCATACCGCCCACGTTGCATGCGAGTACGACCCCGGCCCGCTGCTGGGCATGGACCTGCGCCAGCGCATGCGCCACCTGCGCGCCGCCGTGCAGTCGGCCGCCGCCCACGACGTCCCATGGCAGGCGGTCATGGAACGCGCGCGCCCGCAGGTCCAGGCGCTGTGGTGCAGCCTTTCGCACGACGACCAGCGCAGGTTCCTGCGTCATGCGGTGCGCTACTGGGACGTGCATCGACACCGCATCGCGCCCCAGGTGCACGCGCAGCTGCAGGCGCTGCGCGATAGCGGCCAGATGCAGCTGCATCGGGGGCGGCTGGACACCGTCGCGGTCGAGGCCGGGCGCATCCGCGTGAGCATGCAGATGCGCGACCGGCGCGTGCAGCAGCTCGACGTGGACCGCGTAGTCAACGCGACCGGCGTGGAAATGCGCGCGCAGCTGATGCGCAACCCGCTGCTGTCACAGCTGCTGGGCAGCGGCCGTGCGCGCCCGGGTCCGCACGGGATCGGCCTGGACACCGGCAAGCACGGCGAACTCACCGACATCGACGGCGCGCCGCTCGACCAAGTGCTCGTGGTCGGCAGCCTGCGCATCGGCAGCCTGTGGGAAAGCATCGCGGTGCCTGAGCTGCGCAACCAGGCCGAAGCCGCCGCGCGGCGTTTGCTCGCACCCCGCCGGGGGTAGACTCGCGCCAGTCCTCTATCGGAGCACCGCGTTGGTTTCCAGCTAGATCCTGCTCCTGGTATCGGTCGGCTACGCGGCGCTGCTGTTCACGGTGGCGTGGTGGGGCGACCGCAATCCGCTGTATCCGAACCGTCTGTGGCTGCGCCCGGTGGTCTACAGCCTGGCGCTGGCGGTGTACTGCTCGTCGTGGACCTTCTACGGCGCCGTGGGCAGCGCGGTGCGCAACGGCATCGGCTACCTGCCGATCTACCTGGGGCCGCTGCTGCTGCTGTTCGGCTGGCGCATCATCGAGCGGCTGGCGCTGATCGCGCGCAGCCAGAACACCGTCTCCATCGCCGACTTCATTTCCTCGCGCTAAGGCCGCTCGCGACGGCTGGCGGCGTTGGTCACGGTAATCGCGCTGATCGGCGTGGTGCCGTACCTGGCGTTGCAGTACAAGGCGGTGGCGATGAGCCTGGGCGTGCTGACCGGGCAGGGTGCCGACGGCACCGGCTTCTTCACCGATCCGGTACTGTACGCGGCGTTGTTGATGGCCTTGTTCACCGACTTGTTCGGCACCCGCCAGGTCGATGCCACCGAACACCACCACGGCATGATGCTGGCGATCGCGCTGGAGTCGGTGGTGAAGCTGGTGGCGCTGGTGGCGGTCGGCGTGTTCGCCTACGTGTGGTTGAACGGGCAATGGCTGCGCGTGGTCGATTCGGCGCGCACACTGTTCGAGAATGCGCCACCGGTGGGATTCTTCACCCAGACCCTGCTGAGCTTCCTGGCGATCGTGTGCCTGCCGCGCCAGTTCCACGTGGCAGTGGTGGAATGCTGCGACGTCGGCGACATCCGCAAGGCACGCTGGATGTTCGGAGGCTACCTGGTGCTGATCTCGGTGATGGTGGTCCCCATAGCCACGGCCGGCGTAGCCATGTTCGGCGCCAACAGCGGCGTGGCCAGCGACACCTTCGTGTTGGCGCTGCAGCTCAACGCCGGCAACAACGCGCTGGCGCTGGCGGCCTATATCGGCGGTTTTTCCGCAGCAACCGGCATGGTGATCGTGGCCAGTATTGCCCTGGCGACGATGGTCAGCAACGACCTGGTGATGCCGGTGCTGCTGCGGCGCGGCTGGGCCGAACGCCACGCCGAAGCCGACGTGGCCTCGCGCGTGTTGTGGGTGCGGCGCATCGCCATCCTGATGCTCGCGCTGTGCGCCTACGCCTACTACCGCTTCAGCAGCGACGAGAGTTCACTGGCATCGTACGGGCTGATCGCATTCGTGGCGGTGGCACAGTTCGTGCCGGGCCTGCTGGGCGGACTGTACCGGCGAGGGGCCAGCCGCCGCGGCGTCGAGATGGGGCTGCTGTTGGGCTTCGGCGTGTGGATCTACACCCTGCTGCTGCCCACCATGTCGGCGTCGGGCTGGCTGGGTCCGGAGTGGTTGCTGACCGGCCCTTTCCAGATCCAGTGGCTGCGGCCGCAGCAGCTGTTCGGCCTGACCGGCTGGGACCCGCTGACTCACGGCACGTTCTGGTCGCTGCTGCTCAACAGCGGCGTGATGATGCTGGTGTCGACGCGCTGGCGCCCCAGCGTCGACGAGCGACTGCGCATTGCCCCGTTCCTGGATCCTTACATCCAGCGGCAAGCGCTGGTGCCCAGCGAATGGCCGGGCAACGTGCGCATTGCCGACCTGCTGTCGTTGGCCGAGCGCATCGTCGGCGAGCGCCACGCCCGGCGAGCATTCGTCGAGCAGGCGGCCTCGCAGCAGCGTGAACTCAATACCGGCGCGACGGCCGATCGAGCCTGGGTATAGTTCACCGAGAAACTGCTGGCCGCTGCCATCGGCGCGGCTTCCGCACGGCTGGTGCTGACCAGCGTCCTGCGTGGCTCGGGCATGGAACTGGGCGAGGTGGTCGCGGTGCTCGATGAAGCCGGCCAGGAGCTGCGCTTCAACCGGGAGATCCTAAGCACCACCCTGGAGAACATCAGCGCCGGCGTCAGCGTGGTCGATCCGGACATGCGCCTGGTGGCCTGGAACCGCGGCTACCAGCGGATGTTCGGGTATCCGGCGGGCATGCTTTACGTGGGCCGCCCCGTCGCCGACCTGATCCGCTACAACGCCGAACGCGGAGAGCTGGGCGAAGGCGGGATCGAAGACCAGGTGGCCAAGCGCATCGAGTACATATGCGCCGGCTCGCCGCACGTCTTCGAGCGCGTGCGCAGCGACGGCACGGTGATCGAGATGCGCGGCCAGCCGCTGCAGGGCGGCGGCTACGTGACCAGCTACAACGACATCAGCGATTTCAAGCGCGCCGAGAATGCCTTGCTCGAGGCCAATGAAACCCTCGAGCAGCGCGTGGCCGACCGCAGCCGCGAGGCCGAGGCGGCGCAGCAGTCCAAGACCCGCTTCCTGGCGGCGATCAGCCACGACGTGCTGCAGCCGCTCAACGCCGCGAGGCTGTTCACCTCGGCGCTGCGCGACAGCATCGAACCGGCCGAGCAGCGCCACCTGGGCGAACGCATCGACGCCGCCCTGCGAGCGGCCGAGGAGCTCCTCGACGGCCTGCTGGACGTGTCGCGCCTGGACGCGGGGGCTGCACACCAAGCTCAGCGACTTCGATGCCGGTGCCCTGCTGCGCGAGGTCGCTGCGCAGTACGCGCCTATTGCAGCCGGCCGCGGCCTGGCCCTGCGCATGCGCGCTGGACACTGGCCGGTGCGCAGCGATCGGCGGCTGCTGCGCAGGGTGCTGCAGAACTTCGTGGCCAATGCGCTGCGCTACACGCGCCACGGACGCATCCTGCTGGGCGCGCGCCGCCGTGGAGCACTGCTCGAGCTGCAGGTCTGGGACAGCGGCCCGGGCATACCCGAACACCACATGCGCCAGATCTTCGAAGAGTTCCATCGCTACGAGCAGCCTTTCGACTGGGGCGAACACGGGCTGGGGCTGGGGCTGTCGATATGCCAGCGCATCTCGCGCCTGCTCGGTCACAAACTGGACGCGCACAGCACGGTCGGGCGCGGCAGCATGTTCTCCATCAGCGTGCCGCGCGCCGCCACGGCCACCGATGTCTCGCACGAAGCGGAGGCGTTGCCGCGTGATGGTGATTCCCTGTCCGGCCTGCGGGTGCTGTGCGTCGACAACGACCAGGAAATCCTGGACGGCATGCGCATGCTGCTGGGTCGCTGGAAGGTGGAGGTCCTCACCGCCGCCACGGTGGACGAGGCGCTGGAAAAGATCGCGCTGGGCCCGGCGGTGATGCTGGTCGACTACCACCTGCACGACCGCATGGACGGACTCGAGGCGCTGGATGCGCTGCATGCGGCCTGCCCGGTGGACGTGGCCGGCGCCCTGCTGACGGCCGACGGCCGCGACGAGCTGAAGGTGGAGGCGCGCTCGCGTGGCTACCGGGTGCTGACCAAGCCGGTCAAGCCGGCCTCCCTCCGCGCGTTCCTCGCCGCACACCATAGGCCCGTGGGGGCCTGAAGCCGCCTCTTCGCAGGTCGTGCCTGCGCGGAATCAGTCCTGCTCTTCCAGCGGCGGCAGCATGCGGTCCGGATCGACCGACAGACGCCCGGACATCAGCACCGCCTGGGTACGGTTGGTGACGCCGAGCTTGCGCAGGATTGCGGTCACGTGGGCCTTGATGGTGGCTTCACACACGCCGAGGTCATGGGCGATCTGCTTGTTGAGGCGGCCGACGCCCAGCATCTGCAGCACACGGAACTGCTGTGGCGTGAGCTCGCGCAGGCGCAGCGCGACCTCATGCTCGTCTCGACCCATGGCCGGTGCCTCGTGCGCGGCCAGCGGCGCCCAGCGCTCGCCATCGAGCACCTGCGCGATGGCGCGACCGATGGTGTCCGAATCCGCGGATTTCGGAATGAAGCCAAGCGCCCCATGATCCAGTGCGCGCCGCATCACGCTGAGCTCCTCGCGTGCGGACACGATGACGACCGGCAGCTGCGGATGCAGCGCGCGCAGCTGCACCAGCGCATTGAACCCGTGCGCGCCCGGCATGTTGAGGTCCATGAGCAGCAGGTCCGCTTCCGGGTGTGCGTCCACCAGCGCATACAGCGCATCGACGCTTTCGGCCTCGTGCAGCGCCACGCCTGGCACGGTCCGCCGCACCGCGCCGCGCAGGGCCTGGCGGAACAGCGGATGGTCGTCGGCAATCAGCAGGGTTGGCATGGGCCTGATTCGGCGTCGGCCAGGTGGGCGTGGCCATGTTGGCTCGAACACGCCGGCAGTGGCAAATTCCTGCGAACCGCCGGGTGATTGCCTGATGCCACTGTCGTGCGGCAGGTGATCAGATCCAACGCATGCTGCCTTACGACCGAAAACTGAAGCCAGCATCGCGCCGCCTGCGGAGCGCGATGACCGATGCCGAGCAACGACTGTGGCACCGGCTTTGCAGGAAACAGCTTTCTGGCGTGCAGTGCTACCGGCAGAACCCGCTCGGGCGCTACGTGGTGGACTTCTACCTGCCTGCGGCCTTGCTGGTGGTGGAAGTGGACGGTGGGCAGCATTTGACTGCAGAGGGATTGGAGAGGGACCGCGTCCGGACAGATTGGCTGCAGCGCCATGGGTTGGAGGTGCTTCGGTTCGACAATCGGCAGACGCTGCTGGAGACGGAGACGGTTGTCGAAGCCATCCTGGGTGAAATCCTGCGCAGGCTTTAAGGGCGAATCCCCCCTGGACTACCCCCACTTCCTCGGACAGTTTAATTAGGCACTATTGCCATCTTCTCTGACTGGGCCGGTGAGCGGTAGCCCAACGTGCTGTGCAGCCTCTTGCGGTTGTAGAACAGCTCGATGTAATCGAAGATCCTGCTTCGCGCTTCATCCCGGCTTTCGAACCGCTCGTGGTGGGTCAGC
>JBDNHW010000092.1:0-7543 GCA_041688625.1 Pseudoxanthomonas sp.
CGCCACCTGCAACTGCGTGGGCAGGGTCACGGCACCATGGGCCTAGGCTGCATGCCCAAGCTGCTGGGCAAGTTCATCGAGACCGCCGATGCGAAGTCGCTCGACGCCGAGTGCCTGGACACGCTGACCTACGTGCCGCCGTTCACCAGCTTCAACGGCTGGGAGCCGTGAGGGCGCGTAGCGGCGGACGACGGGCGAGCTTTGGTCCGGGGCAAGGCGGACAGCACGGCATACCGCAACTACACAACTTCGTCGAACCGCAGCGCACACCTCCCGCCTTCCGCCCCCCGATTCTTCATCCGGCCCTGGATATTCCATGATCACCGCCAACGACCTGCACAAGTCATTCAAGACCAAGACCGGCACCGTGACTGCCGTGAACGGGGTCAGCTTCGAGGCCCGCGACGGCGAAATCACCGGGCTGCTCGGCCCCAACGGCGCCGGCAAGACCACCACCATGCGCATGCTCTACACGCTGATGAAACCCGATGGCGGGCAAGTCATGGTGGACGGCATCGACGCGGCGGCGGATCCGATTGCGGTACGGCGCGTGCTGGGTGTGCTGCCCGATGCGCGCGGCGTGTACAAGCGCCTGACCGCGCGCGAGAACATCGCCTACTTCGGCGAACTGCATGGGCTGTCGGGCGCGCGCATCGCCGAACGCACCGCTGCACTTTCGGCGGCGCTGGACATGGGCGACATCCTGGAACGCCAGACCGAAGGCTTCAGTCAGGGCCAGCGCACCAAGACCGCCATCGCACGCGCGCTGGTCCACGACCCGCGCAACGTGATCCTCGACGAACCCACCAACGGACTGGACGTGATGACCACCCGCGCCATGCGCGGCTTCCTGCGCCAGCTTCGCGAGGAGGGCCGCTGCGTGATCTTCTCCAGCCACATCATGCAGGAGGTCGCCGCACTGTGTGACCGCATCGTCATCATCGCCAAGGGCAGCGTGGTGGTGGCCGGCAGCGCCGATGAACTGCGCGCGCTGACTGGCGAAGAGAACCTCGAGGACGCGTTCGTCAAGGCCATCGGTTCGGAAGAAGGATTGTTCGCATGAGTGGCGCCCGCAAGGTTTCGACGATGCCCGCGCTGTGGTCGGTGATGCGCAAGGAACTGCTGGAGATCTCGCGTGACCGGCGCACGTTCTTCTTCAGCCTGCTGCTGATGCCGCTGCTGATCCCGGTGCTGCTGCTGGGTGGCGGCGCGCTGGTGCAGAACAAGGCCCGGACCCAGATGGACAAGGTGCTGGAGGTGCCGGTGCAGGGCGCCGAGCGCGCCCCCAACCTGGTCGCGTTCCTGGCCGCGCACGGCGTCAAGGCCATCGCGCCGCCAGCCGACCTGGAGGCGGCGATTGCCCGCCAGGACGTGGAGGTGGCGCTGCACGTCAGCGAGGGCTTCGCCACGGACTGGCGCGAAGGCAAACCGGCGCTGGTCGAGATCCTGAGCGACAGCACGCGGCAGAACGCGCAGATCCCGGTACAGCGCCTGCAGGGGGCGCTGCAGGCCTACGGCTCGCAGGTCGGGATGCTGCGACTGATGGCCCGCGGCATCGATCCCGGCGTGACCCGCTCCTTGGACGTCGGCAGCCGCGACATGGCCAGCGCCGAAGCCAAGCGCGGGGTGCTGCTGTCGGCGCTGTTGCCGTACCTGCTGATCATCACCGCGTTCCTCGGCGGCCAAGCCTTGATCATCGATGCCACCGCCGGCGAGCGCGAGCGCCAGTCGCTGGAGCCTCTGCTGGCGACACCGGCGCAGCGCAGCGCGGTGGTCAGCGGCAAGATCGCCGCGGCCTGCGCATTGGGCTTGCTGTCGCTGCTGCTGACCCTGCTGGCGTTCAAGGCCAGCGCGATGCTGGCCGGGGCCCGCGGGCAGATGCTGGACGTGAGTTTCCTCGCGATCGCCAAGATGCTGCTGGTGCTGCTGCCGATGCTGTTCATCGGCACCGCCCTGCTGACCTACCTGGCGGCTTCCTCCAAGAGCATGAAGGAAGCCCAGACCCACATGAGCTGGCTGATGCTGCTGCCGATGATTCCGACCTTCATGCTGCTGCTCAACCCGGTCAAGGCCGAGTTGTGGCAGTTTGCGGTGCCGTTCCTGGCCCAGAACCAGCTGCTGCAGAAAGTGATCCGCATCGAGTTCGTCAGCCCCCAGGAATGGGGCGTCTACCTGCTGGCGAGCTTCGGCCTGGCGGCCGTGCTGTGGTTCGCGGCCGTGCGTCGCTACCACCAGGAACGCCTGGCGATCAGCGGCTGACGCACCGTGCCGAGCCAGAAAGAAGGGGCGCAATGCGCCCCTTCTTGTGTTGCTTGCCCGGGACCGGCCCGGGATCAGCCCGGGTTGAACGCAATCGTGCGGCGCGTGGTGGTCACCGAGTCGATCGGAGCGAACTGCCAGCGGCGCACCGCGTTCAAGGCCTCGCGATCGAACACCCGTGGTGGCGTAGCGCGCACGACACGCGCATTGGTAACCGACCCGTCGGTACCCACGGTGATCTCCACGAGCACTTCGCCACCGGTGCCGGAACGCAGCGCGTCTGGCGGATAGCGCGGCGGCGGCGCGCTGACAATCTGCAGTTCAGCGGCGGCGGGGCGCGGCGGCGGCGTGGCAGCAGGACGGGCGGGTGGAGTGGCGGCTGGCTGGGTTGCTTCGCGCTCGGCGGCGGCGACGCGCTCGGCTTCGGCACGGGTCGCGGCCTGGCGCTGTTCGGCGGCCAGCGCTTCGGCGGCGGCCTTCTGCTGCTCGGCCTGCTGCGCCTGGCGTTGCTGCTCCAGCAGCCTGACCTGCGCGTCGGTCTCGGCCTTGGCGGCGTCGGTCATCACGCGGTCGGCGGCAGCCTTCTGGGTCGTGGCGATGGACTGCTTCAGGCGCGGCAGGGCCGGTGCTTTCGGGTTGGCCTTTTCGATCAGCGCGGACAACCGCTGCGCTTCAGCGAAGTCTTCCCGGGCGATGCTCTGCTCGGTGGCGATCAGCGTATACGGCATCAGGTCGGTCAGTGCGCTGGTCACGGTCGGGTCGTTGGGCTGCTTGTCGCGCAGGGCCAGGTAGTACTCCACGGCGTTGTCGCCGCCTGGGGCATAGATCCGGTTCTCGGCCAGTGCCTTGCTGGCGGCGGCGCGCAGCTCTTCGGCACCCATGGCCTGGACCTGCGCCGAAACCGCTGGTGCAGGCGGGGCGGCGACGGGGGCCGCGGGGGCCGGGGCAGCGGTCGTGGCCTCGGCGCCGGCCTGCTCGTCCTTCGAGCACCCCGCCAACATAACCAACATCAACAAGGCGAGGCCGCGCGAAGGCTTCGAAACATTTGCAACTTGCATCATTCCTAGCTCCCCCAAAACGATTGAACAGCGGTTTTGACTTGCCAAGCTCGCGTCACGCGACCTGATTGTCAACTCGCGCAATGCCTATTTTCCAATGCAAAAGCTTGCGAATATGCGGCCCAGCATGTCATCTGGAGAGATCTTCCCGGTGATCTCGCCCAAGGCGTCGTGGGCCAAGTGTAATTCTTCGGCGGCCAACTCCAGGCGTTCGTGATCCAGCTCACGCTTCCCTGCATCAGCGTGCGCCAGCGCGCGCCCCAGCGCCTCGACGTGGCGGGCGCGTGCCGAAAACTCGCCGCCGCTGCCGTCGCCTGCAGCGTCTGGCGCTCCTGCGGCCAGCGCCCCGAGCCGCGCATGCAGATGCTCCAGACCCTGCCCGCCGGCCGCCGAGACGTGCACGACCCCCTCGGTGTCGGACGGGACCTCGTGCAGCAGGTCGGACTTGTTGTGTACCCACAGCTGCAGCGGTACCCCGGCCACCGCTTCGCGCAGCTCGGCGGCGGCGGCGAGCGGCGCGCGCGCATCCACCACCACCAGCGCCAGGTCCGCCCGCTGCAGCTCCAGGCGCGCACGGCGCATGCCCTCACGCTCGACCGCATCGCCACCGGCGCGCAGTCCGGCGGTGTCGACCAGGGTCAGCTCGAAGCCATCGATGCGCACGGTTTCGCGCAAGGTATCGCGCGTGGTGCCGGCGCGTGGCGCGACGATCGCGCGATCGCTGCCGGCCAGGGCGTTCAGCAGCGAACTCTTGCCGGCATTGGGCGGGCCCACGATCACCGCGTGCAATCCGTCGCGCAGCTTGCGTCCGCGCTCGGCCTGGTCCAGCAGGTCCTCGAGCTGCCGGCAGGCCAACTGAAGCTGCTCGCGCAGCTGCGCGCCGCCCAGCGTCTCGATGGACTCATCGGCGAAGTCGATGGCCGCTTCGACGTGCACCCGCAGGCGTACGAGCGTGGCGCCGATGGCCTCGACCCGGGCGGAGAATGCGCCCTCCAGCGAACGGCGCGCGGCGCGGGCGGCGCGAATGTCGGACGCGGCGATCAGGTCGGCGATGGCCTCGGCCTGGGCCAGGTCCAGGCGCTGGTTGAGGAACGCGCGTTCGCTGAACTCCCCCGGACGCGCGTGTCGTGCGCCGAGCCGGCAGCACAGTGCCACCAGCTGCTGGAGCACTGCCGGGCTGCCGTGCGCCTGGAGTTCGGCGACGTCCTCGCCGGTGAAGCTGTTGGGGTTGGGGAATGCGAGGGCGATTCCGTCGTCGATTGCCTCGGCCGCATCGGGTTCGGCGAAACGAACCCGATGCGCCCGCCGCGGCTCCAACAGACGGCGGCAGATGGTCGCTGCGATGTGCAGGGCGGTCGGCCCGGACAGGCGCACGATCCCGACTCCGCCGGCGCCGGGCGCCGTGGCGATGGCCACGATGGTGTCGACGCTGCCCATGCCCCATCTAACTCCGGAGAGCGGCGGCCTGCAATGCGGGCCGCCCTTGCTTAGTTAGCCAACACCTTGGCTGGCGGCTGTCCGTGGCGCTTGGTCATCCACCACTGCTGCAGCAGGCCCAGCGAACCATTGGTCACCCAGTACAGGACCAGCCCGGACGGGAAGAAGGCCATCATCACGCCGAAGACCAGGGGCATCAGCTGCATCATCTTCTGCTGCATCGGGTCCATGCCCGGCGTCGGCGTGAGCTTCTGGGTCAGGTACATCACCACCATGTTGAGCACCGGCAGGATGAAGTACGGGTCGCGGGCGGTCAGGTCCTGGATCCACAGGATCCACGGCGCATGGCGCAGCTCCACCGACTCCACCAGCACCCAGTACAGCGCCAGGAACACCGGCATCTGCACCAGGATCGGCAGGCAGCCGCCCATCGGGTTGATCTTCTCCTTCTTGTACAGCTCCATCATCGCGGCCTGGAACTTGGCGCGGTCGTCACCGTAGCGCTCCTTGAGCTGCGCGATGCGCGGCTGGAACTGGCGCATCTTGGCGAAACTCTGGTACTGCTTCTTGGACAGCGGGTACATCGCCAGCTTGACCAGGAACACCAGGCCCATGATCGCCCAGCCCCAGTTGCCGAACAGGGTGTGCACGTGGCTCAGCACCCAGAACAGGCCCTTGCCGATCAGGGCGAAGATGCCGAACCGGCTGTAGTCCACCGCGCGGTCCAGGCCGGGCACGCTCTGGGCGTTCATCTGCTCTATCAGCTTGGGTCCCACGTAGAGCCGGGCCTCGGTAATCGACTGCGTGCCGGGCGCCACGCTCACGGCGGGGCCGACTTCGCGGATCAGCGCCTGGCGACCGCCGGCGGCGGTGTCCAGCGAGATGGTGACTTCGCCCTTGGCTTCCGGGATCCAGGCGGTGAAGAAGTGGTGCTGGAGCATCGCGATCCAGCCGCCCTCGGTCTGGACCCCGACCTTGCCGTCTTCCAGGTAGTCGTCGAAGTTGCGGCGTTCGTATCCACCGCTCGGGCTGAACCAGACAGCGCCAGTGAAGCTGAAGGACTCCGGGTTGGTCATCCCGGTCTTGATCTGTGGCGGCACCCTGAGCAACTGCCGGTAGACGAAGCCCTGCCAGGGGCTGCTGCCGCGGTTGCTGACCTCGTCGCGCACGCGCACCGCGTACTCGCCCTGGCGCAGCGTGTAGATGCGACGGATGGTGACTCCCTCCGGGCCATTCCAGACGAACGGCACCTCCAGTTCGGTCGCCCCCGGGGCCATGGTGACCGCGCCGGCACCCTGCTCGGGAACGAAGCGAGCCTCGTGGCTCGGCGCCGCGCCGGTTGGGCTCACCCAGCCGCTCTGCGCCACGTAGAGGCGTGAGGGTTCGCTGGTCAGCAGCACGACCGGCGGACTGGCTTCGTCGCGGTCCTGGTTGTACTCGAGCAGGTCAGCCGACAGGACGCTGCCGCCGTCCAGGGTCAGGCGCAACAGGTCGGAACTTGCGATCACTCGGGCCAGGCCGGGTGCAGGCGCGGCGCTGCTGGGTGCGCTGGAAGTCGTGGTCGGGACCGCCGGCACCGCGGGCGTCGTTCCATCGGCGTCTGGCGCAGGCAGCGCTGGTGCGCCCGGAACGGTGCCTCCGCCACTGGCGGTGTCGGCGCCTGATGGTTCGACTACCGCGGATGTTTCGGCGACGGCGGCAGGCGCAGTGAACCTGCCCCACTCCATCCACAGCAGGGTCGCCACCATGAGCCAGGCGAAGATCAGGAAAACTCTGGTTTGGTTCATCGGACAGGCATTCTCAACCGGCGGTCGCTGCCGGTTTGGACGTGGTGCTGGAGTGGGAGAAAAGCGACGTAGCGACTGCGGGCATTGTGCCGGTCGTGGCCGATGCGGGCAATGCGCCGGCTCGCGCAAGGCTGCGCACAAGCGCGGCGCGAAGCTCGCCGGACGCGGCCCTGGCCGCTCCGGCGCGCGCCACCACCACGTAGTCGCCAGGCGGCAACTCGCTGCGCAAGCGGCGGAACTCGTCGCGCAGCGCGCGCTTGATCCGGTTGCGCCCCACCGCGCGCTTGTCGACCTTGCGCGAGACCGCCAGGCCCAGCCGAGGCGTCGTGCCCTGTGCGTACAGGTGCAGGCTCAGCAGCGGTTCGGCGGTGCGACGGGCATGCTCGAACACCCGCTTGTAGTCGGCACCGGTGCGGACCCGGGCGCTGCGGGGGAAGGTGGCAGTCATTGCGGCAACAACGAGAAACCCGCGCTCGAGGGCGCGGGTCTTGGCAGATGCATCGACATCGAGGAGCTGCGCCGTGAGGTGCGGCCGATTCCTCAGGCGCTCAGTCGCGTGCGGCCCTTGGCGCGACGACGGGCCAGGATCTTGCGGCCGTCCGCGGTCTTCATGCGGGCACGGAAGCCGTGGTCGCGCTTGCGCTTGAGGTTGCTGGGTTGGTAGGTGCGCTTGGTGGCCATGGGGCCCTCGGGCGGGTAGCAGTTGAGAGAACCCGAAAGTTTATAGGCCGCATCCCGGGCGGTCAACCATCAGCTGGCAGCGCCCGGGCAGTGGGCGGTGAATCGATCGTTGGCGCCGCTCGCTGCATGCTAATCTCGCGCACTGTCCCATCACCTGCGTCGGCGCGGCACAGCGCGCCTGGCACGCACTTTCGACGAAACCGATGTTGCCCGCGATGGATGCCTGGCCCCGCTGCCTCGAACGCCTGGAAGCCGAATTGCCGGCCGAGGACGTGCACACGTGGCTCAAGCCCCTGCAGGCCGAACAGCGCACCGGTGCGA
>JBDNHW010000093.1:0-17977 GCA_041688625.1 Pseudoxanthomonas sp.
TAGCGTCCGTCGTAGTTCCAGTGCAGCTGCGCGGCACGCTCGATCAGCGCAGCGATCTCTTGAACAGTGAGCTCGAGCGGGATCGATTGCAGGCCACGCAGTTCGACCCTGGTGTATTCGTCCACCACCTGCTGCAGCGGCAACACGAACAGTCGTGAAGGATAGGAGCCGGTGAGCCCGCGCCAGCTGGAGAGCTGCAGGTCATCGACGAAAGCGCGGAAGGAGAGCACCTGGTGGTGTTGCAGGTCCAGCCTGCAATCCGGACCGGGTGCCCGTCCCGGCGCGCAGATCACCAGGCGCAGCATGACGTGCCCCCAGCGGCTCATCGGCTGCTCGTTGGGTTCAGCCAGCAGGTATTCCACGGAATAGACGCGCGTCGGGTCGATGCCCAGCACGGGTGAATCACCTGCAGCTGCAGCGACCGATCCAGGCGACTGCAGGAACACCAGCCCGTCGGCACACGGCGCCCGTGGCGGTGACCATCCGAAGTGATCGGCGAGGTAGCGGTGCATCGCCGGGCGGCGGCAGGCGTACGCCGGGTCCAGCAGGAAATGCTCGAGGTTGACGGCAACGAACTCCGACGGCCGCTCGAGCTCGTAAGGATCGGGACTTCGATCGGTGAACGCATTGGACGGACGCCGCAGGCCCAGGCGCGCCGGACTGACCTGCCAGCCGGCGATATCCAGCAGGCGCGGATCGTGCGAAAGCGCGCGACCCAGACTTCGGTCGTGCACGTGGGCCAGCTCGTGGATCAGCGCAGCCAACGCCGGGTGCGGCGGCAGATCTTGCCGACCGGGCCTTGTTTCCAGGCGTTCGGACGGGACCTGCAAAAGCGAGCGATCAAGCACTACGCGCCGGCCGATGGCTCGGCCATGGACCCGTTCGGGCAGGTCAGCGCGCCATTCGAGCGAAACAGTGTCGGTGAGCGTCTCCTGCATCGCCGGTGGCAGGCGCTCCAGGACTGCGTCGACGATCGCCTGCGAGGCTGCCGCCTCCTGCAACGACAGCCCCGTCTGGTCCACGTCCAGTCGCACGGCGGCACCAGCGCTGCCGGCACACAGAAGCATCATGGTCGTTGTCAGCCACCGCGATGGTGGCTGGCGCCGGTCCACGCTCACCGGGCGAGGATGGCCTGCGCCAGCTGCATGTCGCTTGCGACTCGCGCATCTTCACGGGACTCACGCAGGTGACGCAGCGCGGCTTCCAGCTGGGCACCACGAATGCGTCCTTCGCTGGCGACGAAGCTGGCGGCATCCTCGCGCGCTTCCAGCACGACCTTGTCGTCACCGGAAGTGCTGCCCGAGGAGGCGGAGGAACCGGCCGATGAAGCGCCCGCCGATGACCCGGCGAAACTTCCTGCGGCAGCGGGCAATGAGCAAGCCAGCATCAGCAGGCCGATCGGGAGAAGTCGCGACATGTTCGGTCCATGGTTCAAGGGGGGATCTGATCGCAGAGGATACCTGCGGGTCAGGTCAGGCAGCTGAACTGCGCGCACGGCGCACGGCAGGGCTCAGCTATCGAAGACCTTGCCCGGATTCATGATGCCGTTGGGATCCAGCGCCTTCTTGATCCCGCGCATCAACTCGACCTCCGCGGCGCTGCGGGTGCTCTCCAGATACCCCTTCTTGACCAGGCCGATGCCGTGTTCGGCCGAAATGCTGCCGCCATGCCGCTGCAGCGATTCAGCCAGCACCTTGGTCACCTGTTCGCACTGGCGCACGAACTCCGCGTGATCCAGCGCCTCGGGCTTGAGCACGTTGATGTGCAGGTTACCGTCGCCGATGTGTCCGAACCACACCACTTCGAAGTGCGGGTAGGCCCGGGCCAGCAGTGCCTGGGTTTCCTCCAGGAACGCAGGCATGGCCGAGATGCGCACCGAGACATCGTTCTTGTACGGCTTGTACGGGGCGAGACTCTCGGTGATGCCCTCGCGCAGTCGCCACAGCTGGGCGGCCTGGGCGTCGCTCTGGCTGATCACACCGTCGCTGACCCAGCCGCTGTCCATGCACGCCTCGAATGCCGCCATCGCCGCGGCTTCGGCAGCGTCATCGCCGCTGGCGAATTCAGTGACAACGTAATACGGGTGCACCTGTTCGAACGGGTCCTGCGCACCGTGCGCCAGCACGTGGCGCAGCGCGCGGTCGGTGAAGAATTCGAATGCCTCCAGCTGCAGCCGGCTGCGGAACGCGGCGAACACCTGCATCAGCATGTCGAACGAGGGCAGCGCCAGCAGCATCACATTGGTCGCCGGCGGCGGCTCGGCCAGGCGCAGCGTCGCCTCGACCACGATCCCCAGGGTGCCTTCGGAGGCGATCATCAGGTGGCGCAGGTCGTAGCCGCTGGAGTTCTTCACCAGTCCGCGGTTGAGGTCCAGCAGCTCGCCGCTGGCGATCACCACCTTCATCCCGGCGATCCACTCGCGCGTGTTGCCGTAGCGGATCACCCGGATCCCTCCTGCATTGGTGGCGATGGTGCCGCCGATCGAGCACGAGCCACGCGCGGCGAAGTCCACCGGATACACCAGCCCCTGTTCGCGTGCGGCGTTGTGCACCGCTTCGAGCGGAATGCCGGCCTGGACGGTCAGGCTGCGATCGATGGCGCTGAACTCCAGCACCTTGTTCATGCGCTCCAGGCTGAGCACCAGTTCGCCGTTGGCCGCCACGGCACCGCCAGAGAGTCCAGTGCGCCCACCGGATGGCACCAGCGCCACGCGCGCCTCGTTGGCCCAGCGGGCGACGGCCTGGACTTCCTCGATGCTGGCCGGCAGGGCGATGGCCAGCGGGGCGGGCGTCCAGCGCCGGGTCCAGTCGCGACCGTAGTGCTCCAGGTCCGCCGCGCCGGTCTTCAGGCGTAGTGCCGGCACGGCCTTGCGCAGCGAATCAAGCAGTTCATGGGTCATCGGCAGGCAAACGTCAGCGGGAAGGCCAGCCTAACCAGCGATACTTGCGCGCGTCCAGCCGAGCCATGCAGAAGCTTCTGCCGCGCTGCAACATGCACACACGCGTTCTGGCATAGTCACCGTCCCTGACGCTTTGCCCACACACCGCATGTCGATGAAGAAGACCTCGTTCCCGAAGCAGGACATCCGCATCCTGCTGCTGGAAGGCATCAGCCAGACCGCGATCGACACTTTCCAGGCTGCCGGCTACTCCCAGATCGAACTCCACGCCAAATCGCTGCCCGAAGACGAGCTGAAGCGCCGCATCGCCGAGGCGCACATCGTCGGCATCCGCTCGCGCACCCAGCTCACCGCCGAAGTCCTGGCCGAGGCGCGGCGTCTGATGGCAATCGGCTGCTTCTGCATCGGCACCAACCAGGTCGACACCGACGCGGCCGAACTGGCCGGCATCCCGGTGTTCAACGCGCCCTACTCCAACACCCGCAGCGTGGCCGAGCTGGTCATCGCCGAGGCGATCATGCTGATGCGGGGCATCCCGCAGAAGAGCGCGCAGTGCCACCGCGGCGGCTGGTCGAAATCGGCCGCGGGCAGCCATGAGGCGCGCGGCAAGACATTGGGCATCGTGGGCTACGGCCACATCGGCACCCAGGTGGGCGTGCTGGCCGAGGGCATCGGCATGAACGTGATCTTCCACGACATCGAAACCAAGCTGTCGCTGGGCAACGCACGCTCGGCGGGCGGCCTGGACGACCTGCTCGCGCGCAGCGACGTGGTCACCCTGCACGTCCCGGAGACGCCGGCGACCCAGGGCATGTTCGGTGCGGCACAAATTGCCGCGATGAAGCCGGGCGCGCACCTGATCAACGCTTCGCGCGGCACCGTGGTCGATATCGATGCGCTGACGCAGGCCCTGCAGTCGGGGCAGGTCGGCGGCGCGGCGGTGGACGTGTTCCCGGTCGAGCCGCAGGGCAACGACGATGCGTTCCTGTCGCCACTGCGCGGCATGGACAACGTGATCCTGACCCCGCACGTGGGCGGCAGCACGCTGGAGGCGCAGGACAACATCGGCATCGAGGTGGCGGCCAAGCTGGTGCGCTACAGCGACAACGGCAGCACGCTGTCTGCGGTCAACTTCCCCGAGGTCACCCTGCCCGGCCACGAAGGCAGCCGCCGCATCATGCACATCCACCGCAACCAGCCGGGTGTGCTGTCGCAGGTCAACGACATCTTCCGCGAGCACGGCATCAACATCGACGGCCAGTTCCTGCGCACCGATGCGAAGGTCGGCTACGTGGTCATCGACGTCACCGCCTCCAGGGAGCAGGCCGGCGCGCTCAAGGATGCGCTGGCGGCGATCGAAGGGACGCTGAGGACGCGAGTGCTGTATTGAATCCAGCTGCGTAGATCCGAGCTTGCCCGGATGCTTCCTGTAGATCCGAGCTCGCTCGGATGCCCTGGCTTCAATGCGAAAGGCATCCGGGCGAGCTCGGATCTACAGCGGATTCTTCCTGCAGTTCCGGGCTTGGCCGGGTGCTCTGGCGTCAATGCGAAAGGCATCCGAGCGAGCGAAAGGCATCCAGGCAAGCTCGGATCTACAACGAAGGAAGGGCATGCTGCGGCGTCTTTTGTAGATCCGAGCTTGCTCGGATGCTTCCCGTAGATCCGAGCAAGCTCGGATCTACGACGAACGGCTGTCCAGCCATTTCCGCGCCATGCGGCTCAGCGATTCATCCGGATCCCGGGCCACTTCCACGATCGGCCGCCAGGCCAGGTCATGCGACTCATCGCTGACCAGGCAATTCTCGTCAGCGCCCGCGCGCACGACGTAGCGCACGTCGTAGTGCCAGTGCCCGGGCACGTCGCGGCGCTCGGGAATCCAGTGGCGATCAAGGTCGAAGATCGCGTCGCCCTCGACCATCAGCCCCTCCAGGCCTGATTCCTCCTGCGCTTCCTTCAGCGCCACGGCCGCCATGTCGCGCTCCCCATCGGCATGACCGCCCAGTTGCAGCCAGCGGCCAAGCTTGCGGTGGTGCGTCATCAGCAGGCGCAGGCCGTCTGCGCTGATCAGCCAGGCCCCGGCGGTGAAGTGGCCGGCGGCGCGCTCGCGCTGGAAGGCGTCCGCAGGGTCGTTCAGCAGCTCGTTGAACAGGGCCACCTGCGGCGCTTCCAGTGGCCAGCGGGCTGCGTAATCGAGCAATTGCCCCGCCAGCGATTGCGGTCGCTGGGGCGTGTCGCCGCAGGCGTCTTCTTGCACGTACTCTGCTCCCTGGAGGCGTCGGCGCGGGGCGCCATGCTGCGGCCGCAGCTTGAACTGCCGGGTCCGCTTTGGCATGGTAAAGGCACTAGCGACGATAACGCGACGTCGCCCGACCATCCTGGATCCACGCACAGGGAACAGCATCAGCACTTCATCCACGCTCGCCAGGGCGGCCGGAGGGCGGGTGCGATGTCCGCGGCGCGCAAGCCACTGTTACCCCGCCAACGTTCCACCTTCAAGGAAACCGGATGAAAGCTTCCCCTGCATCGATTGCCACCGCTTGCGCGGCATTGCTGGCGCTGATGGCCACGCCCGCCCAGGCAGCCCCGGCCGCCGGCCTGGACGAGGCAATCAATGCGGCGCTGGCCCCGGTCTCGGCCCTGGTGTCCTCGGCGGTCTTCTACCCCATACCGATCGGCTTCGGGGTCAGCCTGCCGTTCGTGCTGCTGTGGCTGATCATCGCCGCGCTGTTCTGCACCTTCTACTTCGGCTTCATCAACGTGCGCGGCTTCGCGCAGGGCTTCCGCCTGATCCGGGGTGACTTTTCGCGCAAGGACGACCCGGGTGAGGTCACCCACTTCCAGGCGCTGAGCACCGCCATTTCCGGCACGGTGGGACTGGGCAACATCGCCGGCGTGGCCATCGCCATCAGCATCGGCGGGCCCGGCGCGACCTTCTGGATGATCGTGGCCGGCCTGCTGGGCATGAGCACCAAGTTCGCCGAGTGCACCCTGGGCGTGAAGTACCGCACGATCAATCCCGACGGCAGCGTTTCCGGCGGCCCGATGTACTACCTGAGCCGCGGCATTGCCGAGCAGTACCCGACGATGAAGTCATTCGGCAAAGGGCTGGCCGTGGTGTTCGCGCTGTGCTGCATCGGCGGTTCGCTGGGCGCCGGCAACATGTTCCAGGCCAACCAGACCTTCCAGCAGATGCTCAACATTTCGGGCGGCGAAAGCAGCTGGCTCGTCGGCAAGGGCTGGCTGTTCGGGCTGCTGATGGCGACCTTGGTCGCGGTGGTGATCATCGGCGGCATCCGCTCGATCGCCAAGGTGACCAGCAAGCTGGTGCCGGTCATGGCCGCGCTGTACCTGGCCTGCAGCGTGTACATCATCGCGGTCGACTTCGAAAACGTCGGGCCAGCGTTCAACGCCATCATTTCAGGCGCCTTCACGCCTGAAGCGGGCTACGGCGGCTTCATCGGCGTGCTGATCCAGGGCTTCCGTCGCGCCGCATTCTCCAACGAGGCCGGCATGGGTTCGGCCGCCATCGCCCACTCCGCCTCGCGCACCCGCGAGCCTGTGTCCGAGGGCCTGGTGGCGCTATGGGAACCGTTCATCGACACCGTGGTGATCTGCACCCTCACCGCGCTGGTCATCGTGATCACCGGCATGTACCAGGTGGAAGGCGTGGGCGACGGCGTCCAGCTGACCTCGATGGCCTACGCTTCGGTGCTGTCGTGGTTTCCGTACCTGCTGGCGGTATCGGTGTTCCTGTTCGCCTTCTCCACCATGCTCGCCTGGTCCTACTACGGCGAAAAGGCGGCCGGGTACCTTTTCGGTGAGTCGCGCGGGGTCAGCATGGGCTTCAAACTGCTGTTCTGCATCGGCGTGGTGATCGGTGCGTCCAGCAACCTGGCCGTGGTGATGGACTTCGCCGACGCCATGATCCTGGTGATGGCGGTGCCCAACATGATCGGCGTCTACCTGCTGGCGCCGGTGATCCGCCGCGAACTGATCCAGTACCTGGCCAAGGTCCGCAGTGGCGAGGCCCGAAACTACCGCCTGCACCCGGCGCCCGAATGAGGCCCCGCCGCCGGGCCTCAACCGTGGTACAAACGCGCACCTGCGGACCGAGTCAGCGACCCCTGCTGAATGACGCCGGGCATGCCGAGGATCCGCAATGACCACAGTACAAGTGCGGCGCGCGCCCACCTTGCTCCAGGCGCTGGCGCCGCTGCTGTTCCTGGCGGTGCTGCTGGCCCTGGCGGTGTACCTGTACGCCGACAACTCGTCCTACGGCGCCAACCAGATCGCGCTGCTGCTGGCCGCCGGCGTGGCAGCGCTGGTGGGCCTTCGCAACGGCATGTCGTGGCAGGAAATCCAGGACAGCCTCGTGCAGGGGGTTTCGCTGGCCGTAGTGCCGATCTTCATCCTGCTGGCGGTGGGCGCGCTGATCGGCAGCTGGATCCTGAGCGGCACGGTGCCCACGCTGATCGTGTACGGCTTGAAGCTGCTGCATCCTTCGTTCTTCTATCCGGCCGCCTGCCTGATCTGCGCGATCGTCGCACTGGCCATCGGCAGTTCCTGGACGGTGGCCGGCACGCTGGGGGTGGCGCTCATCGGCGTTGGCCAGGGCCTGGACATGTCGCCCGCCATCACCGCCGGCGCGGTGATCTCCGGCGCGTACTTCGGCGACAAGATGTCGCCGCTGTCGGATACCACCAACATCGCGCCGGCCGCAGCCGGGAGCGAGTTGTTCGCCCACATCCGGCACATGACCTGGACCACGGGGCCGAGCATCGCGATCGCGCTGCTGCTGTTCACCATCATCGGCCTCAGTGGCGGCGGGCGATCCGAGGGTGGCGAAGGACTGGGCCAGCTGCCTGCACTGCTGGAGGCGCAGTTCAACATGGGATGGCACCTGCTGATCCCGCTGCTGGTGGTGTTCGCGCTCGCCATCGTCAGGTTCCCGGCCTACCCCACGATCTTCATCGGTGCGCTGCTCGGCGTGCTGTTCGCGGTGGTGTTCCAGCCCGAGGTGGTCCTGCGCCTCGCCGACCGCGACACGCTGAGTCGGCCAATGGCGCTGCTGGCAGGTTCCTGGACCGCGCTGTTCGACGGCTACAAGGCCCAGACCGGCAACGCGGCCGTTGACGACCTGCTCAGCAGGGGCGGCATGAGCAGCATGCTCAATACGGTCTGGCTGGTGATCTGTGCACTGGGCTTTGGCGCGGTGATGGAGTCGACCGGCCTGCTGGAGCGTCTGATCCGCAGCGTGCTCAAGGCGGCGCGCAGTACCGGTTCGCTGATCGCCGCCACCCTGGGCACGGCGATCGGCGCCAACGTGATCGCCGCCGACCAGTACATGTCGATCGTGCTGACCGGCCGCCTGTTCCGCCCGGAGTACGAACGCAGGGGGCTGGCCCCGGTCAACCTTTCGCGCGCGCTCGAGGACGCCGGCACCATGACCTCGCCGCTGATCCCATGGAACACGTGCGGCGCCTACATGGCCGCAACCCTCGGGGTCGCCACGCTGGACTACCTGCCGTACGCTTTCTTCAACCTGCTCAGCCCCGTGGTGGCGTTGGTATTGGCCTACGCGGGATTCAAGATCCTGCGGGTCGATCCGCAACCCGCGACCGCCAACGCAGCCGACGCCACTTGACCACTTCCAGAGACGACGATACGAACATGGAAAAGAACTCGATCCACGGCATGTGGTCCTCGCGCACCGCCTTCATCCTGGCCGCCACTGGCTCCGCGGTAGGGCTGGGAAATATCTGGCGCTTCCCGTACATGGCTTCGGACAACGGCGGCGGCGCGTTCGTCATCATCTACCTGTGCTGCATCGCCATCGTCGGACTGCCCATCCTGCTGGCCGAGATCATGATCGGTCGGCGCGGCCGCATGAGTCCGATCAATTCGCTTGAAAAAGTCACCGTCGAATCGCGCGCAAGTCGCGGCTGGATGAGCATCGGCTGGATCGGCATCGTGGCAGGCATCGTCATCCTGAGCTTCTACAGCGTGGTGGCCGGCTGGACGCTGCACTACGCATGGCTCTACCTCAAGCAGCTGTTTGGCGGCGCGCCGATCACCGATCCGGGGGCCACTTTCAACGCGCTTCTCGCAAGCCCGCTTGAACTCACCGCCTGGCACGGCGCCTTCATGATCCTGACCGTCGCGGTGGTGGCGATGGGTGTGGAGAAGGGCCTGGAGCGCGCAGTGAAACTGCTGATGCCGGCGCTGTTCCTGCTGCTGCTGATCCTGGTGGGCTACGGCGCCACGACCGGGAAACTTGGCGCTGCTGCCGGCTTCCTGTTCCAGCCCGACTTTTCCGAAGTCGACGGCGCGGTGTTCCTGCGCGCCATGGGCCAGGCGTTTTTCAGCCTGAGCCTGGGCATGTGCGCGATGATGGCCTACGGTGCCTACCTGCCGCGCGACATCTCGATTCCCAAGGTGGGCATTATCGTGGCGCTGGCCGACACGACGGTCGCCCTGCTCGCCGGCCTGGCGATCTTCCCGATCGTGATCGCTTTCGGCATTGATCCCCAGGGCGGCGGCCCGGGCCTGATCTTCACTTCGCTGCCGCTGGCCTTCAACGTGATGCTGTTCGGCATCGCCTACGGCATGTTGTTCTTCGGCCTACGGGCCGTGGCCGCATGGACTTCTTCGATCTCGCTGCTCGAGCCCGCCACCGCCTACCTGGTGGAAAGAACCAGGATGGGCCGCAAGACCTCGGCGCTTTGCGTCGCCGGGCTGTGCTGGGTGCTGGGCCTGGCCTCGGTGCTGTCGCTGAACGTGTGGGCCGATGTCGACATCATGGGCCGCACGATCATGGACTTCCTGGAGTTCATCGCCAACGACCTCATGCTGCCGCTTGGCGGGCTGCTGATCGCCCTGTTCGCCGGCTGGTCGATCGACCGCAAGATCAGCCGCGAGGAGCTGTCGCTGTCGCCGGCGCAGCACATGGCGTGGCTGTGGCTGGTGCGCGTGGTCAGCCCGGCGCTGGTGCTGATCGTGCTGTGGCGGGCCATAGTCTAGGCTGGGCTGCGTCACCCGGCGGGCGGCGGCGTTCGGCTAAAATCACTCCATGAACACAGCTGCCTATGACACCGAACGCCTGCAGTCCCTGGCCAAGGAAATTGCGAGCAACGTCCGCGAGCTGGCCGCCGCGGGCTGGACGCCAGCGACCAGCAGCAACTTCTCCCGTCGCCTTGACCAGAGGCACGCGGCGATCACCGTGTCCGGACGCGACAAGGGACGCCTGACCGAAGACGACATCATGGTCGTCGACTTCGACGGACAGGCCGTTGGCACCGACCGCCAGCCTTCGGCGGAAACCTTGCTACACACCCAGCTGTACCGCCGCTTCCCGGACATCGGCTGCGTGCTGCACACGCACTCGCCGGTGCAGACCATCGCCTCGCGCCTGTTCGCCGGCCCCGGCCACGTCCGGCTCGAGGGCTACGAGCTGCTCAAGGCGTTCAGCGGCAACAGCACCCACGAAGCGGCCGTGGACGTGCCGGTGTTCGCCAACACCCAGGACATGCGCGTGCTGGCGGCGCAGGTCGACGCGCTGCTCGATGCCGGTCCAATGTGGGGCTACCTGATCGACGGCCACGGCCTGTACGCCTGGGGCCGGGACATGGCCGAAGCGCGGCGCCACCTGGAGTCCTTCGAGTTCCTGTTCCACTGCGAACTGGAGCTGCGCAAGCTCGGCCTTCGCTGCTGACAGATATTCTGTAGATCCGAGCTTGCTCAGATGCCCTTCCTGGCTGCTCGTGGAATCCGCCAGACATCCGGGCAAGCCCGGATCTAGGAAATAAAGCCCGGCACAAGCTCGGCATTCGCTGCTGAAGGGTATTCTGTAGATCCGAGCTTGCTCGGATGCCCTTGCCGGATACTCGTGGAATCTGCCAGATATCCGGACAATCCCGTATCCACAAAATGAAGCTCTGCGTTTGCTACGCTTTGCCCCTCTTGAACACTCGAGGCCTCCTGCCATGAGCCGCCTGCGCATTTTTTCCGAAAGCAACCCGGAGACTCCGGAGTTCGCCAGCTACGACCCCGACTTCATTGCCACCGAACTGCTGAAGATCGGAGTGACCTTCGAGCGCTGGAAGGCGACCAGGCCGGTCGAGCCCGGCGCCCCGCCAGAGGAGGTGTTCGCCGCCTACAAGGACGACATCGATCGACTGGTGGCCGAGCGTGGCTTCAAGACCGTGGACGTGGTCAGCATCGCGCCGGACAATCCGCAGCGCGAGGCGATGCGTGCCAAGTTCCTGGAAGAACACTTCCACAAGGAAGACGAGGTGCGCTTCTTCGTGGCCGGCTCCGGCTTGTTCACCCTCCACGTGGACGGCAAGGTCTACGAAGTCGAATGCGTCCAGGACGACCTGATCGCCGTGCCCGACAGCACCCGCCACTGGTTCGACATGGGCGACGAGCCCAACTTCATCGCCATCCGCTTCTTCACCGAGGCGGACGGCTGGGTGGGCCACTTCACCGGCGAAGACATCGCCACGCGCTTCCCGCGTTACGAGCCGGGCAAGCCGTCCTGATGGTCAAGGCGATCCTGACCGACATCGAGGGCACCACCAGCAGCATCTCGTTCGTCAAGGACGTGCTGTTTCCGTACGCGCGCCGCGCCCTGCCCGGCTTCGTCGCCGAACGTGGCAACGACCCGGACGTGCGCCGCTGGCTCGACGTGGTCGCCACCGAGCACGGCAGCATCTGCAGCGACGAGATCATCGTCGAGACGCTGCAGGACTGGATCGACAGCGACCGCAAGCACACCGCGCTCAAGGCCCTGCAGGGCATGATCTGGGAGGCCGGCTACTGCGACGCCGACTTCACCGCGCATATCTATCCCGACGCGGCGCCGGCACTGCGCCGCTGGCACGCGCAGGGACTGCCGCTGTACGTGTATTCGTCCGGGTCGGTACCCGCCCAGAAGCTGTTCTTCGGCCACAGCGGCGCGGGCGACCTGACGGCGCTGATCTCGGGATGGTTCGACACGGAGATCGGCGGCAAGCGCGAAGCCGGCAGCTATCGTTCGATTGCCGAATCGATGGGAGTGGCGCCGTCGCAGATCCTGTTCCTCTCCGACGTGGTCGAGGAACTCGACGCCGCGCGCCAGGCCAGCATGCAGACGGTCCTCATCGATCGGCGCGAAGATTACCCGACCCTGCGCGAGGGCGAAGCGGCCAACGGGCACCCACGCGCCATCGACTTCGGCAACGTGGCGGTCGGAGCGTGAGCACCAGTCCCTGAGAGATCAGGGGTTCGCTTCCTCTAGCCGATACACCGCCTCGTCCGCCAGCGTTCCGCGCCATCGATCCGACGCCTTGACCTCGACTCGGTGCTCACCGACCGGCAGGTCGGTCGGCAGTGCGCCGCGCCACAGGTGCTGCGAAGGCTTGGCTTCCGGCGAGCGGTCGTAGCCGCGAAGTTCCGTCGCCAGGTCGTCACGCACGTTCTCCACCAAAAGCGCCGGGTCCGGCTGCAGCACCTTCTTCATCGGCTTCCAGTCGCCACCGTCGACGCGGTACTCGACCCGTGTCTCCACCTCCCCCATGTACACGTTGGCGTACACGCCCCAGGCGGGATACGCGCCCTGTCGCAGCACTTTGGGCAGGTGCAGCCCGATGCCGCTGTCACTTGGGGCGCGCGCGACGTGCCAGATGAGGGAATATTTGCCGCCCTCGTCGACGCGCAGCCGCGCGTATCCGTTCGGCGTGCCGTCGGCCATGGTGGCGGCCGGGATGCCCGCCTCGTCCTTCACGCCTGACCAGAACGCGCCGCTGGCCGCCCCCACGCTGTACTCGTGCAGCGGCGTGCTGCCGCTCCAGCCACTGGCGGCGTCGTGGTACCAGTGCCGCTGGGTATGGGCATGACCGCTCAGCACGAGCACGTGCGGGAAGTCACCGATCATGTCGAACAGGCGCTGGCGGTCCCTACTGCGGAAGGTTTCGTCGAACAGCGGGATGTGCATCGCCAGCACCAGCAGGCCGTCTTTCGGAACCGTCGGCAGGTAGGCCCGCAGGAACCCGAACTGGTCCTCGCGCAGGCCACCGATGTACGCAGGCTTGGCGCCGGGCCGATACACCACGTTGTCCAGCGCAACGAACACCGCCTGCGCTTCCTCCCGCGCGAACGTGTCTGGCCCGAAGTGCTGGCGGTAGGTGCGCAGCGAGTCCTCGTCGCTGGGCGCATCCAGATCGAGGTCGTGGTTGCCGGCGACGTGCATCCACGGCACGCCGAGCGAGGTCGTGGTCCGGATCATCTGCGGATACAGCGCCAGATCGTCGTCGACGACGTCGCCCAGGGTGATGCCCAGCTGCGCGCCGTGGTTGCCCACCAGCGGCTCGACGATGTCGCGCGCGTAGTAGTCCACATCGACGCTCGACTTCACCTGCGGATCGGCGAACACCAGCACCTCCAGCGGGCCTGCAGGCACCCGCTTCTTCGGCAACAGGCCGAAGAAGCGGCACATCGGGACCTGCGCGGGTATTCCGCCGAACTTCAATCGCGGCCCAGGCTCGCGCTGCACGTGCGCCCAGAAGTCGGGCGTTCCGTCGCGTCGCGCCGGCAGGTCATAGGTGGCAGGCTTGATCAGGAACGTGGTGCGACCATCGACCGCGGGCAGCGTGTAGTCGCCTTTATCGTCGGTAACCACGAGTTCGACGCCGTCTGAAAGCCTGATCCCCGCAAGCGGCTTCTCACCTGTGTCCATCCGGCCGTCGGCGTTGGTGTCCTCCCAAACGCGTCCCGAGTTGCACGGAGGCGGCAATGCCATCGCAGGCGCCGCTGAAAGCAGCAGGATCGCAGGAAGCAGGAACGTTCGAGTCATGGGCTGGATCCAGGCGGGTCGCCACCCATTATCGCGTGGCCGCGCGCGCACTGCCCGCGCGGCACTGGATCAGCGCCGATGGCGCTCCTGCAGGACCGCAACCGCATCATGCAGTGACAGCCCGCGGGCGCGCAGCAGCACGGTGAGGTGGAACAGGAGATCAGCGCTTTCGCCCAGCAGCGCGGCGTCGTCCTGCACCACGCCGGCCAGTGCGGCCTCGACGCCTTCTTCGCCGACCTTCTGCGCGATGCCGCGCACGCCGTCCTCGAACAACCGGGTCGTGTAGCTGCCCTGCGGCCGATCGCGCTCGCGCCCGGCGACCAGCGCGTCCAGTTCGGCCAGGAAATTCCCCGGCGCTTCGGAAAAACAGCTGCTGCGCCCGAGGTGGCAGGTGGGGCCGTGCGGACGTGCCTGCACCAGCAGCGTGTCGTTGTCGCAGTCTGCGTCCATCGACACCAGCGCCAGCGCGTTCCCCGAACTCTCGCCCTTGGTCCACAGACGCTGCTTGCTGCGGCTGTAGAAAGTGACCTGGCCACGGTCGAGAGTGGCCTGGGCGGCTTCGCGATTCATGTAGCCCAGCATCAGCACGCGCAGCGTGTCGGCATCCTGGACGACGGCCGGCAGCAGGCCACCGCCCTTGCTCCAGTCGAGCGTGTCCAGGTCGATGCCGCTGGTCTCAGACGAACTTCCTTCAATCGCCACGGCGCACCTCGATGTTGTCGTTGGCCAGCTGGTTCTTCAGCTCGGCGATGGCGATCTTGCCACTGTGGAACACGCTCGCGGCCAGCGCACCGTCGACATCGGCCTGCCGGAACACGTCGGCGAAATGCTGCACCTCGCCCGCGCCGCCCGACGCGATCAGCGGCACCTTGCACAGCGCGCGCACCGCAGACAGCTGTTCGATGTCGTAGCCACGGCGCACGCCGTCGCTGTCCATGCAGTTGAGCACGATCTCGCCCGCGCCCAGCGCCTGCGCCTGCACCACCCAGTCCAGGGTGCGCACCGGCAGTGCGACGGTCTTGCCGGGGTCTCCGGTGAACTGGCGCACGCGCCACTGTCCGTCGGCCTCGCGGATCGAGTCGACCCCCACCACTACGCACTGCACGCCGAAGGCCTGCGCCAGTTCGCCGATCAGTTCAGGCCGCGTTAGCGCCGGCGTATTCACCGATATCTTGTCCGCCCCCGCGTAGAGCACCGCACGCGCGGTCTCGACGCTGCCGATGCCGCCGGCCACGCAGAACGGGATATCGAGCAGGCTCGAGACGCGTTCGACCCAGCGATAGTCCACCGAGCGCCCTTCCGGGCTGGCACCGATGTCGTAGAACACCAGTTCGTCGGCGCCGGCATCCCGGTAGCGCATCGCCAGGTCGACGATGTCGCCCATGTCGACGTGGTCGCGGAAGCGCACGCCCTTGACCACGCGCCCGTCGCGCACGTCCAGGCAGGGGATGATGCGCCGGCTCAGCATGCCAGCGCCTCGGGCAGGTTGAAGCGGCCTTCCAGCAGCGCCCGTCCCAGCACGATGCCGGCGCAACCGTTGGCACGCGCCGTGGCGACATCACCTGTCTCGCGCACGCCTCCGGAGGCCTGTACCTGGAGTCGCGGCGCGACGTGCGCGATATGGGCATAAAGATCGAAATTGGGGCCGGAAAGCATGCCGTCGCGCGCAATGTCGGTGCTCAGCAGGTGGCGCAGGCCACCCTCCTCGTAGCGCAGCGCCAGCGTGTCCAGGGTTGCGGACGCGGTTTCGGTCCAGCCGTGCACCGGCAGGGTCCACGTGCCGGCCGCGTCCTGGCGTGCATCCAGCGCCACGGTCATGCTTTCGGCACCGAACTCCGCGATCCACCCGAGCACCGTCTCGGTCTCGCGCACCGCCAGCGAGCCGACCACAACCCGCGTCGCGCCCGCATCGAGTATCGCGGCCACGTCGTCGCGCGAGCGCACGCCGCCACCGGTCTGCACCTTCAGCGTGGTGCTGGCCACGATCTGCCGAAGCAGCGGCGCAAGCGTGTAGCCGCCTCCGCGGGCCGCATCCAGGTCGACCAGGTGCAGCCACTGCGCGCCCTGCGCGGCATACCCCTGCACGGCGGCCAGCGGCTCGGCCTCGTAGCGCGTTTCCCGGGCGTAGTCGCCCTGGGCAAGGCGGACGACGCGTCCTTCGCGCACGTCGATGGCCGGGTACACGGTGAAGTCGCTCATGCCAGGCCCGCCTCGAGGAAATTCTTCAACAGCTGCGCTCCGGCGTGGGCCGAGCGCTCGGGATGGAACTGCGCGCCAGCGACGTTACCGCGCTGCACGATGGAGGCGAACGACGATCCGTGCTCGGTGGAGGCCACGCAGTGATCGGACACCGGCGCGGCGTAGCTGTGGACGAAGTAGGCGTGGTCGCCATCGGCGATTCCGCGCAGCAGCGAACATTCGCGGCGCGAGCGCAGCGTGTTCCAGCCCATGTGCGGCACGCGCAGTTGGTCATCACCAACCAGCTTGGCCACGCGCCCGGGGATCAGGCCCAGGCACGGCGTGTCGTCCTCGTCGGAGTGATCGAACAGCAGCTGCATGCCGACGCACACGCCGAGCAGCGGATTTTGAAGGGTGCGCAGCGTTTCGACGAGGTCCAGCTGCCGCAGCCGTGTCATGACCATGGCCGCCGTACTCACACCGGGCAGGATCACCCGGTCTGCGCTGCGGATCACCTCGGCATCGGAAGTCAGCGTGGCCTCCACGCCCAGGCGCCTAAGCGCATAGCGAACCGAACCGATGTTGGCGCCGCCGGCGTCCACCAGTGCCACCTGCATCAGAGCGTTCCCTTGGTGGATGGCAGCTCGGCGCCCTCGCGGCGGATGGCCTGACGCAGTGCACGCGCCACCGACTTGAAGCAGGCCTCGACCTTGTGGTGGTCGTTGTCCCCCTGCACGCGCAGGTTGAGGTTGAGCCCGGCCGCATCGCACACCGAACGGAAGAAGTGCGGCACCAGTTCGGTCGGCAGGTCGCCCACGCGCTCGCGGCGGAACTCGCCATCGAAGACGAAGTACGGGCGTCCGCTGAAATCCAGCGCCGCGCTGGCGAGGGTCTCATCCATCGGGAGGGTGAAGCCATAGCGTCCGATGCCGCGCTTGTCGCCCAGCGCTTCACGCAGCGCCTGGCCCAGCGCCAAGGCCGTGTCCTCGACCGTGTGGTGCTCGTCGATGTGCAGGTCGCCTTCGGTGCGCACCTGCAGCGCAAAGCCACCGTGCTTGCCGATCTGCTCGAGCATGTGATCGAAGAACGGCAGCCCGGTGTGGATCGAAGGCTCGGCGACGCGGTCCAGGTCAATGTCGACGCGGATCCGCGTTTCCTTCGTCTTGCGCTGCACGGTCGCCCGCCGCGGCGCGTCGGCCAGCTCGTGGGCGATGGCATTCCAGTCCCACTCGCCTCCGAACTGCTCCGTCTTCAGCTGGAAACCGCGGATGTTGAGGTTCACGGCGAACTCGATGTCGGTGGGACGATCGCCGACCATCGCCGAACGCGCCCAGTCGATGCTCCGGTCCTGCAGGTAATTCACCATCATCCCCAGGCCTGGCTTGCGCGTGGGCTTGTTCTCGTGCGGCCAGGTCTCGTCGATCAGCACGTCGCGGAACACGATGCCCTGGCTCTCGAAGATCTGCAGCATCAGGTTGTTGGGTCCGTCGAAGGACTCGCGCGGATAGCCTTCGGTGCCGAGACCGTCCTGGTTGCTGACGATCACGAACTGGTAGCCCGCGTCACGCAGCCTGAGCAGCGCGGGAATCGCGTCGCGCACGAAGCGGATCTTTTCGTAGGCATCGATCTGGAAGTCGTCCGGCTCCTCGATCAGGGTGCCGTCGCGGTCGATGAAGAGGATGGGCGTCATGGCGCTGTTTCCTGGATGAGCAGCCCGGCCAGCATGCGGCCGTTCTCTTCGGGCGTCCCGATGGTGATGCGCAGCGCATCGGACAGGCCTGGCGCGCCGCGCTGGTCCCTGACCACGACACCGGCGTCGAGCAGCGATCGATAGGCGCGTCCTGCATCGGTAAAACGCAGCAGCAGGTAGTTGCCTTGCGATGGATAGACGCGGGTCACGCCCGGCGCCGATACCAGGGCGAGCCGCAACCGTTCGCGCTCGGCGATCACCTCGGCCACGCGAGCGCGAGTCTGCAGCAGCGCCGCATCGGACAGACCCGCCAGTGCGAGTTCGGCACACGGGGTGGGCACCGGGTATGGCGCCTGGCAGCGCCGCAGTATGTCGATCA